>JAPKFF010000196.1:0-1835 GCA_028821715.1 Dehalococcoidia bacterium
TCCATGCGCAACACATATTTCAGTCAATTTACGTGCCGTAGAAACTAAATCATCTGACGCCTGTTCGTAATCGAACGTTACCGGTTGTGAAAGATCACGAGCGAGAATGCCCGAGTTGTACGGTCCACCAATAGTGATCTTCACATCACGCTCGACACAGGCAGGCAGGAATTCAGACAAGCTTGAGTGGTCTAGGAGAGTGTATCGACCCGCCAGCAGGATGATGTCTAGGTCGAATCGCTGGATGAATTGCAATGGCATTTGCCACTCGTTCATTCCACAACCGATTGCCTTGATAGTTCCTTGATCTCGGAATTCAATCAGAGCTGGGAACGCTTCGTTTAGAGCTTGCCTTTCACCGTACGTTTCTACATCTGGATCATGAACGTAGATGATTTCCACGCTATCGAGATTTAAGCGCTTTAGGCTTTCTTCGATAGATCGGTGAACGTCGTCTCGAGTCCACGAATTGACAGCGACTAGCTCCCCGATGCCATCCGGATCATCTGAAGCAACCATTCCGCCTTCAACAGCATTAAGAACCCGACCGATTTTTGTCGAAACAACGAATGAATCGCGATCTGCAGACGCGTACGAAGATTGACCTACCCGAGCTTCTGCACGCCCAGAACCATAGAGTGGTGCTGTATCGACATACGAAATGCCCAGTTCTTGAGCACGGTCAATGACCTTTACGGCCTCGTCATGTGCTGTGCCACCGTAGAGGCCGTCACCGAGCACCATTCCACTCAACGGCGCAGTTCCTAGGCCGAGCCTCGGAACTGAAATGCCGGTGTTTCCTAATGGGATTTTCTGGAATGGATCCATCTCGATGAACGGTCCTGTCGATTACTAAGTGCTAGATGTTTACTTATGAACTACTTCGATACCAACTCTGCGATGGCGTCACCAACTCCTTCGGTGGTCGAAGAACCGCCAAGGTCAGGTGTCAGAAGTTCGCCCTGCTCAAGTAACTGCAGAACAGCAGCATCAACGTCGGCGGCAGCAGCGTCTTCACCGAGGTGGCGAAGCATCATTGCACTTGTCAAAATTTGAGCCATCGGATTGGCAATACCCTGACCTGCAATGTCTGGAGCCGAACCATGTGTTGGCTCGAACATAGATGGAACTGATCGGTCAGGGTTTATGTTTGCGCTTGAAGCTAATCCCATGCTGCCAGTGATGATCGCACCAATGTCTGTAATGATATCTCCGAAAAGGTTCGGAGCCACGATTACATCAAACATCTCAGGTCGTCGAATAAGATCCATGCAAGCTGCGTCTATCAGTAGCGATGCCGAGTCGATGTCTGTGTACTCTTCGGCAACTTCTGCGAACGTGCGGTCCCAGATAGTCATGTAGCCAAGAGCGTTCGATTTCGTGATGGATGTGACGTGGTTCTTTTTGCCACGTTCACGGGCGAGATCAAACGCGTATCGAATAGCTCGCTCACAACCCATGCGTGTGTAAACGGCTGTCTGTACAGCGACTTCATTTGGTGTCCCGTGGTAAGCGAATCCACCAATGTTGAGGTATTCACCTTCAGTATTTTCTCGAATTACGGTTAGGTCAATGTCGTAAGGCTTCTTGCCCGACAAAGGAGACTCAACACCAGGGTACAAAACCGAAGGGCGTAAGCAAATATACTGGTCGAAACGTCGACGAATCGGCAGCAGTAGGCCGTCGAGAGTGATGTTGTCCTGAATGTCAGGGTGCCCCACTGCTCCGAGGAATACAGCGTTGAAGTCCTCAAGAGTTACCAGCGCGTCATCCGGCATCATCTGGCCGTATTTAAAGTAGTAATCGGAACTCCAAGGAAGCTCTGTGTAATCCCA
>JAPKFF010000090.1:0-8761 GCA_028821715.1 Dehalococcoidia bacterium
GTCTGACTAACAAAGCCGCCTCACCGGTCATCGTTAAGAGTCCGATGGTGCGGCAATTAAGTCTCATCGAACGTAGCGCTAAATTCAGTTTTACCTATCGATCTACCGATATTACTACCAGAATATCGACAGCGGTCGCAGTGTACTACCCTCGCTCTTCAGCCGAGAATCCTGTGATCAACTTTGGCCATTTCAGGACTGAAAGCACAAGTGCTATTAGCCCGACAATTGCATAGCCTGTAATCGTCACAGGCACTCCGTATTGCGCTATCAGCCAGCCGCCTATCACCAGTCCCATCGGCAAACCGTAAACGGCGAGCATTCGAATGCCCATCACCCGTCCACGCATTTCGAATTTAGTGAAAGTCATCAACACGACCGACATCGAAATCATGCAGATGCTGATCGATGCTCCTATTAGCGCCAGTAACGGTAACCCGACGGCATTTGAATCGGTCTGGGCGAACAAAATCAGAAACAAGTACCAAACAACCATCGTGATCAACATGAACCGCTCGGGTCGACGCGAATTCACAACCGCCGCCATCAACAACGACCCCACAAGCGCGCCCATTGCGAACACCGCAACCATCTGTGCCAGTCCATTTTCATCATGCTTGTAAACGTTTCTGGCAATTACAGGTAATAACCCATTCGTAAGCGGAAACGCCGTTGCATTTACCAAAAAGGCCAGAAACATAATCGGCTGAATCACCGACGAATCGACCATGTACCTCAGTCCCTGTTTCATCTCGGTAAGAGGGTGCAAGTGTGTTACGGAAATGCTCGATCGGACTGTGCTGATTCCAAGTCCCATCAACACGCTCAACGTGTAGAAAAGCGTCACGCCCACATACGCCCACCCGAGACCTAACCTCGACAACAACGTGGCACCCAAAAGCGCTCCAACGATACGGGCGGTATCTTGAGTAGTTCTCGCCAAACCTAAAGCATTCATCAACAGAGTTCGTGGTACGGTGTCGGCGATTAGCGACTGGCGTAGAACGTTGTCCGCCGGTCTTAATATTCCGCTGATGCTGGCGATTGCAAACACGTGCCACGGCTGAATCAAATCGGTTACAGCCAATATCAAAAGTGCCAACGCTGAAAGCCCAGCGCCCGCCCGTAGCACGCCTAACATCACCTTACGACTTATACGGTCGGCGATAACACCAACAATCGGTGCCGTCAGCGTTCCCGAAAATCGCAACGCACCAAGCAATCCCACCAAGAACGGCGAATCAGTTGCGACAAGGATGTACCAACCGAGGATCAGAGTTTCCATCTCCGATCCCCAAGTGATCAACGCATCTGCGGACCATTGGAATCGAAAACTTCGGATCTTGAATGCAGCGAACGGAATTATTTTTGCGGTCGGTTCTTGCGTGACCGAAGTTGGACGTTGCTCAGTGCTCAAATTACTGACCATACCGATTTCTGGAAGCCCTGACGGAACTCGCAAATGTATGAACAACGAATTTCGTCAGCTACCATCGATCCGTGAATAATCCTATCAGCAACTCGAACGTCACCTTATATGCCCTAGTGGTGGCGGCAAGTATCGCACTTATTACCGCATGTTCGACGAGCGAACAAGAGTCCCCGACCCCAACAATGGTAGTTCTACCGTCTCCTGGGACGTTTATCGATTCAGCAGATTGCGGAGACCTTGAATATGAACATCTGAGTCAGTCGGAGGTGACAGTCACCCTCGGAGATATCGATCTCCAAGTGACCGTTGAAATCGCCGACGAACCAAGCGAACGAGTACAAGGTTTGATGTGTCGAGAATCAATTCCGAATGGCACTGGAATGATGTTCTACTACCCCACGGTACGTTCAACGGGATTCTGGATGTACAACACCTACGTCCCAATCGACATCCTCCATATCGACCGTTCCCACAATATCGTCGATAAAATCAGAATGACTCCCTGCCTGCGCGACGGTCTAAGCGACAACAATTGGCAAGTAAAGTGCGCCACAGAAGCAAACAACTATGTACCAGCGGATGAGTGGCTCACCGTATTGGAGCTTCCTGCGGGCTGGCTCGAATCGAACGGCATTTCAGACGCAGACTTGGAATATGTGAAGGTCACTTGGCTGACAGTAGCCGATTAGGTGTCAACCTCTGATGAAACAACTAGTACAAACAAGGAAACGCATGAGAATTGGCTAACAGCAAGCAAAAAGCACTTCTGGCAGTAATCGATGGGCTTGGTTTCAGCCGCAGTCGATCAAAAACGGTGGTTGATGCCGCTTGGTCGAAGCTCGGTCAGAGCAACCAAAAACTAATCGTGTCAGCCGCCGAGCGAATCGGATACGACGCTATCTGGGCGAAGAACCTGTTGTACCCCGTTCATGTCGAGTCGTTAGAACCCGATACACCAACGCGTGACGCCCTCACGTGGATTAGCGATCTGCAAACTTGCCGAGGCTTTCTTAACGACGATCTGATCGAACGCATCGATTCGCTTGTCGAATCAGTAGCCGACGAACAGCGATATGTTCCGTGGTCGTCAGCAGCCCGCAATCTATGTTCATTACGAAACGCTAATCTATCGATACCAACCAGTGCTGCGGGTATCTGGGCAGGATTCGAGGATCTCGACCCAGCAGTTCAGGGCAACTCGGAAACCGGTCATCAACAGATAGGCAACACCGAACTCGCGCCTCAGCTTCCATTAGAGATAACCAATTCGATCAACACTGGCGAGTTCTTTGATAATCCAGCTTTCAACAGCACGATAAGCACTGCTAAAGAACGTGGATCGACGATCAATTTCTGCTTTCTTCTTTCAGGAGTAGGTGGCGGAGACGGGCGCGTCCACAGCGCATGGAATCACCTTGAAGCATTCTTAGAATTAGTCTTTGTACGGCACGGAATTTCGCCAGAAAAAGTTCAAATGCAAGCGATTCTCGACGGACGCGATTCAGCCGCCAACAGTTCTATTGTCGCCATAAACGGTTCAGGTGATTTCGTCGGTCAACTCCAACTATTGCTCTCGAAATACAACGCAGAGTCGTCACTCGCTTGGCTTGTCGGACGCTCGACGGCTATGGATCGTGACTACAGAGAAGATGCCGCCAAAGCCGACTTCGATCTACTGACTGGCAATGCGGGCGAAAAAGTTGCCGACATCGCAACAGCTCGATCAATGATTTCTGCGAACCATGAATCTGGCAAAACCGATCAGGACATCTCTCCAATAGCAGTCCTCAAAGCCGACGGGTCAGTGCCATCGATCGCTGCCAACGATGCGTTTATTGATCTCAATTTCCGTTCAGATCGACAACGATCAAAAATTGGTTCCCTCTCGGGCGCACGAGAGTTCCTCGAATCCGAAGGCAACTCACGCGGACGAAAATGGGATGGTTCATGGATCGACCACAACCTAAATCTCGATATCTGCGCGATCACCGAATATCACCCGATCTTCGAGTCTGAATACGGTGTTTCCGTAGCGTTCCAAACCGAACCTCACTCCGCTAATTTTCTTGCGCAGTGGACAAAAACTGTTGGCAAAGACGAATACACGCTGGTCGCAGAAAGCGTTAAGTCGTCGCACATGGGCTACTTCTTCCGAGGTCGACGAGAAGACCCGGTTGAGGGTGCTAACGAAACTCGATTCGTCACACCATCTCACGGCGAAGAAGACGGCGTGATGACCGACACTGATTTCTACCTTCACCCCGACATGCGAGCTAACGAAGTTACTGTCGATGTCGTAAAAGCGATTGAGAAAGGCTTGTCTCGCCTGATCTGCTGTAACATTGCCTCCCCCGATATGGTGGGACACCTGCTGCCAGCACGCTATGAAGAAGCCAAAGCCGCTTACCGTGCTGCAGCCGACGCTCTTGTCGAAATGTCAGAAGCTGCTAAAAATGCTGGTTCCCACATGGTTATTACGTCCGACCACGGTAATATCGAAGACGACACTTCTGCTCACTCGGTCAACGATGTGCTGACGACGATCATTCGAGCCGACGATTCTCAGTCGGCCGTCGGCATACCTATATTCCAGGCGAGGCTATTCGATGTCGCCCCGACCGTGCTAGCACTAATAGGTGCTTCTCAGGTACAAAAAGACTCCGCAGCGTCGGCTCTCCCCGAACGTTTCGTAGGCAGACCGTTGGTTACCACAGGGTGAAGTCACCCGGCTCGAGAATTACATCGAATGGTTTCACGAACAGAAACAATAGGCCATGGTTGCGATAAGTATCGATCGCTCATGATCCGCAAAACAGAACGAATCAGGCGTGGTCAATCAGCAACACCGAGCAACGCTATGACCTAATGCTCGCGAACAATGGAATTTATCGAAAAGAACCCCGATATCCAACTGTGTTACTACGTCGACTGATTGCCACGGCGTCCTATCGGACTTTTCGAAATGACGGGGCCGGGCGAACTAGGTAGCGGGGCAGCCTGCAAGAACCGCCGCACCTACCAGGCGATCTCGCCGCCATCGATCACGAGTTCGGTACCTGTCACCCAGCCTGCTTCATCAGAAGATAAATAGAGAATCCCATACGCAATATCGATTGGCAATCCGAGTCGACCCATAGGCGTCATCGCCAAACGGGCGTCACGAATCTCTTTTTGAGAGTGAATGTCGAGAGTCATCGGTGTATCGGTAAAGCCGGGATGAACCGAGTTCACACGAATATTGTCGGGAGCGTACTGAACCGCAGCCGCCTTGCTGAACGTCCGCGCCGCGCCTTTTGAAGCATGATACGCAGCACCCGCTGGTGATCCAACAATCCCGAAGATCGACGAAACGTTCACCACCGAACCGCCACCGTTCTTCCTCATCGCTGGAATAGCGGTCTTAGTGCCAAGCATGATCGCGGTTGAATTGACGGCGAACACGGTGTCCCAGTTCTCAACGATCGTATTCTCAACGGTCGCCCTACCCTTAGCACCTGACATCCCAGCATTGTTGACCACGATATCGAGTCGTCCCCACGTCGTCATCATCTCGTCAACGACCTCGATCCAACGATTCTCCTGGGTGACGTCAAACTTGCGATACATAGCGATTTCGCCGTTCTGATTGAGTTCAGTAGCGAGTGCATTGCCCTTTACATCGTCGATGTCAGCAATCACCACACGTGCACCTTCTTCGACGAACAGACGCGAAGTGGCTTCGCCTATACCCGATGCGCCTCCGGTAACTATGGCAGTTTTTCCTTCGAGACGATTACCTGAGGACATGTTCATTTCCTTAGTTGCTATTGATAGTCCGATATCAGCCGGTCACATTGGTCTTAAGTGAGTCAGGATTAATCTCTAACCCCAGTCGGGGTCGGGGAGCATCGTGTTTGTGACCTCGGTGATTTTCATGCGTATCCTGCCGTTTGTTTTTATCGATTCAGTGAGACAGATTACGCCGTTTTCCAGAAATTGTGTATATCCAGAATCGAACTTTTAACCAACGACTGAGATAATTCTTAGATGCATCTCAACGCGAATGGTCGTACTCTTCTTGCAGCTGCCCATGCCTGATCTTGCAAACGACCCTGCCTTAACTAATGACTACCGAAAAACCGACTGGCTCGAAGTCCAGAACTAGTCGCCTTTTTTATGGCTGGTGGGTAGCACTTGCCGGTGCGATGAACATGATTGTCAGCTCCGGACCAACGTTCCAAGCAGCAAGTACGTTGTTCAGGGCCATCGAAGACGAATTCGGCTGGTCACGTGCCGTGGTAACCGGAGTGGCGTCGTTTGGTCGATTTGGTGGCGCGCTACTTGGACCGCTCGAAGGCTGGCTTACCGACAAGTTCGGCACAGGAAAAATGGTCGTTGCCGGTTTTACTATCGGCGGTGCCGGGCTGATCTTCTATTCCCAGCTCCAAGGTCCAGTTCAGTACTATGCCGCCTATTTCATAATTTCGCTTGGATTCTCCATTGGCGGATTCGTGCCTTCAATGGCGGCGGTAAACGCTTGGATGCCTCACAAGCGAGCGACGGCTATGGCAATTGTAATAGGTGGTTCGAGCCTCGGTGGTGTGTTCGTTCCAGCGATTGTCTGGGGAATTAACAACCACGGTTGGCGAGACACCACGTTTGTCATCGGACTCATCACAATTGCGGCTGGTCCTCCCCTTGCTTACATAGCTGGCAAGCGTGCTCCTAAATACAGCGATTTGATGAAGCAGGTAGCAAACCCTTATGATGATGATGAGACCCCAAAGTATCAACACGACTTCACAGCAAAGCAGGCGCTACGAACACGAGCGTTCTGGTCAATATCCATCAGCCACGCACTCACCAACCTCTCGGTTGGTGCGGTCTCAGCGCACATCTTCTTCCAATTGACCGATCCAAATGGCGTGAATCTATCCGACACCAGCGCTGCAACTATCATTCCGATCATGGCGCTGTCATCGTTCTCGTTTCAGTTGATAGGCGGGTTCATAGGCGATCGGGTGAGCAAACGTGCGATCGTTCCAATTCTCATCCTACTGCAAGGGGTCTCGCTGGTTCTACTATCAGCAGCTGTTGGCTACTTTGGCGCCCTTTTGTTCGCCGTCATTTGGGGTCTCGGTTTCGGTGGACGAACACCGATGCTTCACGCAATGCGGGGCGACTACTTTGGCAGAAAGCACTTCGGCGTCATATTAGGCATGTCGGCGTTCCCAATGGCACTAGGGATGATGGCTACTCCTGTAATCGTAGGCAGGGTCTACGACAACACAGGATCTTATGATTCATCACTATTCACTCTTGCCGGGTTCTGCATCATTGCGGCAGTGACGATTCTGCTTGCAACGAAACCAGCAACGCCTAAGTAGTTCGATAATCCTCTCGATACGATATTTCCGGCCGCATCAAGATTCTCAATCGAATCAATCGCGTGGACTGCAGGTCTTTGGGCGGTTGTCGGACGGGCAGTTGGTTACTAAACATTTCCGCTCTGGCAACACTGTTGCCGTTGGCCGAGATGTTTTTGACAACTGGAGATAAACGCCCCATCGTTTTAGAGATTCCCAGCTGAATCCGATTTACCAAAGAAGTGCTAGTAACAGCAATCGCCATCGTCTCAGCACTACTCATATGGACTTACACCGGTGCGATTCTTGTCGCAATGTCGTCTTTGTGATGTTTACCACCGGCATACACAGCGCCAAATCACTGCTCAGCAACAGAGCTCCAGATTGGCCCATACCGGTGAATTAAGCCAATCGCTGAATCTGCACGTAGAATTACCTAGTTTGATTAAATTTTAACTCGCCGGGCTGACCAACACTCTCCCGAAATTCAGATAGTCCAAAGATTCCTTAATGCGATCCATTTCTGACCTCGCGGCCGACATGGGCCTCGATTCTTCCGTCCTAGAGCCTTACGGTCACAACAAAGCCAAAATCCCTCTAAACGCCTTCCCTAACTCCGATGAAAAGGCGAAGTTGATCGTAGTTACTGCCATCACACCGACTCCGGCCGGAGAAGGAAAGTCGACCACAGCGGTAGGACTCACCCAAGGACTGGCAAAAATCGGCAAAAAACCGGTATTGACTATCAGACAACCCGCTCTTGGTCCGGTTTTCGGCCACAAAGGCGGCGGTACCGGTGGAGGAAAATCGACCGTTCAACCGGCAGTCGATATCAACCTTCATTTCACTGGCGACTTCCATGCGATTGAATCTGCCCACAACCTACTGGCTGCAATGGTCGACAACGCTGTATATCGCAACAAAATTGACGATTTCGACGCTACCGGAATCACCTGGCGACGGGTAACCGACGCCGAAGACCGCGCACTCCGCACGATCATGACTGGCGCAGGTGGCAAGTTAAACGGTCCAGTTCGTGAAGCCGGATTCGATATCAACGCTGCCTCAGAGATCATGGCGATCTGCGCACTTACTAGCTCTTACGAAGATCTGCGAGAGCGAATAGGTGACATAGTTGTCGGGTGGAAGAAAGACGGCTCCACTCCGGTCACGGCCCGTGAGATCAAAGGTATTGGCTCGATCATGGCTCTGCTTCGAGATGCCATCAAGCCAAACCTTGTCCAGACCGCCGAGGGTCAGCCGACTATCGTTCACATGGGTCCCTTCGGCAATATCGCCCACGGTTGCTCATCGATCATCGCCGATAAGCTTGCGATTAACTGCGGCGAGTACGTTGTTACGGAAGCTGGATTTGGTGCCGATTTGGGCTTCGAAAAATTTATGGACATTAAAGTTCGCCAAGGCGGACCTAAGCCTTCAGCGGCAGTCGTTGTGGCTACGATTCGTGGACTTAAATGGCACGGCGGTGTCGCGATAAAAGATATGGCAACAGCCGATCCTGAAGCGGTACGTCGTGGTGCCGAAAATCTGAAAAATGCTCTGCGCATTGTTGGTCTATACGGTCTTCCAGCCGTGGTCGCTATAAACCGCTTCCCTACGGACTCTCCCGAAGAAATCGCTGTAGCCAAAGAAGTGGCGATAGCATCTGGAGCCCTCGGCGTGGAAGAAGCCAAAGGATTCGCTGAGGGCGGTGACGGCATGATCAAGCTGGCAAACGCCGTGGTGGAAGCTGCGAACCAGCCATCCGACGTCAAGCTTCTGTATGAAGATGACGAAGACTATTTCGACAAGGTCGAAAACATGGCAAAGTCGCTCTATCTCGCTGGTGATGTGAAGTGGGGTGCGATGACTAAGACCACCGCACGGCGATTCGCTGCGAACGGCTGGAACTTTCCGGTCTGCATCGCTAAAACCCACCTCTCGATTTCGGCTGATCCCAAGTTGAAAGGTGCTCCAAGTGGGC
>JAPKFF010000006.1:0-34121 GCA_028821715.1 Dehalococcoidia bacterium
AAGGTAGCTGTACCGGAAGGTGCGGCTGGATCACCTCCTTTCTAAGGAGTTCCTCTTATGACTTGTGGTGGAATATATGTATCTTGTTAGTACCCGCGGTGGGTAAACGACAAGAATGCATCCATCACAATTAGTGTCATAACGAGGCTACCTAGGTCGACCATTAGGCGGTTAGATGAAAGAACTTTCTTGAGCGAGATTCCTGATCCTGGCGTTCAGTTGATTTATCAGCTGAGTCCTGGGGGAGTGGAAGTGGCTCGTTAGCTCGATCTTCTAGCCAATAAAAAGCTTAATGCACCAAAATCATAGACTCTTTTCAGAGTCTCAAAACTTCGAAAAACTTAGACATTCTTTCTGTTCACTGTTCAGTTAGCTAAAGTGCGCTGATCAAGACCCGCCATTGGCGGGTCTTTTCGCGCCCAGAAATAATTCGTTGGTTGTAGTCGTCATCGGGTTGATCCGTTCCTCTGCAGTTCTTTCACCCTCGCGCTTTTGTCTGAAATGGGAACCAGTGTTGGTTTTCACGCGTATCACGGACTCCTCGGCTTTCGAACTCGATCTTCTATTCAGTTTTGTGGTTCGTTAGACTGTAGCGATGACACATGCACACAGTTCTGCGAGCGAAATTGTTATAACGAAATCCGATAGCCTTGAAGTTGAAGTGAATTCGGGAGCGATGACTCGTTTTGCTGGGGTTTCCGAGCTACTAACTGGCTCCACTGGGATTCACATGGCGATCGCTACTGTGCCCCCTGGGCGGTGCTCTACGGCGCACTATCACGTCAATTGCGAGTCGGCGATCTATGTTGTCAGTGGCACCGGAACGTTTCTGTCGGGAGCAGAACTCTATAAGGAAGTTCCAATTAGTAAAGGCGACTTCATTTTCGTACCACCCGGCGCAAATCACCAGCCAGTGAATACGTCTGACACCGACGATCTAGTCCTAATTGTTGCCCGTAACGCACCAACCGAGATTGTGGTGGAATTGGACGGTCTGGGGAGAAAGGACTGCTGATTTTGACGGAACAGGCTAAATTGCAAAAAATTTACTACACAATCTAGTGCAAGCAGTAGTAACATTTTTAGTCGTCACTCCGATATTTCACATATCTGAGTCACACCCAAAGGGCCTGTAGCTCAGCTGGTTAGAGCGCTACTCTGATAAAGTAGAGGTCGGATGTTCGAGTCATCCCAGGCCCACCATATACACCCAATTCACCGCCGTTTTGTCGGTGTTTTTTATTTAAAACGACTTCGCGTTTATCAATATGCAATGAGGCCATTATGTTTGTACGGTTCAGTTGAATACACATAGTCGATGTTCCTGATTATCTCGATTGCATTAGGCTGTTTCGGTTCTATAAAAACCATGCTTTTGCAATCATTCGTGATTACTCACATTCGTATAAAATGCGGATGCTTTATTTGATTGTTAATTGACTGATGAGCAGCAGAAGTTACGAACGTTTGCTGCATTCTCGGCATTTTTGTAATTTGAATTTCTCTCGATTCGCACAACGGCGCGCTAGAGGCGACCGCTTTTTAGCGCTAGGTGTGTTGGTTGCCGTTTTCCTTGCGTCGACAGTGATGGCAGGCGGTCCGATATATCTCCGTTCATTGGAGAAAATCGGTATGGCAGATGTTGTAGACACCATCGGCTTATACAACAAAAACGTGGGAGCCGTTTCAGATTGGATACCGCTTGAAGTACAGGCGATTGAAGACGCCAACTCAACGATCGATGCGGCAGTAAATATCGATCTTGCGCCGATCATAGGCAATGGATCGACTCGTATTAAGTCTCGTGCGCACTATTGGGGTGTTGAGGATGACGATCCAGAGACCGAAACCGAGATTCGCCGTGGCGCATTAGTGTCGAAAGCATACTTCCACGAAATGGAAGGGCTTTTCGACGCTGTCACATACATTGAAGGGCGATCTCCAAGTCCGCAACTTAGGGTCGATGATAACGGCGTCCAGATCGTCGAGGTAGCACTCTATTACAAGCGTTCCAAAGAGCTCAGGCACGGCGACCAGTTCGTCGACTTCAGCATAGGCGATATTGTTCATGCAACCTCTGTGTCGCGTCGCTCGGGATTCGTAAAGGCCGAGATAGTTGGCATATTTGAGGCAAATAATCTTAAGGATGAGTTCTGGCTAGGTAGTCCAGACGCAATTCTGGAACCGTTGCCGCCCGAGATATTTGGCGGCATTGATCTGCCAATCGTCTTGTTTACCGACGAGGATACGATAGCCCATGGGGTTGGACCGTCGAATGCGGGTTTGCCGATGAACTACCACCGCGTGCTGTTCACCGATCCCGACAAGATTTCTGATAGCAAGCCGGGCACACTCGTGGCTGCAATGAGCGCGTTCGAGGAAGAGGTCACTTCGGTTCTGCCTCGATCTGTCGCGTTGCTCGGTGCACGAACTGCCATTCGCCGTATGGACGAAAAGATGTTGTTCCTACGATTGCCAGCCTTGCTGTTGGCTGCGTTGGCGATATCGGTTGTTGGGTATTATCTGTTCCTAGTGGCTGCGCTGATTGCACGAAAACGTGAACTGGAAACAGTGATGTTGCGATCGCGAGGACTCTCTACTTATCAGGTGATGAGGGTTCAAATAATCGAATCGATCGTGACTGTCGCTTTGCCAGCGCTGATAGCACCGTTTCTTGCCTTCGCAGCGATAGGTTTCGCAGGTCGATTGCCGGTGTTCGATTCACTGACACATGGCACTAATCTGCCGGTTGAGTTATCGCCAATGGCATGGGTTTGGGCTTTAACTACCGCTTTATTGTCGTTTTTGATCGTACTTTTGCCGACGTTGCTCGTTGCTAGATCTGGTATATCAAATGTCGAGCGTAATCGATCACGCCCCGATAACCCACCGTTTTTCCAGCGTCTTTACTTCGACTTATTGGTAGTCGTACTTGGCGGTCTGTTTCTATGGGAGATGACCACTCGTGGCGTCGCCTCGACCGATCGTGATGGGAATATTGTCACTGATCCGACTTTGCTCTTCGCCCCCGCAATGTTGCTTATATCTGTTGCACTGATAATGCTCAGGGCGTTCCCGGTAATTGCGAAAACGTCGGCTTATATTGCAATTCGATTCACTTCGGCTCCGACAGCGATCGGGTTCTGGAGACTTGGCAGAAGTCCGTACTGGTATTCCTGGCCTGTGCTATTGATTATTCTTGGAACAGGACTGGGAGTGATGGTGGGTACGCTAGGATCGACGCTTGAGCGCAGCGATCGTGAGCAGATTCTTTACGATAACGGTACGAGTTTGCGTGTTCTTCCTGGTGGGGTGAATATCGACGTGCACCAGGCTGAGATTGATCAACTGATGGCGATCGATGGCGTCAATCAAGCGTCGATGGCGTACCGGAATAACGGTAAATTCGGAACTACCGATCTTGGAATTGAATTCAACGTTCTAGCTGTTGAAACGGACAAGTTTCCCGAGACGGCATGGTTTAGGGACGATTTTTCAGAGGAACCACTCGAAATTGCTTTAGCGAAAGTGAACATTCCGTCGAAACCTGAACCGATATATCTTCCTTCTGGCACGACGTCGCTTACGGTCTGGACGAAACAGGATCCGTTCGTTCTAAATCACTTCTTTTGGGTGGTTTTGAAAGGCGCAGAAGGTAAGCAACTGCCGGTCACGTTCGGGCAGATTGGCGAAGTATGGGAAGAAAAGACGACTGCGGTTCCGACTCATTTGACCGAACCGGTTGAAGTTGTGTCGATCCAGACTTTCATGCAAGTGGGAACTGATGGCGGGGTGCCGACTGTTTGGTCAATGGACGACATTAAGGCGATTGGTCCGGGATTTGAAACGACGCTTCTAGACTTCGAAGGCGACAACCTGTGGACTCCGTTCCCAACTTCAAACGGTCTAGACGATTCGTTCGATGTTGTGGCAGAACCAACGGGAATAGGAGATTCTGGTGCAAATGTAGGTCAGATGACGCTTGATCGAGGAACGGTTGTGGGTATTCGAGGAGCGTACCGAAGTACGACAGGCGACCCTGTTCCGGTAATCGTTTCTGAAGAGTTCCTTGCCGCTGCTGGTACTTTGTTGGGTGAACCAATGGTGGTTCAGATTTCAGGCGGTTTCATCCCGGTAATTACCGTTGGAACTACTGATTACTTTCCAACCCTCGATCCCGATCGGGCACCGTTTATGGTGTTAGATGTGACCGCCCTGATCGGTTTCGTTGAACTACGTGGTCTTTCAAGCATCAGCGCCAATGAGGTGTTCGTTGATATTGACCTAGACGATCATTCTCGGATCACTGAGGACGTTCGGAAAATATTCCGAGGCGGAACACTTCTTGATCGTGTAAAGCGAATCAATAATTCTGTAATCGATCCACTGACAGTTGCTGGCTGGCGAGGAATGGGAATCGTATCGTTAATTATCGGTGGTATTGCACTGGTACTCGGCTATGTCACTTATTTAGTAGCGCACTCGACACGAACAGTTCACGATTCTGCTTATCTTAGAGCGATGGGATTTACGAAAGCAGGCTTCATGCGAAGCTCGCTAATCGAACATGGCATAGTGGCGTTCATCGGAATAATTGTCGGTGTGGCTGCGGGTCTGGTCGCCAGCCGGGTGGCCGTTGGCGCTATCGCTTACTCAGAGACCGGCAGGGAGTTGCTGCCACCGTTCATACTGCAAACTAATTGGCTGCCGGTGATGATTATTCTGACAGCAGCGATCGGTGCAGGTGTTGTCGGTGTTGTGGCGTCGTTCGTCAGCTTCTTGCGTCGACCGCTTCACGAACTTACTCGCTCGACCGACTAAGCTGCCCCGCAATTTTTCGTTCTCGAGGCTTTAGTCTAAGCCGGGAACTGCGCGCTTCCAACCGGGACGAGTCAATGCGAGAGTCAGAGTAATCTCCGCTGCTTTTGCAGGAGCGAGGATTTCGTAGGGAAGCGTCCTGAAGTGTTCCACAGTGACTTTCTTTTGTCGAGCGCTGCGAAGGTCTTCATCGAATTCAATCTCGAATGCCTGTCCCTGTGAATCGTTAGCCTTTGGCTGGAACACACCAAATCTAGGAATTGGCCACTCGTAGCTGTCCCACAACGGATGTTGCCCGATGATCTTCCATGATCCGTCTTGAAGTCCATCGTCGCGGAAGTGTTCGATGTGAACTGAATCGTCTTCTGTGAGTTGATTCAGTTCGTCGGGAGTCGGCAATTCGTCGTACACCGGTTTGAAGAATCGACCAACGATGGTACGTCGTGGTCCTACGCACACTGCGATGCCTATTCCGTAGCCGCCAGTCTTGAGCGGCACGGCGAAGAAATCGCCTTCAGAGTAGTTAGGAGTATTTGCCGATGCCAAAGTTTATTTATCCGAGTGATTAGCAGGTCAAAGTTTGATTCATCGTTTTCAGGATGAAAGTTCCGACGCTATCAACTAAGTCTAATCATACGGTTGAGTTTTTAACGGAATCGTTCGATGAATTCTCGGACGAGTATCGTGTATTCAGACGGGTGCCAATTCCAAGCGGCGACATGACCTACATCCGGGAACGTGTGTAGTTCGACCAATTCTGGGAGAGCATCAGCTAATTCGATACTCGTTTCAAGTGGCACTGTATCGTCAGCTTCTCCATGAATTAGCAACACCGGAACATCGATTTCGTCGGCATGTGAAAGGAAGTCGAATTCATCCCAATCCACACCGAAACGTATTGTGGCAAACGCCTTCGCAACCAAAGTAATTGGTGCCGGCACGCCACGTTCTTCGGCTCCCTTATCGACGGTTCTAGCAAAGTTCAACATCGGTGCTTCTAAGATCATTGCGACTGTATGATCGGCGAGATCGGAGCGAAGCTGGTAATTGACTACGACACCCCCACCCATAGAGAACCCGACCAGAATGACCTTCTTTGCGCCGTTGTCTAGAGCATATTGGACGGTGGCTTCGACGTCTCTCCATTCGGTGGTTCCGAAGTCGTAGTATCCAGATTCGCTCGGAGGAGCGTTCAAATCGTTGCGATAGTCGATTGCCAATGATGGAACACCACCAGTGCCGAGGATCTTCAGAGAAGAGTCACGATTGCTTGTGCGGCCGTGAACGTAGATCGCCCAAACATCTGAGGGATCGCTCGGGTAAATACCATCTGGGATATGAGGCAAATACCAAGCTCCGAAGTTCCCTAACGGACCCGAAATAACAACATCCTCGTATTCAGAGTTTAGATCCGGTCTATGAGGTTTAGCTGTTCTATCAAGGTAGAGTTTGTCACCGATTTGGAATCCGCCAAGCTTGAGATCGAGTTCGCGGGTTACGAGGCCATCAGTATCTGAAAGAACATCGCCAAGTTGGCCGTAGTTGAGGCCATCTGTGATTCCCCATCTAGCCGAGGTGGCGAGGATATCTTGCTCTTCGGCGTCGGGAAGTTGGCGTAGTGTGATCGAATCGATACCGAGGTCGACTACCTCAACGCTATTCTCCGGATTTGAGTTATCGACCCGAAGCCCATCTTCTTCAAGCACACTCGAAAAATACCAACCACCACCGAGCAGGATCAGTAGTACTAGGGCGATTATTGGTAGCACTACGTATGTGACGAGCTTATTTCGAAGGATGGACTTGAGCATTCGATCATCATTTGGAATGGGATTATGATGCTTGCATTCTAGCGACGAATTCATTCACAGTGCGGCACAACACTCTGAATCTTGCTCTGTTAGAGTCGCCTGACTCATTTACGAACGTCACCATAATTACGCATCGCATCAGAGACAGGAAATTGTTTCAGTGGGAATAGAGCATAACCACGAACTGCCCGATCTAATCACTGGTCCGCACGGACACCCGGAGTGTTCAACTTGTGGTCGCACAATTTGGAACGATCCGAAAATCGCTGGTGCAGCTATAGTGCCTATCGATGGCGGGATCGTGATGGTTCAGCGCGCTATCGAGCCAGCTATTGGAAAGTGGAGCTTTCCATCTGGATATGTAAACCGCGGAGAGAAACTGGAACGTGCGGTCGAACGTGAAGTGCTCGAAGAGTGCGGACTAAATGTTGAAGTCGAACATCTTGTTGGGTTGTACTCCGAAGATGGAAGTCCGATAGTTCTAGCCGTGTATCAAGTTAGAGTAACTGGCGGCAAACTCGATTCTGCCGATCATGAAACGCTAGATGTTCGAGTGTTCAATGTGAACGAACTGCCTGAATTGGCGTTCGATCATGATCGAGGAATACTTGCCGACTGGCTGAAAACCCGGGAGGTTGCCGAATGAGATATCGAAGCGATGTAGTCGTGATTGGCGGTGGGATTATGGGATCTTCGATTGCCTATCGACTCGCCTGTGAAGGCCTGAGTGTTTCTGTGGTCGAGCGTGATTCGATCGGTAATCACGCGTCTGGCTTTGCGCTCGGTTTGCTCAATCCGACAAATGAGACGGGCAAGATCGAAACGCTGCATCACCTGTCGTTCAAGATGCACAAAGAAATGCTCGATACGATTCAGCAGGAGTCGGGAGTCGACGCTCAGGTTCTCAGTGTTCCGCATCTTGAGCTTGCTCTAGAAGAGTTGGAGATTCCTGAGATGAAGGCTACGGTCGATCGTATTAACGGCTTCGCTCAGTTCAAATCAACGTGGTTGGAGCCGAGCGATGTTCATGCGATGGAACCTCGTATTACTTCCGACAACTACGGTGGGGCGCTCGTTGAAGACGTCATCATGCTCGATAGCTACAACCTAACGCTGGCAACCGCTCAGGCGGCTGAATCACGAGGTGTCGAGATCGTCCTGGCCGAGGCGACTGGCGTGATTTACGATGGTGATCGAGCTGTTGGCGTAAAATTTGGCGAAGAGCGAATCGATTGCGATGCGGTCGTTCTCGCACTGGGGCCATGGTCGGGTACTGCGAGCCTTTGGACGGATATCGACATTCCAATCGTCCCGCAAAAAGGCGAGATCGTTCGCGTTGAAGGTCTTGACCCGCCGCTTGGAATTCACATTCACGGTTACTCGTTGGGTAGCTCATGCTCCGTTATTCAGAAGGGCGACGGAGCGACATGGTTGGCGGCTACTGTTCAAGATGGCTCAGGGTTCGATGTCACTCCGTCGAGCGAGGCGTTGGAAGCGCTTTCGCTACGTGGCATGAGGCTAGTTCCCGAACTCGAATCCCACAAATTGGTTATTCACACTGCGTGTATGCGACCCGTAACGCCCGATGGCGATCCGATCCTAGGAAAGATTCCCGGTAAAGAGCGAGCGTTTATAGCGACCGGAACAGGTGGCAAAGGAATTTTGATGGGACCAGTGATTGGCAGGGCTATTGCCGATTTGATCATCGCTGGAGAGACCGATTTGCCAATCGACGAGTTCGGACTCGAACGTTTTTCAAGCTAGCTGGAATTCAATAACTAATGTCAGCGTAACAAAGCACTGAAAATCATTGTTCCAGAGCGAACTCAACGAAAATTGCACTGTGGTTCTGTTGGGTGCTGGGTAGTTATAGGCCCTGTTCTACTTGCTAAACGCCAGCTTCTAGTCGAGCCATTTCCACTGCGAACCACAGTGCCATTGCGCCACCTCGATCATCGAGACCGTCGGTATACGGCCGTTTGACGTATTCGTCGAGAGTTGCGAGTGGTCCTGTTCCGATGCATACATGCTCAAGCTCGCCTTGCTCCGATATCCGCTGAGAAGTTCCTCTCCATGCCTTATCGGCTACACCTCGCCATTCTTCGTCAAGCCAGCCCTCGCGTAGACCACGGACAATCGAATATCCGATCATCGCTGTGGCGCTGAACTCAAGGTAGGTTTCGGGCATGTCGATTACCTGATTCCACATGCCTGATTCATCTTGACGTTTTGCGAGACCTTCCAAGTGAAGAAGGTGTGTGTGAAGTAGCTCTTCTCGTGAAGGATGATCTTCGGGAATATAGGTAAGGGCTTCGGCGAATCCGAGGGCAGCGAAAGCGTTGCCTCGTCCCCAAAAAAATGGTGAGGCCTTGCAGTGCCACCAGAGTCCATTTTCTTGAAGCGTATCGGCGGTAAGCAGAAACTCGGCGAGCAAGTCGATGTGTTTCGAGTTACCGGAGCTTAGGTACGCACGGCCTAACATCGTTGCTGCGAAGAAGAAATCCTCGGCACGTACATCTGGATCGATTGGGCCAGCTGACAAGCTCGGTCCGAACATGTCGGCGACCTGTTCTAGTAGTTCGGTGTACTTGCCATCATCGGTTGCTGTCGCTAATTCATCGGACCAGCACACGCCGGCGTAGTTGGCCGTACCGTCTGACGAACTGAAGATGTCCAAAGGCGCATTGGCGTATTCGGCAACGATTTCAGCAATGTCAGCCGAAGGGTTAGTCGATTCAGGAAGTAGATCGTGCAGTCGAAGCCGCCCACTAATTGCCACGCCCTGGGTGTACATCACCGATCTTTCCAATCGGTGACCGTAGTGAGTAGCAAGATTTGTGGCGTATTCGATTGAGCTCTTCAAAATAGTTTCCCGAGTTTCGTTCTTTGATTCATTCTTGTTGAATGTCTGGTAGACCGAAATATAGCTGTGTGGTGAAGGATTCGATATGGGATTTGGAATGTTGTAAAGAAATTCACCTAAATTGCTCATGCTGCGGGGGATTTCGGGTAAAGTGAGTCCTATCTGAGGGAAATCTGTGAAAATGCCCAATGCGTGAGGATCTAAATGACAACTGCCGCTTCTACCGACCTTTCATTAATGGCCCACCTGTTGCGTCGCGCCGGATTCGGTTCCGACCGCACCGAATTAGAGCGATACGCTGCCCGAAGCTATGAAGATGTGGTCGACGATTTACTAAATCCTGAGCGATTCGATCCGCCTGGAGACGAAATTCTTAGTCGCTTCTATCCACATCTACACGCCAACAAAGATGATCCCGGAATTTGGAATGGTCGCTGGTTCTACCGAATGGTGAACACCGATCGTCCACTTGAAGAGAAAATGACGCTTTTCTGGCACAGTGTTTTCGCAACCGGTTGGACCAAGAGTGAACACACTCCGACGATGGTTGATCATATTCAGATGTTGCGGACCAACTGCATGGCAAACTTCAGGACATTGCTTCTTGGAATTTCGCGTGACCCTGCGATGATCTTCTGGCTCGACAACAACGAGAATCACGGCGAGGCCATTAACGAAAACTACGGTCGAGAAATTCTTGAACTGTTCTCGATGGGTATTGGCAACTACACAGAAGACGATATTAAGAGTGCTGCCCGAGCCTTCACAGGATGGACGTATGACACGCCTGTAGCGCTGTATCCGTTTGGCCATTTTGATGTGAACTATCGTTTTAGGGCAGACGACCACGACGATGGTCAGAAAACGTTCTTAGGACACACCGGTAATCTCGACGGTGAAGACATCGTCAACATCATTGCCGAGCAGGAAGCAACTGCTCGATTTATCGGTCGGCATCTATATAACTTCTTCGTTGCAGACGAGGCTCAGGTTCCAGCGTGGAGTATTGAACCTCCTGCTGACCCTGGTGCCATTGATGATCTTGCTAAAGCATGGATCGACTCGAATGCCGACATGAAAGAAGTGATGCGAACGCTGTTCAATTCTGAATGGTTCAAGGCCGCACGATTCAAACATGTGAAATCGCCAACTGAGTTTGTTGCGAGCGTGCTGAAGTTATCGGGTGAATACGCTGAGCCTGCTCCCGATCTGCACAAGCTCGAAGGCACGATCGTAACGATGGGGCAGAAGTTGATGGACCCGCCGAGCGTGGAAGGTTGGCACACAGGGAAGGAATGGATCGATGGAGGTACGCTCACCGAACGGGTGAACTACGCCATCGATACGTTGAACAACCCTGACAAGCCCGGCGTGAAAGCGATCATCGATCGGATTAGCTCGCAAGGTAATTTGACCAGCCCGGAACAACTTGTCGACAACATTCTCGATTTGATTGGCCCACTTGAAGTGGAAGCAGGGACCCGAGATACCCTCGTCGTTCACGCACAAGCAGATGGAGCATTGGACTGGTCGTCGGACGCTGCTGCGAAATCCAGCGCAGCCAGAGTCGTTCAAATGCTTACTCTCGTAGTTTCAGCGCGGGAGTTTCAATTCTCGTGATCCAACTCATTGATTTTCATTCTCCTATCTACATGATCGCTACAGCGGATAACTACTAAATGACTACAGCTGAAAAGAACGGAAAAACAAAAGACCCTGTACTTGTTGTTGTTCAACTTTCGGGCGGAAACGACTTTATGAATACGGTGATTCCGTTCACCGAGGGTATTTATTATGACAACCGTCCGCTGGTCGGGGTCCCTGACGATAAATCGCTGCCCTTCACCGACACGCTTGCATGGCATCCTTCGGCTGCTGCGTTCAAGCGCATCTACGAGCAGGGCAAAATGGCGATCGTTCAGGGCGTCGGAACGGAGCACGCAAGTCGGTCTCACTTTAGAGCGATGGACATCTGGCACACCTGCGAACCTGAAATTGTTGCAACTGAAGGCTGGCTCGCAAAGGTGATTCGAGAAATCGACCCTGAAGGTGCGAACCCGGTTACAGCTGTGAACTTTGGTCGAGGTTTACCTCGAGCATTGGCAGCTCCGGGTGTGACTGCGACTTCTGTAGGCGACCTTGACAATTACGGTCTGATGTCGGGTATTGAGCTGCAGGAAGAGCGTAATCGCGATCTTAAGATTTTCCAGCGTATGTATACACCGGCTATCGGGTCGGGACAGGTGATGAACTACCTGAGCCAAACCGGTAACAACGTTCTCAGTGGAGCCGACATGCTCGCTGAGGCGCCCCGGCAGTACAAGTCGAAGGTCGAGTACGCGGACAACCCGATTGCGAAGTCGCTTAGGGACGTTGCTCGTGTTCACACGGCAGGGCTTGGCACACGAATTTTCTACACGACCCACGGTGGCTATGACCACCATGCTCAGGAAGTACCAACGCACGCACGGTTGCTCCAAGAAATGACCACCGCAATCGAAGATTTCATGCAGGACTTGCGTGATCACGATGCGGCTGAGGAAGTGAACATTCTTGTGTTCACCGAATTCGGTCGACGTATCAAGGACAACGGTTCAGGCACTGATCACGGCACCGGTGGAGGTGCGTTCATGATCGGCGAAAACGTAAAGAGTGGGCTCTATTCTGAGTATCCGTCGCTTGCGGTTGCCGACTGGAAGTTCGGTGAAGATATGGACTTCACCATCGATTTCCGAAGCGTCTACAGCACTATCCTGAATCAGTGGATGGGTCTCGATCCTGTCGACATCGTTGGCGGGCAGTTCGAACAGTTCAATCCGTACACAAAGACGATGGTTTAATCCCAAGGGACAATTTAATGACTAAACCACATGCTTTGCTCAGAGCGGGCTACCCGTTCTATTCCACACTCGGAATGCGCCGCGTTACGACTGCTCCGGCCGATGTTGTAGTTGGAACCGAGCGCGATGTTTACACGCTGAACCGTGGTGCCGGTGAAGGCGGTGAGATCAGGCGTACAAATTGGGATGACGAGGATTTAGGTGATATCGGAAGCGGGTTCATTTGGCCCGTGCAGATGATCTCCGACCCCGACGATTCGCTGGTTGTTTCTGATGAAGGAAATCACACGATAAGTTTCTGGTCGAAAGACGGAGCGAAGCTCAATTCTTGGGGTACTCATGGCTCCGAAGATGGAGAACTTGATCGCCCTTCAGGGATTACTTTTGATGCGAACGGCGACATGTACGTTGTAGACACTCTGAACCACCGTGTTCAGAAGTTCACCGTCGATGGCAAGTTCATATCTTCATTTGGATCGTTCGGCGATGGCGATGGACAGTTCAACATGCCGTGGGGCATTGGAATCGACCCGAACGATGGCTCGATTGTAATTGGCGATTGGCGAAATGATCGAGTACAGAAATTCTCATCGGAAGGTGAGTATTTGCTGCAGTTCGGCACTTCGGGATCTGAACGCGGTCAGCTAAATCGACCTGCTGGTGTGACCATCGATGGGCATAGTGACATCTATGTTGCCGACCGTGGAAATCATCGGGTTCAACTGTTCAATCCTGCTGGCGAATTCGTCGACATATTCCTCGGTGACGCTGTTTTATCGAAGAGTGGTCGAACATACATAATGGCAAACCCGAAGGTACTGAGGTCACGGGAAGATAGCGATCTCGTCGACGTCAAGCGACTACGTGGCGTTATGTCGGTACGGGTCTATGGCGATCTGATGTACATACCCGATTTTGGTTGCCACCGGATTCAGGTGTATCGCAAAGAGGCATATGAACTAACCGAATCTGAGATCTACCCACGTCCAAAAGCACCAACGCTCTACACAGTTTGATGTTCATTATTTCTTCGGATTTTGTCTGTGTTGGTGATGGTAGGGAGATAGGAGTCTCGCCGTGCCGATGATGTACGGCTTTGGGCCACAACGTCGGCAGATGCTAGACGCCGAGCTACAGCGTCTTATCGATGAAATGCCTCAACTTGGAATGACCTCTATGTTCGTGGTAGGTCCGTTCGTGCGCGGCGAAGTAGGGCCCGGGACTGCTTTGGACTTGGTTGTCGTTCAGGAAACTGATGAACCAGTGCATCGGCGCGCCGATTTCTGGACAACTCATTTGCGGCCACGTATCGGTATTAACTTTTACATCTACACCAGTGATGAATTCGAAAATTCACTCGGGGGCGATCCGATTTTGCATGATGCTGCGAACAACGGTGAAAGGGTCTACGGGTAGACACTATGG
The DNA here is from genome assembly GCA_028821715.1 of Dehalococcoidia bacterium. Classification (GTDB taxonomy): domain Bacteria; phylum Chloroflexota; class Dehalococcoidia; order Lucifugimonadales; family Lucifugimonadaceae; genus Lucifugimonas. The sequence goes on from JAPKFF010000006.1 coordinate 13,758, forward strand.
CTAATCGAGATCCCTCAACAAGTTGGCTCGCCCAGGCCGACGCTGATCTGGAAGCGGCACGAGTTAATGCCGAGCAGGAACGTCACGCTCTAGCGTGTTTTCTTGCCCACGAGACAGCGGTCAAAGCCGTGAAGAGTTTCCTGTACAAGAAGGGCGCCGAGATGGTCTGGGGAGATCATCTTTCGGATCTTTGTGAAGATGCAATGGCGTTCGATCCATCGTTCGACTTTGTAAAGTCGGTCGGGGCGTTGCTCGATAAGCACGCTCTAGGCGCACGAAATCCCGACGCCGTTGGTGGGGCAGTACCTGCACAGCTATACGACGCGAGGGATTCAGGGCATGCAATCGAAATTGCCAGCGAGGTGCTCGAGTCGGTTCGGAAGAAAATTTTGTCAGGCTAAGCCGGTTACGATTGCGCCCACTCCACAGCTGCTTGCTGCATGGCGGTTACTCCGGTTTTGAACTCAGAGAAATCGATGCCATAGTTCCACTCGATCCATAGCTCGTCGCTGACGACGAGTATGTTGCAGACCGTTACGCCTCGATACTGGGCGACCCGGTACATCGCCGAGGTTTCCATATCGATTCCGAGAATGCCGTTTTCCATATGGAGGGCGATGTCGTCGGTCATCTCACGATAGAAACCGTCGGTCGTCCACCAATCGCCACTCGCTGTTCGTCCACCATGCTTTTCGATGAGCACCGAAAGCGTTTTGATCATTTCTTGATCCCCCGTCGGATCGCCTTGATCTGGGTAGTGCACCGAAGTTCCTTCATCAAGAATTTTTACAGCATTCGGAATCAGAACATCGCCTACCGGGTGATTTGGATCTAGGCCTCCCGAAGCACCGACACCCACAAACGATTCTGCACCGCAGGCGATCAGATCTTCCATGAGCATGATCGTTCCGGGCGCTCCTATTGGAGCGAAAGCTACCGTGATGCCGCCCTCGGGCGTATCGACCGTCCTAAGCCAGAACGTGTCTATAAACATCGTCCGTGGAGCGGGTGTCGCACCTAGCGTACCTGAAAGCTCTTCAGCCCACTTCTCGGTCCATGTGAGCAGCACTTTCTTTCCGACCCGCATGTCTTCGAACGTTTCGCCGCGCGCTTTCAGGCGATTACCAACTGCTTGTCCGGGTGTAAATCGTGGACTCGACATGCTTGCCTATAGTCCCAGCGGGCCGCGAACGCCAGCGAGGTAGTCGGCTGCGCCCGCCTGCATGAACTTCGGAGCTGAACTAACGATCCACTTGATGCCACGCTCGTGCCAGAACAGTGTCTGGTCGACGGTCACACCGAGTGTTCCTGTGTGCTTGCCGGATACTCTGATTCGCTCATGTAGATCCTGAATAGAATCGACAACCTTGTCGCTCATAGTTTGACCCGGAATACCGAAGTTCACTGAAAGATCGCCAGGTCCTAAGAAAATAGCATCGGCGTTTTCGGTGGCGATAATCTCGTCGGCGTTTTCGATGCCTTCGGGAGTTTCGATTTGAAGCGATACGAACGTTTCTTCGTTCGATTCCTTGATGTACTCCGCCATGTCCTGCAGACCAAAGCGAGCGTTTCGACCTGCGAAGGCACCACGCTTGCCCATCGGCGGATACTTCACCGCGTCGACAACTGCTTTGCCATCGGCTGCATTGTTGATGAGCGGAATCATGACTCCAGCCGCACCGGCGTCCATGTAGCGCTGGATGTGCTGCTGTTCGTTCAGACCAATTCGTAAAATGGCGGTTGTGCCAGAAAGCTCTGCGGCACGAATCATGTGTTCAGCGGTTTCGTAGTCCATAGGGCCGTGTTCGCAGTCGATCACGACGAAATCAAAGCCCATCCAACCCATAGTTTCGGTCATACCGGGTGAAGGGAGACCAACGAACGGTCCGATCGTTGGTCTCCCTTCGTTTAGCTTCTGCTTCAGTGTGTTTTTGTTCACCGGTATTTTCTCCGCGTGTGTGGCTGGTAATTGGTAAAACGAGAATACCCGCCGGTGAACGTTCATGAAACCCCGTGTTTGGCTTTGATGTAGATAGATAGAGCCCACTAGATTCGCCAAAAATCTGTTGGACTCCCATAGCTGCCGATCAATACCATGATCTTGTGAGCACAATCGATAAACATACTGATCCAATAATTCCTTCCGCTTTTAAGCCTGTGAAGGATCTTCTTGAACAGCAGATTCAGAAAGGCCTGCATCCCGGTGCGCAGTTATGCGTAGCTATCGATGGCGAAGTGATCGCTGATTTCGGGGTAGGCGAAATGGTCGTGGGATCGGGCGTTCAGGTGACGAACGATTCGATCATGCCATTGTTTTCGTCGGCCAAGCCGATAACCGCCGTTGCGTTGGGAATCTTGGCAGATTCGGGTCACCTGAATTTCGATGAGCCCGTCATTTCGCATATTCCGGAATTTGGAGCGCACGGTAAATCATCGATCCAAATCAAGCACATCTTGAATCACACTTCGGGATTGGCTGATGATGCACTTGCTGATGGCGTTACGAGTCGAGCGGAAGTAATCGAACGATTAAGCGATTCTCGTACGATGGACGGTTGGAGTCCCGGAGCGCGATCTGCGTACATACCGACTGCCGGATGGCACATTCTTGGCGAAGTGGTTGAGCGCGCCAGCGGAAGCTCGTTTGAATCATTTGTGGAAGATTTCGTTCTCGATCCACTGGGTATGGATAGCACATATCCAAATATCAACCCAGAGCTTGCCACTGAACTTGGAGATCGACGTGCTTCGATGCACGATTCTCGTCGTGAGCCGATGGTGGTGAATGTGGCTTACTCACCAGAGCGACTTGGACGATTCGTCAGACCCGGCAGCAGCTTCCACGGAACCGCTCGTGACATGGTCGGGTTTTACTCGATGTTGTTGAACGACGGAGTGACATCTAGTTGCAAGCAGATAATTTCAGAATCGACCATCGCAGCACTCACGACGCCACACCATGAAGGGTTATTGGACGAAACTTTTGGCGTCGTTATGGATCGTGGGCTTGGCTTCTTTGTCGATAGTCAGCGACACAGCCCGGCGGTTCCGTATGGCTATGGAACGGCAGCTTCATCTGGCACTTTCGGACACGGTGGCAAGGAATCATCGAACGGATTTGCCGACCCTGAACGCGGGCTTGCTGTCTCAGTAATATTCAACGGAATGCCGGGCGAGCGCAAGCACGATCGTAGATTGAAGCAAACGTTGGCCAAGGTGTATGAGGTACTGACTAGCTCTTAAAGATCGAATCGGGAATGTTGCGATCGATCAGTAATCGTCGGACACGCTTGAGAATAGCGTCGGCGACTCGGTGTCCTGCTTGATCGGCCTTAATCACGGCCCAGCGTGAGTCGGTCTTCGACATTTCTAGATAGCCCTTACGAATGTTCTGGTGGAACTTCAGGGGTTGCTCTTCAAACCGGCGCTGACCTTCGTCATCGACCCGTGGCGCACCTTTGCCGTCCGACGAAGCAAACATATCTTGCTCATTGGAAACTCGAGCGAGACTCACTTTAGGGTCGAGATCAAGCAAGACAGTTAAATGCGGTGCAAGTTCAGCAGTCGCAATGTCGTTCAGCTTCTTGATCGTCTTTAGGTCGCCACCACGTGCGTAGCCTTGGTATGCGAGCGTCGAATCGATGTAACGATCGAGAATTACGACTTTGCCACGGTCGAGTGCTGGTCGAACAGTCTCGAACATAAGTTGAGCACGGGCTGCCTGAAACAAGAGAGTTTCGGCGAGAGGAGAAGACGAGTTGGCTCGTTTGATCCAACGTCGCACATTGTTGCCAAGATCGGAACTTCCAGGTTCTTGCGCGCGGATGACGTCGACACCGAAGCGTTGGAGCTTTAGGAACAAGCGTTCGGCTTGAGTCGATTTTCCGACACCCTCGCCGCCTTCGAAAGTGATCAGCAGACCATCTTCAACCGTGTGCTTTTTCATGCTCCCGATCGATGCGCCGAAATCCATTTCTTTCTGCTGCTTACCAGCCAATTTTCATACCTCGTATTCGACAGTAGATGAGGCGTTAGTCGCCTCGGAAATATGTTCTGAACCCTACCGTTTGCGACGCCGGATTACAACGTGTCGGGAAGGCTCTCTGCCCATACTCGCTGAACCAAGATTATTGCGAGCGGCTAATCCGTGTTGGAGTCGGCGCACGTACGGGGGTTGGGACATAAGCTCAACGCGCTGTTCTCCCGATACGACACGACTTATGGCGGCTTCTGTTTCTTTTAGAGCTTCGCGAGAACGACCGCTTTGGTTGAGTTCTTCAAAATCACTAACTTCGAGTTTTGGCGCTCGGGTAGTTTCCTGTTTAAATCGTTTCAGGAACTGACGAATCTGTTCTTTGGTTCCTCGTCTAAGAACGTGCACCATAACTCCGTCACGCTCTGCTCTTCGGACTGCAGTCGGCCGTCGGCCATAATGTGATTTAGTAGTCACAAATATTTCTGCCGAGTCTGCGAAATCGACCACCTCAACAGGTGCGTCGGTTTCAGTAATGATCTCGGAAATAGCAGTTTTTGGAATTCCGAAGGGGAAGACCTTAGTTATAACTGGTGCTGCCTGCTGTGGGCGGGAATCGAGATCATCTATATTCCGCTCCGAGGTACCGTTTGTGCGACCGCTACTATTGCGTAGGATTCGTGTAGATCGTTCTCGTCCTGGGTTATTGTCCTGCGGACCCCGTCGACGTCCAACGTCTGCAATATCGAATGGCGCTGGAACGAACTCCGACTCCGAGCCTGGTATCTCTTCGACCTCGGTTTCGACTCGACCGTCGGGCTGCAGCCTTCGGGCTTCCTGAGGAATCGATATTCCCCTCAACATACGGTCGACCGCTGTGCTGACTTCAGGATGAATTGCAACGGCGTTTCGTTCACGAATTTCGACAACGATGTCGAAAGTGGGCTCATGCTTACGTTCTAGTACCGTCTTCTGCGTTTTACGGCGTCGAGCTTCGATGTCACCGAGGGTTACAGTTTGCTGACCTCCAACTAGGTCGGCGAGAGTCGGATTAGACATCACGTTGCTTAAAGTGTTTCCGTGGGCTGTAGCGACAAGCTGCACGCCACGCTCGGCGATCGTGCGGGCGGCGAGAGCTTCAAGTTCGGTGCTCATCTCGTCGATCACGATCACTTCTGGCATGTGGTTCTCAACCCCTTCGATCATCACCTTGTGCTGCAAGCTCGTATTCGCTACTTGCATACGTCGAGCGTGACCGATTGCTGGGTGAGGTACGTCACCGTCGCCAGCGATTTCATTTGAGGTGTCGACTACCACGACTCTCTTGCCGTCTTCGTCGGCGAGGACGCGAGCTGTTTCTCGGAGAATCGTAGTTTTGCCGACTCCGGGTCGACCCAAGATGAGCACACTCTTTCCGGAGCGTACGAGATCGTCGATGAGTCGAACTGATCCGAACACGGCTCTACCTACTCGACAGGTGAGTCCAACTGGTTCACCGGCTCGGTTCCGCATTACCGATATGCGGTGGAGTGTGCGTTCGATACCGGCTCGATTGTCATCACCAAAGTGACCGACATGCTCGACTACGTGGGCGATCTGCTCACGTGAAACTTCGACATCGCTGAGCGGATTTTGATCGACTGAGAACCGAGCTTCCGGGGTTCTTCCTAAGTCGAGGACAACCTCTACCAGGTCTCCTATATTTTCATTCGCCTCAAGAGCGGTAGCGATGTCGTAAGGAAAAATATTGATGAATGCTTGTAGGTCGTCGACGACCTGTACGATGGGATCTACCAGTTCGAACTTCTCCTGTTCGTGATTTTTAAGTTTTGACGTTACTAGCTTATCGTCGCAAACGCCTTTTGTGATTCCGCAACCTGTTGAGCAAGCGGTTTGACCATAATCTCATATTGAGCCTGTTCGGTGAATCCGAGTGTCACTAGTAAATGTGATAGTGCAGGGCGATATCCGGGCACGATTGTCGATACTTGCCCATCTTTGCTTTCGGCCAATGCCGCCGTGACCAGTCCCGCTAGTTCAGAACTAGCTTGCGTTGCCCAATTTAGCGTGAAAGTGTGACCTGAGCGAGTCGAATTTTGACGGATTAGTGCACCGATCTCACCGTTTGGTAGATCGAGAACCCATTCACCAGTTTTTCGACTCAGACGTTCGTTAGATGATGACCAATCCTTCAATGTTTGCCCCAACTTCATTCGTACTTCTACTGGAGTTACGGAGTTGTGCATTTTGAAAAGACCTTGATCGTCGGCTTCGATTCTTGGTCGCAATTGCAATGGATGATCGGGAATTCCGAGTTTGCTTTGCGCCGAACTAGCGGTTTCGGCGACGAATACGCTTTCTCTGTAAAGAGCCACGTACCCGGCTTTGCGAGCGTAATCGAACAAGTCGCTATTGGTCGGTATACGAATGAATATTCGCTGTGAACCCGCGCCGCCAGCGGGTACGGCGATCTGTTCTAGAAGGTCAAGTGCTAGTTCGCTTTTGGTATTGCGAAGATAGAGTTCGCTAACTTCCCACGCTTCTGGTCCTGAACGAGGACCTGCTCGGAGCAGGCCGTCGATTCGACCGCGTCGTGCTTCAACCCAGCAACTCTGCCATGCTCGCGGCGACAGGGCTATGGCTGCGTACTTAACCGTTGGAAACCGGTTAGGTCCGCCCTGAAGCGCACCTATTAAGGTGCACGTTTCGCCCCGTCCTGAAGATTGACTGAACTGCAGCAGTCCGGGAGAATCTGTTGGGTGAAGGTGGCGGATCATAGTTTGCTTGCGGATTCCTTCGTCAAACGTCTTTTGGCGCTGGCTCTATTTTCGTCTGATCGAGCGTCTTCCGCTAGTTTTACGAAAAGTGTGTGGAGTCGGGTGTCTTGAGTTAGTTCCGGGTGGAACGAAGTTGCCAATACTCGACCAGATTTTACGGCTACGGCCTGCTCGGGATGATTGTCGTTTGCTGGAACTGTTGCCAGAGTTTCGATCTTGTCGCCGGTGTTCTGCACGATAGGCGCACGGATGAACACGGCTCGCATCGGATCGCCTTTGACACCTTTTATATTGAGTTCAGATTCGAAGCTATCGACCTGTCTGCCGAAGTAGTTTCGAGCGACTCCGATGTCGATCAGATTCAAGGGAGTCGGGTAAGGATCGGCAAGCTCGCGAGCGATCACGATCATGCCAGCACATGTGCCCCAAAGTGCCATTCCGGAGTCGACGTGCGACCTGAGCTCGTCGACGAAATCGAACATGTGAAGCAGCTTGACTATGGTCGTGCTTTCACCTCCAGGGATGATGAGTCCATCGATTTCGGAAAGTTGCTGAACCTTACGAACTTCGATGGAACCGATTCCGATCATATCGAGCATATGGATGTGCTCGGCGAAATCGCCTTGAAGCGCAAGCACGCCGATGCGAGGTTGCATTGACGTACCTAAGTTTTCGTTTGCGTTAGTAATTTGAGAGCCTACCAGCCACGGGTCTGAAGCTGCTGATCTTCAGGAATCTTGCTAGCTTCGATACCGGGCATAGCGTCACCGAGTCCACGAGAGATTTCGGCAAGCATGTCAGGGTCGTTGAAGTGAGTCGTTGCTCGAACGATAGCGTCGGCCATCTTAGCCGGATTATCACTCTTGAATATTCCAGAACCAACGAACACGCCTTCAACACCGATCTGCATAAGCAGTGCGGCATCGGCAGGAGTGGCGATGCCGCCAGCGGCGAAGTTCACAACAGGAAGCTTACCGGTGCGAGCGACTTCTACAACTAGCTCATAAGGAGCTTGAAAATCGCGAGCCATGGACATTAGTTCTTCGGTTGGTGCGTTCTGGATCGTGCGGATGTCAGCCAAAATCTGGCGAGCGTGCGTTACTGCGTGAACGATGTCGCCTGTACCGGCTTCACCTTTCGTGCGGATCATAGCTGCGCCTTCGCCGATTCGGCGAAGTGCTTCGCCGATGTTTCGTGCACCACAGACGTAAGGCATTTTGTACTGCCATTTGTCGATGTGGTAAGCGTTGTCGGCTGGGGTTAGAACTTCAGATTCGTCACAGTAGTCGACACCGAGAGCTTCGAGGATTTGGGCCTCGACAAAGTGACCGATTCGAGCCTTTGCCATTACTGGAATGGATACGGCGTCGATGATGCCTGAGATGAGGTCGGGGTCAGACATTCGCGCGACTCCACCGTCACGGCGGATGTCTGAAGGAACGCGTTCGAGTGCCATTACGGATACGGCACCGGCGTCTTCTGCAATTTTCGCCTGATCGGGAGTTACGACGTCCATGATGACGCCGCCTTTAAGCATCTGGGCAAGTCCGCCCTTTACTCGCCAGTCGCCGACTTCCGGCTTTGACATTTCTTTCCAACGCTGTGCTGCGCCTCTTGCGCCATTAGTTGATGTAGCCATTTTTTATGGTCCTTCCGGCTTTTAGAGATCAATCCCATTTTATTAAACGGGAGATCAGGGTGATATGTGATCGCGACACCGAACCCGCGCCACACCTTTGCATCATGGTGACGCATTACCCGAAATTATACGCCCGCGTGCAGGCGATGGCTGATTTTTGAGACGGGAATTGGAAGGTGGTATTGCTCGCGAAAAACCCAACCAAGCAGGCACGCTTGATCGGGGGCTACCCGGAGGATAGTCACTATATGACTATCTTCACACCGGCATCATAGAACGACGCGCCGTTTCTTGGTGAAAGTGAATGTGTTGAAATCAACAAAAAAGACCCGTGGTCATTATTCGCCACGGGTCTTTTTAGAATGCTTTTTGTTCGATCTGGGCTTAGATACCTTTTTCAACCATGAAGTTAGCGAGGTCGCCAGTTCGTGATGAGTAACCCCATTCATTGTCGTACCAGCCGACTACCTTCACGAAACCATCGCCAACGGCTGAGGTTGCGAGTGAGTCGATGGTGCAAGAGTTCGAGTTACCGATGTAGTCGACAGACACTAACGGCTCGTCGGAGTAGCCGAGGATGTGGTGGAAGTTGTCGCTCATCGATGCCTGTCGGTAGGCCTCGTTTACGTCAGTAAGCGAAGCGTTCTTAGTGAGCTTTACTGTCAGATCGGTTACTGATCCTGTGATTACAGGTACTCGGTACGCCATACCGTCGATCTTGCCTTTTAATTCAGGAATTACGAGAGTCACGGCTTTGGCTGCACCCGTAGTTGTCGGGATGATGCTGTTGGCTGCTGCTCGTGATCGACGAAGATCGTCATGGTTTTGGTCAAGAATCTTCTGATCGTTTGTATAGGCGTGTATGGTCGACATCAAGGCACTTTCAATGCCGAATCTGTCGTGCAGCACTTTCGCCATCGGAGCGACACAGTTCGTGGTGCAAGATGCGTTAGAGACTACGTTGTGAGCTGAAGGGTCGTACTGGTCCTGGTTAACACCGAGTACGATTGTGAGATCTTCGTTCTTGGCGGGAGCCGAGATGATGACCTTCTTAGCGCCGCCAGTGAGGTGACCCGCAGCCTTTGTGGCGTCAGTGAAGAATCCGGTTGACTCGATTACGATCTCAACGCCGACATCGGCCCATTTGATCTGGGAAGGATATCGCTCTGAGAACGAAGCGATATTTCGCCCATCGATGATGAGTGCGCCGTCTTTTGCTTCAACTGTTCCAGCGTATCGACCGTATGTTGAGTCGAACTTGAACAGGTGCGCATTGGTTGCTGCGTCGCCGAGATCATTGATCGCTACTACTTCGAGAGTGTCGCCGTGTTGCCCGGAGATAGTTCGGAATACCTGTCTGCCGATTCTTCCGAATCCGTTGATTCCAACTTTCGTTTTTGCCATTTTTCTGTGCCTACTTCGTTTGCTTAGTTCGAGCAATTTTGATCTAAATAATAGGATTCTGTGTTAGTTAGGAAGAATTCGTTTGCCTGCGTATTGTGACTTATCGCCGAGGAGCTCTTCGATTCGGAGTAGGCGGTTGTATTTTGCGATTCGTTCGCTTCGGGCTGGAGCCCCAGTTTTGATCTGACCAGCTGAAGTCCCAACTGCAAGATCAGCAATCGATGTGTCTTCAGTCTCGCCAGATCGGTGGCTGATTACAACGCCGAAGTCTGAGTTTTGCGCCAGGGCAACAGTATCGAGCGTTTCAGAAACGCTGCCGACTTGGTTCAACTTCACGAGAACCGCGTTCCCGGCTTTCGTGTCGATACCCTTCTGGACGTAGCGAGCCTGAGTGACGTACAAGTCATCTCCGACTAGTTGGATGCGATCACCAGTCTTAGCGGTTTGCACTTCCCATCCGGACCAATCGTCTTCGGCGAGTCCGTCTTCGACTGAGTAGATCGGGAAGTCGTTTGCGAGCGTTGCGTACTCTTCGACCATCTCTTCGCTCGAAAGCTTTCGACTTTCTCGGGAGAGGTCGTAGATACCGTCGACGTAGAACTCCGACGATGCCGGGTCGAGTGCAATGAACACCTCTTCGCCGGGCTTGTAGCCAGCACCTTCAATGGCAGCGGTCGCGTATTCGAGTGCCTGTCGGTTCGTTAGTCCTTGTGGAGCAAATCCGCCCTCGTCACCCACTGTGGTTGCGTGACCGTCGGCATGGAGCTTCTTGTTTAACCACTGGTACATTTCGGCTCCGCAGCGAAGTGCCTCTGAGAATGAGTCTATGCCGGCTGGAACAACCATGAATTCCTGAAAATCGGTCGATCCCATAGCGTGGGCTCCGCCGTTTAGAACGTTGAACATTGGCACTGGTAGCTCGATTGGCGAATCGTTGCCAGAGAGTTGAGCAATGTGTTCAAACACTTCCTCGCCGGAGCTGACCGCTCCCGCACGGAGGGCAGCGAGAGAGATAGCGAGAATGGCGTTCGCACCGACTCGGCTTTTGTTGGCAGTGCCGTCTAGCTCGATCATTACTTGATCGATAGCTCGCTGGTCGGTCGCTTGTAGTCCGATGATAGCCTTTGCAAGTTCACCGTTTACTGCGCCAACAGCCTTTAGAACGCCTTTTCCGCCGAAGCGGTTCTTGTCAGCGTCTCGAAGTTCAACAGCTTCTCGGCTTCCTGTGCTGGCTCCTGAAGGAACCGCAGCCGATGCAGTCGTGCCGTCGTCCAGTATTACTGTTGCGCCAACGGTTGGATTGCCACGTGAATCTAGTATTTCGTGTCCGAGAACTGAAGTGATTTTCGACATGTGATTCTTTTGTTTCTTCTGCTTCCAGGGCCGTCCCGTCCACAATTAGGACGGCGTTTTCAAATAGTTTTAGAGACTGAGGGCATTTTGTTGTGCTTCCAGCAGGTTCTGGATTCCTGCTTCACCGAGCACAAGCATCTCGTCTAACTGCGATCGACTAAATGTAGCTTCTTCGCCAGTGCCCTGAAGCTCGACAAATTCGCCTGCGCCAGTCATGACGACGTTCATATCTACATCAGCCGAGGAGTCTTCGTTGTAGTCGAGGTCGAGAACAGCGGCTCCATTGACGATGCCAACGCTGATAGCTGCGATCTGGTCTTTCAGAGGAATTGATTCTATCGTTCCTGCTTCAAGTAGACCGTTTAGTGCCTGGTGAAGAGCTACGTAGGCTCCTGTGATCGAAGCAGTTCGTGTTCCACCGTCGGCGCGGAGCACGTCACAATCGAGGATTATCGAAATTTCGCCAAGGGCAGAAAGATCGGTTACCGACCGCAAGGCACGCCCGATAAGACGCTGGATTTCCTGCGTTCGTCCACCGACCTTCGAGCGTTCGCGGCGTACTCGCTCACGAGTCGATCGTGGAAGCATTGAGTACTCTGCGGTTATCCAGCCGGTGCCTTTGCCACGCAACCAGGGCGGAACTCTGGTCTCTACGGTCGCTGCACACATCACTACGGTATTTCCAGTTTCGATCAGTGCTGAACCTTCAGCATCCGGCACGTAACCGGGGGTGATATTTACCGGACGCTGTTCTGAGAGAGAGCGGTCGCCGGTTCGAACGAGAGTAGTTTCTGGCAAATTTATGGTTCCTTTGTTGACTCGACCAATAATTTTACCAGCGGTTTGTTTGCATTCATTAAACAAATTTAAATTTGTCAAAAAAAGGGCAAATTGATTGAAATGGAGTTTGTAAGTTATCGAGCTAGTAAGGACATATTTCCAAGCCAATCTACGCTGTAATCCGATATTGTTGTCGGCAAATTTAGTTTGTGATTATTGGATACCAACGAAAGGGATTAGGTACTGGCAATGCGGATAGCAGTAATGGGTGCGGGAGCTGTCGGTGGATATTTTGGCGGTCTTCTCGCCAATCAGGGCGAAGATGTTGTTTTGATTGCCCGCGGTGCTCATGGCGACGCAATCTCCAAAAATGGACTGGAGGTCGATAGCCATTGGGGCAACTTCAATGTGAAGGTTCCGGTTACCGACGACCCAACGACTGTTGGCGAAGTCGACTTGATTCTTCATTGCATCAAGTTGTACTCGAACGCTGAGTCGTTCCCTACGATGGAGAGCATGATTGGCGAAAATACCATCATTCTTACGATCCAAAACGGAGCCACCGCTGGTCAGATTTTGGGTGAAGCTTTCGGCGGCGAGCACGTGCTTCAAGGTGCAACATATATTGAAACCGGAATCGCTGGACCGGGGCACATCAACCAAAGCGGCTCGACCGCTATGATCGAATTTGGTGAAGACGACGGTTCGGCTACCGAGCGCATCGAAGCCGTTCGCAAGTTGTTCGACCGAGAAGGCATGCAGGTAGCTGTCAGCAGTAACATCGTTGACACGCTGTGGGCCAAGATGGTGAGCGTCGGATCGATCGGGTCTGTGATGGCAGCTTCCCGAGCTTCGTTCGTCGAAATTCTTGCAAGTCCGCACGGAGAGCACACTGTTAGAACGGTTATGGAAGAGATTGTCGCCGTCGGTCAGTCGCAAGGCGTTACGTTTCCACCACGATGTGTAGAGTCGAAGATGAACGACGCAATTGGTGAAGCTGAAGAAACTCAAGCTTCACTTCAGTACGATCTCGACAATGGCAAGCCGTTAGAGCTCGATGACATTCTTGGCGCAGTAGTCCGAATTGGCTGCGAAGCAGATGTCCCAGTGCCTGCCAGTGCAGCACTGGTAACGGTGCTCGATAAATTCAAGCAAGGGTCGTAGTCGAGTTTGTTTCTGACGCAGTTATACGTAGATATTGGAGAAGACAGTGACTTCCGCGCCCGCAATTTCAGATGAGATTCTCGCCAAGTTAGGTGAGCTGCCAACGCAAACGCTTATCGATGGACTCTGGGTCGACGGTTGGCCGCAGTCGATGATTCATGGCGCACGGGCGATATTCCCTGGGCAGAAGATGGTTGGCAGGGCGGTCACGCTTCGATTCGTCCCGCACCGACCTGACGTCCTAAAGGACAAACCAAAGGCTGAGGATTCACCTGAATATCTAGCGTTTGAGCTATGTGGACCCAACGAAGTGCTAGTTGCTTCGTCGGTCGGCCCTTGGGAGTCTGTTGGTGGTGATATCAAGTTCTACCGATTGGCTCAGTTAAAGGTCGGCGGCTTGGTTACCGACGGATCAGTGCGTGATACGGCTGAATTGAAGGACTACGGCTTCCCGGTGTTCGCACATTCTTCTACTGCCAAGCAGGGACCTGCGGTGATGCAGCCTTGGGGGGTAAACGATGTGATCGAGTGCGGTGGAGTAGTGGTTAGGCCCGGCGACGCTATTATCGGTGATGATGATGGCGTAGTTGTCGTTCCTGCTGCGATGGCAGACCGCGTTTTGGAGATTGCTGCCGAACGCGAAGAGGTCGAGATGGTGATTAAGAAGGAACTCCGAAAGAATCCCGGCTCGCCTGGTAAGTACTACCCGTTCAACGACAATACTTGGAAGCTCTTCGAAGAATACAAATCTAGCGGAGAGGCATAGTCGCTGGAGCAGGCTCCTAGCAATAACAAAAAGCCGCGACATGCTACCGGGGTCTTTTCTTATACCGATTTGAGCTGTAGCTAATTAATCGATTAGTGGTGTTCCATCGGGGCGGAGTCCGAGTTCTGCCATGCGCTTAGCACGGTTGTTAAAATCGGCGCAGTCTGCACAGATGCTTTCAGGGATAACCCCAAATTTCATTAGAATGCCGAAAATCTGGCAACCGAGGCAATAACCAAACATGGATTCAAGCCCAGCGGCGAAAATTAACCCGCCAAGAACTATGTAGGCAATTCCGTTTAGGCCGAATCCAAGCGAAAGAATAGCTGCCGAAACACTAAATGCAATTCCAATAGCCGCAGCGAACTGCTTCGGTGGCCCAGCTACGGGTCGATATGGCAGTCCTAATTTTGGAACGATCACCTTAGAAGCGAGAATCGCTAGAGGGCTGACTCGTGGGCCGGTTGTAGCACGAGCGATGAACCCAAAAGCCAGTACGAGGGTGATCCATGGCTGATCGAGAAGGATTGTCGTAACTGCCATGATTACCACTCCCGTCGCGACGACGCGAGCAACGCTCGAGTTCATGGGGTGAGGGAAGCTGAAGAACGAAGAATGTTTTTGCGGAGCTGATGTCATTTATTGATGTTTTTGAGAACTGCCGAGTGCTACACAAAAACCTCCCGCTTTCGAAAGGCGAGAGGTGGCGTTCAGGTGTGCTGTTAGCGCTGCCTTAGTGTTCCATCTCGTCAAAGGAGGGACAGCAACAGAGACAGTCAGTATGTTCGGCACTATGAATAATTATTTAGCGCTTAGCGTAACTCGAATCGGGTGTGTTGCGCAATTGATATTCTGTATTTGATCTCAGCATGCTTTTTTGTGGATGCGGTTCAATGTTGTGAATGTTTGGAATTGGTTTTTTATACACACTTCCTATAAGCGTTATATTTGAGACATGCACAAGTATGGTTTTCCTGACCGCTACGCTTCAATTCTGGTCTGGAGAACTGGCATACGCCACTACCTATCTACCGACAGCTAAGTCGCTATCCCTTGAGCGGAATAATCGGGAGCACTATTCTCGATGGATGATCGGCACCAGTGTGAATAGTGTTGTCGGCTTCGACCATGTGCGTATGACGACCAACAGGCTCGCCGGTGTTTGGGTTTACATCGAACCGTGGAAAGTTCGAACTTGAAACATCCAGTCGAATGCGGTGTCCTTTTTTGAACACGTTCGACGTTGGCCATAGGGTGATAGAAACTTTGACTGGCTCGCCCGGGGTCATCATTTCTGGGTCAGTCCACGAATTTCGGTATCGAGCTCGTAAAATCGTGTCCGTCAGGTTCAAGTGATAGCCCTCTGGATAATCATCGCTCCTCGGATATACGTCTATCAGCTTCACTGTGAAGTCGGTATCGATCGCAGTCGAAGACACCCATAGCTTGATCATCACTTCACCCGTGACTTCAGTGTCGTCTTCCAACGAGTCAGTTTCGAATGCTACGACGTCAGGTCGATCCTTCAGCAGCTGATATGGTTCCTCGGCTCCGATCCATTCAGACCCTTCCTTTTGGTGAAATCCACCAGCCGCAATTACTTCTGTAAGATTGTTACGAGCGAGCATCCATTGATCGAGAAACTCTGGTACTTCGTTACGCGATGGACCACCATCCTCAGGCGCTTTGATCTTGAACATGCCGACCAGTTGACCACCAACCGTTGGCACAGGTTTTTCAGGATCGTACGTGTACGTTACTCTACTCTCGTCTTCCATCGTCTCAAATGAATCAAGTGATCCGTCGTCGTGCAGATACAGAGTTTGGAACTGTGCTCGTTCGATCGGCCATTCATTCTCGTCACGCCAGTAACCTCCGTGGTTAAGGTGCCCTTCAGGCGTTTTCTTGCCATCTCCGGTACCCATCACATAAATCCGAACTGGCGGATCGGTTTCGGGTGCTGACAACCCCTTTAAATGCTGATCGAAAAACTTCAGCCTTTCCGGATTGTAAATATCTGAACCCCAAACGCTCTCACGCCCGGTGTCTGTATCTCCATGCCACTGACCAGTGGATCGCGTTCCTCCGTGTCACCAGGCTCCGAGAACGAGCCGTGTTGGCGACTCGTTTTGGTGGTTCAGTTCAACGAAATAGTTGGCAGTCGCACCAACGAAATTGTCGTACCACCCGCACGAAACAGTAACAGGCACGTCTGCATGTTGACCGTCCTTTAGGAACGGTTCCTGATTCGCCGATTCCTGTGACCACCACTCGTCATACTCGCCTCTGTAGTAGTAGTCGAAAACTGTCTTTTCGAGATCCGGAGCGACTCTCAGGGCTGTCTCTCCCGGCTTTAGCGGGTTTTTTTGTAGCCACTGGGGCATATCGCGCATGGCGTCAAAAATGATCTTGGCTTTCTTTGGATCATTCCCAACTTCGTGACTATCGAGGGCGTGTAGATGAGCAGCTCCGAACATTTGGAGCGACATCGCACCGCCCTCACGAGCTTCATGTCGGTATATGTTTGTCGGGCCTGCTTCGACCCACATCGCCGCAAGATGTGGCGGTTTACGGAGGGCTAATTGAGTTTGCGTGATCGCTCGGTGAGAGGACCCTAAAGTACCTATCTTGCCCGAACACCAATCTTGCTCAGCCAGCCATTCGACTGTGTCGTAACCATCGTCACCCTCCCATGGATTCACCGTGTGGTAGTAGTGACCATCTCCTTCTGAGCGGAAACGAGATCGCAGATCTTGAACGACGAATGCGTAACCACGCCGTACGTAAAACGGAATGACATCGTCCCATTCGGGAGCGGTCTTGTCGTAGGAGGTGCGAACAAGCAGTGCAGGCACCTGTTCATTGGTGTCGACTATTCGACCGTCGCCGTGACAGGGAAGAAAAATATCTGTGGCGAGTTTGATGCCATCTCGCATTGGCATCATCACGTCACGAATCGTGTGGACACCGTATAGAGGTTGGGAGGGGGATTGGTCGCAAGCGGTCATTGTCTAGCTAGTTTAGTCGTTTGGCGGAGGCGCGTCACTTGGAATAACTCGGAGTCCTAACGATCGAATCGTAAATGGCAACGCTTAATCTAGCGATGACTATGACTCCCGCAGCGATCCAACCCCACTTGACACGATCTGAATTGATAGCGTCGTTGTTTCGGGATCTGACATCTGAGCGGCAGGGTCTTTAGCGTGCTCTAAGGGTTGATTGGATGAGGCGCTGCCGAGGAGTGGCTTTGGGCTTTCTTTTTGCTGCCGCATGCTTAGAGAATTTCATGAATGTCAAGGTCGGGAATCGGTGCCTAATGAAACGATTTTTTCTTGGCGCACCCTTTGTTGACAATATCCATAATGATGAACAGTGCCAGCAATCCGATCACAACCTAGATTGCGATCATCTTCATCTGTATATTCGGAGTTTCGCCTATTCCACGACCAGACGCACCGTCGGCAGTGCGCTTTTAGTATTACGTAGTTTTCTCCACGCGATGCACGTTCCGAATTTGGATCGGGTGGTCTTCGCTGAGTTGTCATGCCGGGAGCCTACAACATCAATTTGGAGAGCCGATAGCGTTATGTGTAACGGGTCATCTGCGTCTTGACAGATCGTTTGGTTGGTTGTGGTGATGTTATTGCCTGCTTCAGGCGGTCATCGATACCGGAGCTAAACATACATAGAGTAAGGTGTTGCCTGAGAATCCAAGTGTGCAGCAACGTCGCAGATCTAAGAAGTTCGGAGAATCAGAATGGCATTCAAGGTCGTGATCACCATGTACAACCGTCAGCCGAGCAGTCTGACGACAGACGTCATCGAACGGGCCGGAATGGAAGTAGCTTACCTTCCTGCTCGAACCGAGAACGAGGTGATTACAGCGGGCAAGGATGCCGACGTCCTGCTGGTAGGAACGGTGCCTCATACCACTCGTAAAGTATTGGAAGCGTTGCCAAATCTGAAGATGGTCGGGCGTTCCGGAGTTGGAGTCGATTCGATCGATCTAACGGCAGCAACTGAGTTTGGAATTTGCGCCACAAACACTCCTGGTATCAACACATCTGAGGTCGCAGACCACGCAATGGCGATGTTGCTTTCGATCACTCGAAAAATTCCTGAACAGAACGCTGCTTTGAAGGCAGGGGCGTGGTCAGATCGACCGGCTGAGGTCAATGCTCTGCGCGGTCAGCTACGACGTATCGCCGGAAACACCGTAGGCATATTCGGACTGGGTAGCATCGGCAAGGGATTTGCGAATCGGGTACGTGGATTCGGACCTGCAAAAATCATCGCCTACGATCCATACGTGCCTCAGACCTCTGCGGATCTGCTCGGTGTAGAAATGGTCGATTTCGACACGCTTCTTGCCGAGTCTGACTACCTGACAGTTCACTCTCCAGCAACCGCTGAGACGAATGAGATTTTCAATATCGACGCGTTCAACAAAATGAAACCAACTGCGGTGTTCATCAACTGCGCACGTGGCCCGATTGTCGATGAAGGTGGATTGCAACAGGCTTTAGAAACTGGTGTGATTTACGCTGCCGGAATCGACGTTACGCAGATCGAACCCCTAGACGCTGAGAGCCCACTGCTGAAACTCGATAATCTGACGATAACTCCGCACAACGCAGGTAATTCTGACATCAGTGGAATTGTCGGCGCTACTCGTTGGGGCGAGAATGCTGTGAACATTTTGACGGGCAAGCCTTTGCATGGACTCGGTAACCCTGAAGTCGTCAAACGAATTGCCGTAATGCGTGCGCAAGGTCCGAGCCGCTGGGATGGCATTCCCGATCCTGTTACGCAAGCTTGGAGTTAACGGTCGTAGGGACCCAAAGCTATACGTAATCCATCGTGACTCTCACGGTTCCTCGGTCTCTAGTGACATAAACCTACCCCGGTGATAACTGGTTTGCCAGTCTTACAACCACGTCTAGTCCTCCCATTTGAAAGCAGCACATCACCAAAATGAGAATCGAGAAAATCAAAGTCACCACGTTTCAATCGACCTCAAAAAAGGTTAATGACACCGACGGGCACACGCATCCCGGTCCAGAACACAACACAACCGAAGCACTGTTGACCATCACTGACAACGAAGGTAACTCAGGCTATTCGTTCGGTTCACCCGAAGCGCTTCGCCCGTACATCATTGAGAACTTCTTCAAAAAAGTGTTCATGGGCGAAGATCCTCGGGATCGTGAAAAGCTGTGGATCAACCTTGCCAAGTGGCAGCGCGGAAGTGGTGCCAATCTCACCGATCGATCGATGGCTGTTGCCGAAATGTCGCTGTGGGATCTCGCAGGTCGAGCGTCAGACACGCCTGTTTGGAAGATGTTGGGTGGATACCGAGACAAGGTCGCTGCGTACGGATCAACGATGTGCGGAGACGAAATGGAGGGCGGACTAGCCACCCCGGAAGACTACGCAAACTTCGCTGAATGGATGGTGAATAGAGGCTACAAAGCGATCAAGCTCCACACCTGGATGCCCCCTGTTAGCTGGGCACCAAGCGTGAAGATGGACATCAAGGCATGCGCTGCAGTGAGGGAAGCAGTCGGTCCAGAATTCCCGCTGATGCTAGATGCAAACCACTGGTACTCGCGCATGGACGCTTTGGAGCTTGGTAAAGGTATTCAAGCGCTCGACTATTACTGGTACGAAGAGCCGATGGATGAACACTCCACCGAATCGTACCGCTGGCTCGCCGAACAGCTCGAAATCCCCGTAATTGGACCTGAATATGCCTATGGCAAGTTCCACACCCGTGCTGAGTGGATCACCAGCAAGGCATGCGATATCACAAGAGTTGGCGTCGCCGACGTTGGTGGAATCGGCCCAAGCATGAAGGTCGCTCATCTCGCCGAGTCGTTTAACATGGACTGTGAAATCCACGGTGGAGGTGCCGGAAACCTCGCGGTGATCGGGGCAATCTCGAACACGACATGGTACGAGCGAGGTCTCCTGCATCCGTTCATCGATCATGACGAAGTTCCGCCGCACTTGAACGCTCTGGTCGATCCCATGGACGAAGACGGTAATATCCACATGCCAACGCTCCCTGGACTGGGTGAGGATATTAATTTTGATTACATCGCAGAACGGACCGTTTCGACACACTAAATAGAAATCGATGACAAGCTCCAATGGCCCAGTCATAATGGCGAACACACGTTATAGAGCGAAATTAGGTCTTGTCGCTTGCCCCGTCGTTCGTATAATTGGCGACTGGCTTTCACCGGAAGCCAACCATAGAGTGCAGCTACATATTCTGAGTTGACACGCCCGCGCTATCTGCAAATCCATGATCAAACATGAGCAGAGGTTGCGGGTGTTGTTACATATTGAGGAGAAAAATCATGACGCAACAAGCCTGGGCATTCCTCGGCGGGAAGCAAGTTCCTGAAGAGGATGCGAAGGTAGGCGTCAAGACTCACGCTCTGCACTACGGCACGGCCGCATTCGAAGGAAGCGGCATGGCCGCGGTTAGTGGCACCGCCGC
>JAPKFF010000091.1:0-8484 GCA_028821715.1 Dehalococcoidia bacterium
ACCAAAGTGCTGATAAGCGGCGTGTAGGTAAAGCCAGGACACAGCGAGTTCACTCGTATGCCTTGTTTTGCCAACGCAATGCTCATGTCTCGAGTCATCTGCACAACTCCGCCTTTGGTGTGCGGATACGGATTAAATCCGTCACTAATACCCTGCGCATAGCCGACAAGACCAATAATCGACGCCAAGTTGACAATGGATCCCGAATTCTGAGTCTTCATGTGATCGACAGCAAACCGAGACATCATCATCGTGCCTTTAAGATTGACACTCACGACCCAATCCCACGTCTTTTCGAAATCCCACTCCTTAGGAGCGTAGCGAGGGGTGACTCCCGCGCTGTTTACCAAAACATCGATCCCACCTAGTTTCGAAATCGTATCGGTGATCATTCGCTCGCAGTCTTCACGCTTCGATACATCACCAGCCAAAGCAATCGCATCTCCACCAGCAGCAATCACCGAGTCGGCGACACGCTGCGCCTCCTCAAATTTCAGATCGGAAACAACGACCCGAGCGCCTTCTTGAGCGAACAGGTGCGCCATCGCATCGCCAAGTCCAGAACCTCCGCCAGTGATGTGCGCAATCTTGCCTTCGAGCCTGCCTACCATGTGGGATCTCCTAGAGATCGCTCGTTAGAGTCCAACGAACGAATATCGAAAATAATGATTCTGCCGCCGATTCTAATTCCAGTTCCTAGTGCCGTGGAAGCAACTGAGCCGTAATATTGGCTATATATGCCTTCTGGAACAAAGAAACGCGGTAATCCGCGCAACCGACCGACCACCTCTCGCTACAAAGCCGATGTACAAGCTAAGACCGACAAAAAGGCGAACGCTAAGAAGACGCCCCAAAAGCCCGATGGACCAACGATCTACCCAATGATTTTTGCTGGCCCAATGCGTCGGCTCTACGCGTTCACTATCGACTTTGGGTTGATCATGATGATCATCTACACAGTCGCACCCGTCGCAAACGGAAACATCTTCAGCCAAGAAGCAGTCGCACCCGACCTCATATTCTTCTTCGGCTACTTCATCATCCCAACTATTCTCTGGGGACGAACTCCCGGCAAATGGGTAGCGGGAATCGTTGTAGTCGACGAAGATGGCAGAACGCCGGGCCCAGCCGCTATTCCAAGGGAAATGATCGGCAAATTAGTGTCATTCCTTGCTGCAGGTGTCGGAATCTTCTGGCTGATATTCGATCCTAAACGCCAAGGTTGGCACGACAAAATCGCCAACACGTATGTTGTCGATAACCCGTACTCTGGTGGTCCTCAGTTCATGAAAGATTTCTTCAAGATCGGCGAGAAGAAAGAAGAAGATAACCCCGACCCAGACGAGGATGACTCCGATAATGAGAAATCCAGCTAAGTTAATAGCCGCTACTCAGTAAGATCACAAAACCTAAGGAAGCCCGAATGGCGATCTCGCTAAAAGTTCGAGAACAGATGAATAACAGCTCGTGGATTCGCAAGATGTTCGAACAAGGCATAGAACTGCGCAGAATTCACGGAGAACAGAACGTATTCGATCTTTCCCTAGGAAACCCACTGTTAGAGCCGCCACCCGAATTCAAAACCGAACTACAACGCCTGATCGACGATGAAGCCCCCGGTACTCACCGCTACATGCCCCAAAGCGGATTTCCTGAAGTGCGCGCCAAAGTCGCAGAAGTGCTGACCGAAGAGTCCGGAACCGCGTTCACTGGAGCTGAAATTCTGATGACGGTCGGGGCCGCAGGTGCAATCAATACCATCCTTCGATCGATCCTCGACGAAGACGACGAAGTCGTCCTCATAGCCCCGTTCTTCGGTGAATACGTGTTCTACGTCGAACACCAGACCGGCGTATCGAAAATCGCCACATGCGATGAAAACTGGCTTCCCGACATCACATCGCTGGAAGCAACCATTGGTCCTCGAACCCGCGCCGTAATTATCAACTCACCCAATAATCCCACCGGTGTGATCTACCCAGCGGATTCGATAGCCGCGATTGCAGCAGCAATACAACGGGCGGAAAAGAAGTACGGAACCGAGATTTATCTGATCTCAGACGAGCCGTACCGAAAACTTATCTACACAGACGCCATCTACCCGTTCATCTTCGAACACCACCCACGATCAATTGTGGCAACGTCCCATTCCAAAGACCTCGGGCTCGCCGGTGAACGCATCGGCTACGTAGCTGTGAACCCGAATGATCATGGCAAGACAGATCTACTCGACGCCCTAAACTTCTCGCTCCGTACCCTCGGGTTCGTGAACGCCCCTGCGCTAATGCAGCGCGTCGTTGCCGGTCTCCAGCGGGCCACTGTAGATGTCGATATCTACCGCAAGAAGCGAGACCTGCTCTACGGCATACTCACAAAAATCGGCTACGAGTGCGTACAACCCGACGGCGCCTTCTTTGTATTCCCAAAATCGCCAATTCCTAATGACACCGAGTTTGTCGCCGAGCTGCAAAAGCAACTCGTTCTGGCAGTTCCCGGTGTTGGATTTGGCACACCCGGATACTTCCGAGCGTCCTACTGCGTCGACGATTGGGTCATCGAAGGCGCTGCTGACGGCTTCGAAAAGGTGTTCGCCCAGCTCAACAGCTAGCGTCGTCGCCGTTACTTCTTGAGCGGCTCTTTGAGACCGCTTCCGGTGATCGGTACGCAAACATTCGAGTCTCTTTCGATCACACCAGAATCGATCAACTGCGCCAACCCAGCGAACGCGCCGGCAGACGTCATCTCTGCGAACACGCCTTCTGACGAAGCCAATCTAACCTGCCAGTCAGTCAACGATTCTTCTGAAACAGTAACTCCTGAACCGTCCGTTGCCCTAATCGCTTCGACCATCTCTTTGAGTCGTGGCGGCTTCGACACCGCAATTCCCGATGCGTTGGTCGGCTGCACATCGTCATGCGACCACTGTTCCCCGTTCAATGCGGCCACCACGGGGCGCACAGCGTGGGCTTGAACACTGTGAAATCTGGGAATTCTTTTGATAATTCCTGTTTCGAGAAGTTCTTGATACCCCCGCACCATGCCAATCAATAGCGAGCCATTCCCCACAGGCAGAACGATATGGTCTATGCCGTCGTCCAACACTTCCACTATTTCGTAGCTGGCTGCCTTCATTCCTTCTGAAAAATATGGACTAAGATTATGCGACATGTAGACTAACCCGCGGTCTTTGACGAACCTTTCCGCAGCTTCTGTTGCTGCCTGTCGCGGGCCTTCGATCTTATGCAACCTCGCACCAAAGATCTGAATTTGATTGAGTTTACCGCTGGCAGCAGTAGCCGGAGCAAACACATGTGCCTTCAAACCCACAGCTGCTGCGTAAGCAGAAAGCGAAGCTCCAGCATTACCAGATGAATCCTCGATGAACTCGGCCACCCCGAAATCGCGCGCCATCGTCGTCAGAACCGCTGAACCACGGTCTTTAAACGAACCGGTCGGAGCCATGAATTCAAGCTTCGCCCAAAGCGAACCTAACCCCAATTCATAACAAGTTTTATCGAGAAAGACTAGCGGTGTATCGCCTTCACCCAGCGAATTTGAATTTAACGGCTCGTCCATCGGTAAACGAGGCATCGTCCCGTCCGGAGCTGCGAGATATTCAACCGCGAACAGCCCCCCACACTCAGAGCAATACAAATCGATTACAGACGCATCTTGCTTCGACGAGCAATCCACACAAATTAGCTGGTGATTCGGCAATTTAAACTTTGTCTCCGTCGCTCTTGGTTTCGTTCGTACTGTCTGGTCCTATAGGAGTTGCAACGGGATCATCATCGACTTGCGAACTCACAGCATCATCTGCAACTACTTCTTCATCCCCAGCGAGAGGACGGAATCTCACGCCCGGTCGAGCGAATCCTCCGCCAATACCAACGGCGTGACCATCTGCCCTCCAGCAAGCAGACCCCGAAATAATGCCACCCGGTTCAAATCGCACAATGTTCATACCGCCGCCGACAGCGTTCACAGGCGTCACTCGATGTCCTTTTGCAGCCACAGCCGATCGAACAGACGCAGGTATCTCCACCTCAATCTCAACATCCTGCCCCTGAGTCCACATACGCGGAGCCTCGACTGCCTCCTGAGCAGACATCCGGTGGTCGATCAGATTCACAATCGCCTGTAGAACCGAAGTAAAAATCCTCACGCCACCGGGAAGACCAACTGCAAATTCTGGCAACCCCTCTTTCATGACGATCATAGGAGCCATGCTGCTTGTAACCCGCTTCCCAGGAAGAACAGAGCGAACATTCCCCGGATGAGGATCGAACATCTGCTGGGTGTTGTTCAACAGCATTCCAGTACCCGGAACTGTGACCTTAGAACCAAACAACTCGTTGATCGTCTGCGTCGCCGAAACAATATTTCCGTCTGAGTCGGCAACAGTGAGATGAGTAGTGTGATCTGGCTCGTTCGAACCCGGTTCAATCTCAGGTGATGCTTTATCCATGTCGATACTGTCGATGAAATCTTCGACATGGTGCTTCGAAATCAGACGATCAACAGGCACTTCGACAAATTCAGGATCACCCGTGTATCGATTTCGATCAGCAAACGCCTTCTTCATCGATTCTGCTAACAGATGAATCGAATCAGCCGTCCCGAATCCCAGTTCAGCAACGTCAAACTCTTCCAAAATGTTCAGCATTTCGGCGATGTGAACACCAGCAGACGACGGTGGTGGCGGACCAAAGAGTTCGTACCCTCGGTACTCACCCTTGATTGGCTTTCGCTGAACTGTCTTGTAGTCGGCCAGGTCCTGCGTAGTAATAATTCCGCCGTTTCGACTTAGATAGTCGCAAACGATTTCTCCAAGCACACCCTTGTACAAATGATCCGGTCCGTTCTCAGATATTGCCCGCAATGTTCGAGCATAGTCAGATCTATCAACGCGATCACCAGTCTCCAGTGGCTTCCCGTTCGGCATGTAAGTAGCTGCCGTTTCGGGAAATCTCCTAATGACATCTTCCATCTGCACGATCGTGTCATGCAGATACTCGCTGGCTTTGAGCCCTCGAGACGCAAACCGAATGGCCGGTTCCATAACCTCTGCAAGCGACATCGTCCCCCACGCTGCCAACGCCTCGGTCCAAGCCTTCAAATTGCCGGGAACACCAATCGACAGATATCCGATCGAACTCAGGTCGTCGACGCTCTTCAAATAGTCGGGACCTGAATCAGCTATCGGCGTGTACATGTCTTCAGTTGAAGCGGCAGGTGCCGTGGTGTATCCATCGATGACGTGGTTCTCGCCATTCGCCAACCGAACGTTCATGTGACCGCCCCCGAAGATGCCGACCATCATCGGTTCGACAACGGTCAGAGCGAAAAGTGAGGCGATGGCGGCGTCTACAGCGTTTCCACCAGCCAAAAGCATCTCAGACCCTGCGGCAGATCCCAACGGGTGATTGGTAACGACCACACCTTTCGATCCCGCAGCAGGGCGTTTTTCAGTTTGGAAAGTTGTGCCTGCTCGCGATCGCCAGTTCGTTATTGTCATTCGGTCCTGCTTATTGTCCATGCGTTAATACGCAACACTCAAAGAGCCGAAATCCATGTTCACGAATGCCGGCAGCGAAATTCTATTCTCTGAAATTGCCAATCGGGCGAACGAAATATTGGTCTTCCCACTTATTGTGACTTCGTGCAAACGGGAATAGATTGTTGCCATCGAGTTCGTTGCGAGAAATTCACCAGACGCACAGTTAATATTTCAGGCAATCATTCAGGAGATCACTATGGCACAGATGGGTACTTCAGCAGTTTGGCACGACGCAGACAAAAGCTGGGAGATGCGGGAGCTTCCACTCCCTGAGCTTGAACGAGATGCTATTCAAATTCGGGTAAAAGCAACAAGTGTCTGCGGATCTGATCTCCACATTTGGCGTGGTGACGGCATCCCAGAAGGCGCACCACCACGTGATCCGTTTGTATTTGGACACGAGATGATGGGCGAAGTTGCCGCAATGGGTGACAAGGTCACCACCGACTCAATGCGTCGACCGCTCAAAGAGGGCGATAGAGTCGCATATTCCTACTTCTTCCCTTGCGCACGCTGCTACAACTGTTTACGAGGCGAATTCGGTGCCTGCAAGTTCCGACTCGGTCGCAAGCCGCTCGACGAATGGCCAGTGTGCAACGGCGGTTTCGCCCAGTATTACTACCTGCGAAGCCCAAACTACATATTCAAACTCCCCGACTCGATCAGTAACGCCGCGGCTGCACCAATCAACTGCGCTCTAGCTCAGGTATACGAAGCGCTGCACCTGGGTGGTGTCCGACTCGGCGACAACATTGTTGTTCAAGGCGCTGGTGGCCTTGGCGTGAACGCTACAGCGGTAGCGGCCGAACTCGGTGCTTCGAAGGTAATCGTGATCGATAGTCAGAAACCGCGTCTCGATCTTGCCATGCAGTGCGGAGCCACCCACACGATCGATATGAACGAGTATGACACTCCGGAATCCCGTATCGACCGCGTGATGGAGCTGACCAACGGCATCGGTGCCGATAAGGTGATCGAAGTTGTTGGTTTCCCTGCCGTTGTCGAAGAAGGACTCAAAATGGTCCGAATGCGAGGAATATACCTCGAAGTTGGACACATTTCACCGAATTCATTCGCAACCATCGACGTATCGACGATGGTTGCGAACCAAGTGCGTTTCTACGGTATCCAGCACTACGATCCATGGATCATTCCGAACTCTATCGACTTCCTAGAACGAACCGCCGATAAGTACCCACTCACGAGTGTGATTTCCCACGAATTCCCGCTCGATCAGATCGGCAAGGCGTTCGAAACAGCCGAGTGGCTCGGCTCACAAAAGGGCAGCGAAGTAACCCGCGCCGTAATCACGCCATAGTGAATACCGTTCTTCACAGCAGTCATTAGAGATCAAAAGAGGAATCCGATAGCCACGAATTCGAAACCAAACTTCCTCGTAATCATGTCCGATGAACACGGAGCTCAGTTCTCGTCTACATATGGTCACCCGATCATCGAAACACCGAACATGAATCGCCTTGCAGAGCAAGGTGTGACCTTCGAGGCAAACTACTGCAATTCGCCGTTATGCATCCCATCTCGGGCATCGTTTATGACGGGTCAGTACGTTTCGACTAACGAAGTTTGGGACAATACGAAGCCGATGGCAGTCGACAAGCTCACCTGGCCATACCTATTGCGAAATGAGGGCTACGACACAGCTCTAAACGGTAAAATGCACCTAGTGGGCCCTGACCCTCTTCATGGATTTGAGAAGCAACTCTCCCGTGATCCACACATCGAGGCACCGCTCGACCACTACCGTTGGTCGGACGGCATTCCAACATCCGGTGAAGACTGGTACGGCGTTCGTGAGGCCAACCCAGGAGTTAGCCCTATGATCGAAGCTGACGATGCTATGGAAAAGGCAGCCGTCGAATATCTTTCCGACCCTGCTAGGCAAGATAAGCCCTTCGCCATGTGCGTCGGTTTTATTGCACCACACTTCCCGTTCATCGTTCCTGAACCGTACTTTTCGAAATACTACCCCGATAACGTCGATATGCCGGATATACCCGAAGGCCATCTCGATGAGCTTCCAGAAACTGCCAATCGACTTAGGCAAATGTTTGGTCTCGACGGGAACTGGTCAGACGACGAAATCGCCCGCGCAAGAGCCGCCTACTACGGTCTTTGCACCTACCTCGATGACAAGATCGGTCATCTGATGGACGTTCTCGAAGAACAAGGTCTCGCAGAGAACACTGTGATTGTTCACACCTCCGATCATGGCGACATGCTCGGCGAACACGGTCTCTGGCGCAAGATGTGCTTCTACGAGCAATCGGCGAACGTTCCTCTCCAGATTTCGTGGCCGGGTAAATTCGAAGGTGGCCAACGAGTCGGAGAGGCAGTATCGAATGTCGATGCCGTCGCTACGATTCTCGATCTCGCTGGAATCGAACTCGATCAATGGGATCTTGATGGACAATCTCTTGTTCCCGCACTCGAAGGCGACACTTCAACCCTCAACGACGTTGCAATCTCCGAGCATTTCGCTCACGGTACCGATCGTGCCCTCGGAATGGTCAGATCGGGCGATTGGAAGCTCTGTTACGGACACGGTGATCCAGTCGAACTCGAACTCTACAATCTGAAATCCGATCCAAAAGAGTTCAAGAACCTCGCCGGGATTCCAGAGCACTCAGAAATTCAAGTGCGCCTACTCAAGATCTTACTCGACCAATGGGGTGACCCTGACGAATTGACCGCAAAGATCATTCGTGATCAGGAAGATCGTGAAATAATCCGAAACGTAACTGGCGTAGGAACTATTTTCTAGGGCTTGGTAACAGGTCAACCCCGTGCAACAATTAACCCATGCCCACTGAAACTTCAGTCAGTTCGACGATGATCTCAGAGCTTTCCCACGTAGTTGGCGATTCTTATGTCATCTGGAAAGCCGAAGACCTATTGATCCGTCG
>JAPKFF010000092.1:0-8353 GCA_028821715.1 Dehalococcoidia bacterium
CATTCAACCCAAAAGGCCTGCTTGGGTACATGTATTGGTTTGCACTTCTGCCTATCCACTCTCTCGTATTTAACAAAATGGTCTCTTCTATGGCATCGAAGGTCGAAGCTACGGTCCGAGAACATTAGCCGCAACGCTATTTTGTGCGTTAACTATTAGACAGCAACAGTTCACTCATGAGTGTTAATTAACCAGTTGTAACCTATTACGAAGACTTCTTGGAATAGGATAGTTTTTTGTTTAAGTACTGATCGCTAGCTTCGCTCGAAAACGCTGTGCCAGTCGTCTTTTATCGGCCACGTTAGTTGATCTTCTATGTCATCGTGATCTACGTAAGTGACCCTGACGTCTTCAATGCTTTTTCCGATAACTTCGATATCAACTAGACCAAGATTACGAAGTTCCATCGCGTACCTGAGGTAGCCGACTTGTTCAAGTTTGTATCCCTTTACTTGAAGCCCAACCCAGTCAGCGGCAATTCCATGGTGAGATGCAACGACAACGTTTGACGAAATCTCGAAACCGTCGATTGGGCCGTTTCCTTGCATCCCGATAGTTCCATCAATAACTGTGAGATCGGGAACCACATGCTGGGCCATCTTTGCGAGCGTCAGATTTATCGCCTTACTGCCTTTGTGGATCTTTTTCTTCTGCTCAACTCCAGAGAGCGTGCCGACAAGTATGTTTTTTAGACCCAGAGTGACAACGACGTTGTTATGAGTCTTCATAGGGCAAACCGAAACAACGTACGACTCTGAGAGCCGTTTAGACATATAGAGGGTCTGAGGATTCAGGTGGTCGTCGAACGCCGGAACCGGAATGCTGTCATCGGTGTTGAGATCCATGAACTCGATTTTGTAGTCGTTTGCCAGATCCCGATAACTGTAGTTGTCAAAACCGGAATCAGGTGTTCCAAGAGCTGGTCCAACGGCAATTACAAATTCATTGACGCCTTTGCCGGAGAGATATTCGAGAGTAGCGCGTGTTGCGTCGACGTGAGTTGCAGCAAGTTGGTTCATTGTCGTAACGAAGTTCGGCTTGACCATTACTGGTCGGTCAGGAATGAGTATGTCGGAATCGATCAATTGTAGAGCCTGAGCGACGCCCTTTAGGCGATTTTCTGTACTAGCGATACTGACTCTAATCAAAACAACTCTCCATTACTTGAACTTGAATTCAACTGGCAATGTGGTGATGATATCTGAATCGAAGTCCGGTTTTTAGGTACCGAATTAGAACAATCTAGTGCTAGAGTGCGCAACGGCTTATATTCACTACGATCTAGGAGATAAAACGTGCAGTACAAGTCACTCGGAACGACCGATATAAAGGTTTCGGAATTCGCCTTGGGGTGTTGGCCGTTTGCTGGCGGAAAAGTTTGGGGGGCCCAAGACGACGACGTATCTATCGCCACTGTCCACGCTGCTCTCGATAAGGGAATCACGTTCTTCGACACTGCTGAGGGTTACGATGACGATTCGCATTCGGAAGAGGTTCTTGGTCGCGCTCTAGCCGGACGTAGAGACGAAGCGGTAATCGCAACAAAGATTAGCCCTCCGCATTTAGTGCCTAATTTGGTTGAACAGACCTGTGATGCCAGTTTGCTAAAGCTGCAGACCGACTACATTGACCTATACCAGATTCACTGGCCAAACCACGATGTAGCCGTTGAGGATTCGATAGCTGCTCTGTTGAAGCTTCGAGACGCTGGCAAAATCCGGTCGATAGGTGTCTGTAATTTTGGCGTCCAAGATCTAACTGGGTCGCTCGAATCTACCGATATCGTCACGAACCAACTGCCATACAACCTGCTTTGGCGTCCGATTGAAGTCGAAATTAAACCGACGTGTGTTGAAAACAACATCGGACTGATCTGTTACAGCCCACTCGCACAAGGTCTTCTCACCGGTCGCTACGGCTCAGCTGACGAAGTTCCGGATGGTCTTTCTCGTTCTCGATTGTTCAACGACAGACGTCCACTTGCGAATCACGGTGAAAACGGTTGCGAGACCGAAGCGTTTGACGTTATCGCCGAAGTTATTGAAATTGCTTCTAAACTCGGAGAACACCCAGCAAAAGTCGCCCTCGCGTGGGTTCGTTCCCGTCAAGGTATTACTTCATTGCTTGTTGGGGCACGATCACCAGATGAACTCGATCTCAATGTTCCTGCATTTGAATACGACCTGCCGCAAGGAATTACCGACCGACTTACGGCAGCTTCTGAACCGGTTAAAGCGAAGCTTGGATCGAACGCCGACATGTGGAGTGGTGGCAATCGAATGCGTTAGTTACCAGTTTTCGTTGCTTTTTCAGATTTACCGGACTGCAAATTACGCAGTCGCATTGAGTCCGAAATTCTTGACTGCCAGATCGGATATGTAGTCGCCAATTACCAGCGACGCAGTTGCCCCAGGCGATGGGGCGTTGAGGACATGGATTGCCCCACGTGACTCTTCAATTCGGAAGTCGTCGACAAGTTTGCCCGATCTGTCTACCGCCTGAGCCCGAACGCCAGATCCTGTGCCACCTAGGTCCTTCGAAGAAAGTTCAGGCACAAGCTGCTGGAGGCCATCGAGAAATACTGATTTCCTGAGAGATCTGTTGATCTCCCAAACACCTGTTTTCCAATCTCGTATCCCCATTTTCCAAAACCCGGGGAACGTGATCGTACGAAGGAAATCATTCATAGAGAAATCACGTTTGCGGTAGCCCTCACGTTTGAATGCCAGTACGGCGTTCGGACCTGCCTCGACCCAGCCCTTCATGGTTTGGGTCAAGTGGACACCAAGGAATGGGAATGCAGGGTCCGGCACCGGATAGATGAGACCCTTGACCATGAATTCACTCTCTTTACGGAGTTTGTAGTACTCACCACGGAACGGAATGATTCGCAATCCGGTTTCGACGCCCATGGTCTCTGCGACGAGATCGGAGTGTAGGCCAGCACAATTTATAAAGTTGGTGGTTTCGAAATCACCGGAAGTTGTATTGATAATAGTGACACCACCAACAACCTTCGAACCGTTGAGTTCCGTGCTGAAATAAATCTCGCCACCAGCAGCACGAACGCGGTCGGCATAGACAGCAGTTACGTTTCGATAATCGACTATTCCCGTGCCTGGCGCGTACAGCGCTTTGCGAGCGACGACATGCGGTTCGATTTCTACCATTTCATCGTTGTCGACCATTCGCAGGCCTTCAACTTGGTTGGCGTTTCCTCGTTCTTCAAGAGCATTTAGTCGTTCTACGCCGGCTGCATCACTAGCAACGATCAACTTACCGCACGTCCACACAGGAATATCGTTCTCTTCGCAGAATTGAGTCATCGATAAACGACCGGCGACACAAAAATCAGCTTTGAACGAGCCCGGACGGTAGTAAATACCCGAGTGGATTACACCAGAGTTGTGCCCGCTCTGTTGTGTTCCCTCTTTGGCGTCCTTTTCAATAATTGCTAGTTTTATCTGCGGAAACCGTTCTAACAATTTCATCGCCGTAGACAGTCCGATTATGCCGGCTCCAATCACGACAACATCGTATTTAACAGAACTCAAATAATACTTTCTCCCGTTTTTTACGAAACTATAGAAAAAAATACCACAGCACCAAAGCCTTCGTACGGTCAAAATTGAGCCTAACAAGCTACGGGAATCTGGTAATTTCTAAAGATGCCTCAAAACACTAGCGCCGCACATCGCCCAGATCGTGTCACCCTGTTCGCATCGTGCATGGTCGATCAACTCGCTCCAGATGTAGGAGAAAGCACTGTCGAAGTGCTCGAGTATCTTGGAGTTACGGTCGATTTTCTCGACGACCAAACATGTTGCGGTCAGCCCGCTTTCAACAGCGGGTTTAGGTCAGAGACCTACCCGGTCGCCGAACGTTTCGTTAATTTATTCGAAAAAGTGGACGGTCCGATCGTTGTTCCCTCGGGATCATGTGCCGCTATGGTTCGGAACTATTACGGTGACCTGTTTAGAGACAACGCTGAACTTGCAGATCGAGCAAAACGGGTGGGGGAGAGGTTGTTTGAACTTACCGAGTTCGTAAGCCAATTCTTCGGAACTGATGCGATTTACGGCAAGAGAGAAGGAGCATTGACCTATCACAAATGCTGCCATCTTCTTCGTGAAATCGGAGTTGATGAACAGCCTGTACAGATGCTGACAAACATCGATGGTCTCGATTTCTATCCTCTAGAACGAGCGGAGGTCTGCTGTGGTTTTGGCGGAGCGTTTTCGATAAAGATGCCGGATATTTCTTCTGCAATTCTTGATGAGAAGTTAGATTTTATTGAGGCAAACGGATCTAGCACGGTCGTCGCGGGCGACACAGGCTGCATCTACCAAATGCAAGGTGGTCTCCGCAGACGAGGATCAAATGTGCAAGTCCTGCACATCGCTCAGGTGCTCGCAGAATCTATAAGAAATAGTGATACTTCCGAGGAGAAACGATGAAGCCGCTGACAGTTAACTTTCGCTCAAAGGCGGCTCTGACCCTCGCAGACGCACAGATTCAACAGTCTATCGAGCATGTTTACACAGGATTCTTCGAGGGCCGGGTTATAGCTGCTGCAAATACTCCCGACTGGGAGGATCTGCGAACCAAGGGCAAAGCGATCAAAGATCACACGATCGCTCATCTTGATTACTATCTTGGGGTGTTCGCTGACAACGTTGAGAAGAACGGTGGAAGTATATTTTTTGCCGACGATGCTGAAGATGCGCGCCGCCATATCATTGATCTTGCTCACAACCGAAAGATCAAAACCGTCATTAAATCGAAGTCTATGGTTTCTGAGGAGATGGGGCTCGCCGAGGCGATGAACGACGAGGGGTTCGAGACGGTTGAAACTGATCTCGGTGAATACATCATTCAGCTCGCCAATGAAACTCCGTATCACCTGATAGCGCCGGCTATTCACAAATCGAGAGAAGACGTCGCAAAACTTCTCGATGATGACTACAAAGACGGCGACCGCGTGCCGGACGCGACCGAACTAACGTTGTTGGCTCGCGAGAAGTTACGAGCTGTATTTGAACGTGCTGATATGTCGGTAACTGGAGTGAATTTCGCCGTTGCTGAATCGGGATCTATTGCTCTTGTGACTAACGAGGGCAATGGTCGAATGTCGACTACTGTGCCTCGTGTCCATGTCGCAGTCATGGGTATGGAGAAAATCGTTCCTTCGATTCAGGATCTGAGCACAATGCTACGGATTCTGATTCGTTCAGCGACGGGCCAAAGAATTTCTACCTACGTGACGATGGTCAATGGCAAGCGTAAACCCGACGAGGAAGAGGGACCTGAAGAGTTCCACCTCGTGATTATGAACAACGGTAGACAAAAGCTTCTCGAAGACCCTTTGATGAGAGAGTCGTTGAACTGTATTCGCTGCGGCGCATGTCTGAACGCTTGTCCTGTTTACCGAAAAGTCGGCGGGCATGCCTACGGCTGGGTATATCCAGGCCCGATCGGAGCAATCGTTTCACCGGTTCTCACAGGATTGAAAGACGCTAGTAATCTGCCGAGCGCCTCGTCGCTTTGTGGAGCCTGTCACGACGCATGTCCTGTAAAAATCAATATTCCAAGGATGCTTCTCGAACTGCGATATCGTACTGCCGAGGGTTCGACCGATGAGGAGGAACGTACGTCGTCGGCCAAAGAGCGAGGTATTTGGAAAGCTTGGCGAATGGGAATGATGGGTCGCAAGAGATTCGATATCGGTTCACGAATCGCGAGCATCGCAATGAAGCCACTTTCTCGAAACGGTTGGTTGAAAAAGGCTCCGCCACCTATCTCAGGGTGGACATCGACACGAGACTTTCCAGCGATCGCGCCAAGTTCGCTGAAATCGAGACTCAAAAAAAGAAGCGGAGGCTCGAAATAATGGCAGATCGATCAAAATTTCTTGCTGGAGTCACAGCGGGACTGGGCAGAACTGAAGTGTTGGCACCGACCAGAATTACAGAAACTGCCGGCTTTGAGGATGCGGCTACCGCGAATGCCAATGCCGACAAGGCTTCGACCGATGCTTCAGAGCGTTCAAATGAACTAGCTGATCAGATGGCAATAGAAGCGGTGAAGGCTGGATGGAAAGTACATCGTGCTTCGAGTTCGGAAGACGCTGCAAGTTACATAGCTAGCATTTGTGTACAGAAGAAAGCAACATCAGTGCTAAGGTCGAACCATTATGCGCTTGATCAGATTGGCGTTGATCTTGCGATTACGACCACTGGGGCGACTTTGGAAACGACCGAACACTCGGGAGAATACTCTCAGTACCAGATTGAGGAATCCAAAAGCAAGGCTTTTTCAGCGGACATTGGTATTACGGGTGTTGACTACGCTATTGCCGAGACCGGCACAGTCGTTCTCCATCCACGAAGCGGACTTTCCCGATTAGTATCGCTCGCACCTCCGACTCACATAGCGGTGTTGCGACCTGGTGAAGTTCTTGATTCGCTGGACGAATTGTTCGCCATGGAACGTAAGGACTTTATGTCAGGGGAATTGGCGGGATCGATGAACCTGATTTCAGGTCCAAGCAAGACAGGCGATATCGAAGGAACGATAGTAACGGGAATTCATGGGCCCCTCGAAGTCCATTTGATTATTCTCTCAGACGGCTAATACCAACGCTAAATATTTATAACGAGTGCCCGGCAGGCTTCCTCGGTAGCTATAGCTACCAGGCGCTTCGTGTCTTCCATTGCTGCCTTGAGCGACATGGGACGGTTCACGAGGCTAAACACGGCGTCGATTCCATGTTCGTGTACTTCTCTAAAACCTGCGCCTAGTGATCCAGCAATACCGATTACTGGAGTGCCACGACGCTTCGCACGTTGCGCTACTGCGACAGGTGATTTGTTGAAAACGGTCGAACGATCGAACTGACCTTCGCCAACAATCACTAGGTCGGCGTCTGCGAGGTGCTTATCAAAGCTAAGGGCTTCAAGCACGATGTCAGCTCCAAGGCGCAAACGGGCATCGAAGAAGCCCATTAGCCCTGCTCCGAGTCCGCCCGACGCACCTGCTCCGGGAATTTCAGCTACGTCGGTGTGAAGATCTTTGGTGATTACCTCTGCAAATTTAGCAAGTGCAGCATCAAGTTCTTGAATATCTTCGTACGTCGCACCTTTCTGTGGCCCGAATACCGCAGAAGCGCCTCTCGTTCCACACAGAGGATTATTCACATCACAGGCAACAACTACGTTTGCGCCAACCATGCGAGGATCGAGGTCCGATACATCAATATTCGCAAGGTCAGACAATGGAATGCCGCCGCGAGCAATATCATCGCCGTTTGAATCAGTGAGTTTGCCACCCATAGCCTGAATCATGCCTGCACCACCATCGTTCGTAGCACTTCCGCCAACTCCGATGATGAAGTCGCTGAATCCAGCATCGAGAGCTTCAATAAATAGTTGACCGACACCAAATGTCGAAGCGTTTCGAACGTCTCGTTCGTCCTGACTTAGTCGAGCTAGACCAATAGCGTTAGCAACTTCGATCACCGCGGTTGTGCCGTTCCCGAGGGCACCCCATTCAGCTTCGATAGTTCTTCCAATTGCATCTTCAACCCTGGCAGTTCGGACATCACCACCTGAACTGTCGACTAAAGCCTGCAAGGTCCCGTCGCCGCCATCGGCCACCGGAATTAGCACGGTCTCGGCTTCGGGCCAAACTTGTTTGACTCCGATGGACATCGCCACAGCAATTTCCATACCGGTGAGACTCTCTTTGAAACCTTGGGGAGCTAGTACTACTTTCTTCATAAACGTGAGTATAAGGACTCAGTACGAAATTTTGAGCCCGTATTACCCACTAATTACACGGCTAAGCGTCGAACGACTGCTACACTCGCCGCCGTACCAACAAATATCGTAAATTTCTTCCTATGGCTGAACGCGCCAATATAAAAAGCTCACTTAGTTCCTCGATCAACAAACGGGCCGACGAACTAAAGCGAATCGCCCACGATATTCTCGACCAGCCCGAGAGTGGCTACCGAGAAGCACGTACTTCTAAGTTAGTTTCAGATTGGTTCAAATCCAACGGCATGGCAGTGCAGTCGGGGATTGCTCGAACCGGGGTAATTGGAACGTTTGATACAGGGAGGCCAGGCCCCCATGTGGCAGTGATGGGCGAACTAGACTCTCTTATCGTTCCCGGTCACGTGCATGCCGATGCTGAAACAGGAGCGGCGCATGCATGTGGGCATCACGCTCAAATCGGCTCAATGCTCACGGTCGCAACAGGTATGGCGGAA
The DNA here is from genome assembly GCA_028821715.1 of Dehalococcoidia bacterium. GTDB lineage: Bacteria > Chloroflexota > Dehalococcoidia > Lucifugimonadales > Lucifugimonadaceae > Lucifugimonas. The sequence continues at coordinate 8,273 of JAPKFF010000092.1, forward strand.
TCTTCGGTGCTGAACGGACTTTCAGGCAAGATCAGTTTTATGGCGACACTGGCCGAAGAGTACATCGAACTTGAGTACAGG
>JAPKFF010000093.1:0-8188 GCA_028821715.1 Dehalococcoidia bacterium
TGTGACCACGTCTAGTCATCCCATTGGAAAGCAGCACATCAGCAAAATGAAAATCGAGAAAATCAAAGTCACCACGTTTCAATCGACCTCAAAAAAAGTTAATGACACCGACGGGCACACGCATCCCGGCCCAGAACACGACACAACTGAAGCACTGTTGATCATAACTGATGACGAAGGTAATTCAGGCTATTCGTTCGGTTCGCCAGAAGCGCTTCGCCCGTACATCATTGAGAACTTCTTCAAAAAAGTGTTCATGGGCGAAGATCCTCGGGATCGTGAAAAGCTGTGGATCAACCTTGCCAAGTGGCAGCGCGGAAGTGGTGCCAATCTCACCGATCGATCGATGGCTGTTGCCGAAATGTCGCTGTGGGATCTCGCAGGTCGAGCGTCAGACACGCCTGTTTGGAAGATGTTGGGCGGATACCGAGACAAGATCCTTGCCTACGGATCGACCATGTGTGGTGACGAGATGCCGGGCGGTCTCTCCACTCCTGAGGACTACGCAAACTTTGCTGAGTGGATGGTCAACCGCGGTTACAAAGCCATCAAGCTACACACGTGGATGCCTCCTGTGACGTGGGCTCCGAGCGTCGAAATGGACATCAAGGCATGTGCCGCTGTTCGCGAAGCTGTCGGACCTGATTTCCCTTTGATGCTCGATGCTAACCACTGGTATTCGCGTATGGATGCTTTGCGATTGGGTAAGGGCATTCAGGATCTCGGTTACTACTGGTACGAAGAGCCAATGGACGAGCACTCAACAGAGTCATATCGCTGGCTCGCTGACCAGCTGGAGATTCCTGTGATTGGTCCTGAGTACGCCTACGGAAAACACCATACACGTGCCGAGTGGATTGCCAGCAAGGCTTGCGACATAGTTCGAGTCGGAGTCGCAGATGTTGGTGGTATCGGCCCGAGCATGAAGTGTGCTCACTTGGCTGAGTCGTTCAACATGGATTGTGAAATCCACGGTGGCGGAGCTGGAAACCTTGCTGTGATTGGTGGAATCATGAACACAACTTGGTACGAGCGAGGATTACTCCACCCGTTTATCGATCACGACGAAGTGCCGAGCCACCTGAACAGTGTTGTCGATCCTATGGATGAAGACGGTTACATCCAGATGCCATCGCTTCCGGGTTTGGGCGAAGATATCAATTTTGATTACATCGCGGAACGAACGATAGCGACACACTAAATTACGACCGCAGGGATCAGCTTCGAGACTAAATTGTGCTTTGATGAGCAAATTGGTCTTGTTGCTTGCCCAAGCGTTCGTATAATTGGCGGCTGGTTGCTTTGGTGAGCCGCCATTAGAGTGCAGTTACTTATTTGAGCTGACACGCCCGCGTTTTCTGCTATTTACCTACCATGATTGCCACGGTAGGCGCAGAGGTTGCGGGCGTTGTTGCATATTTAGGAGAAGAATTATGACGCAACAGACCTGGGCTTTCCTCGGTGGGAAACAAGTTCCCGAAGAGGACGCTACGGTAGGCGTCAAAACTCACGCTCTGCACTATGGAACAGCCGTCTTCGAGGGAATTCGAGGAAACTGGAACGAACGACTCGGTGAAATAGCGATCTTTCGATTAGAAGAGCACTACGAACGGCTTCTGCGCGGTTGCAAGATTTTGCGGATCAATCTTCCTTACTCGGTCACCGATCTATGCAAAATCACAACCGATCTTCTTGAGAAGAACGAATTTGCCGAAGATGTTTACATCAGGCCTCTTGCGTTCAAAGGCGAGCAGTTAGTTGCCAACCTCAACCTGAACACTGTTTCAGACGAGTTCATGCTGGTGATCCTGCCCTTTGGAAACTACATCGATAACAGCCGCCCGCTGAAATGCCAAACATCGTCATGGCGACGACCAATGGACTCTTCAATGCCAACCGGCGTAAAGATTTCTGGTCTGTACACCACGAGTATTCTGGCTAAGACCGAAGCACTCGCCGCTGGATTCGATGAAGCGATTCTGCTGAATCAGGATGGTTCAGTTTCTGAAGGATCGGGAGAAAATCTGTTCATGATTCGTGATGGCGTGATCAGCACTCCTGCTGAGACTGATAACTGTCTACTAGGAATCACTCGAGACTCCGTTATCCAACTTGCGAAAGACGAACTCGGCCTGGAAGTCGTTCAGCGCCACATCCACCGATCCGAGCTATATCTTGCCGACGAAGTATTCCTTACGGGTACCGCAGCGCACCTAACTGCGGTTGGGGAGTTAGATAATCGTAATATCGGAACTGGCGAAACTGGGCCTATCGCCAAGAAGCTCCAAGATTTGTACTTCACGACAGTAGTTGGGGATAACCCAAACTACGCTAAGTGGTACACGATGGTGACTCCTTCCGGCGGATAGGCAAATGGGGAATCTCGGTCGGTACCACAGCTTGATTCGTCAACCACGTTCGAGTCGTCAGGGATTCGCGATTTTCAGGAATCAATTTAAGTAGAGGATGACTGATTGAATACTGACCCGGGTGTGGTTCGGGATCTGTTTGCGGGCCATTACTTACTGTTCGCATTTCTCACGAGCCTTGGTACCATCCAAATAGCGGTTTCTAATGCTGGCACACGCGGTCTTTGGCTCACGCCTTACGCCGCGATGACTCGTTGGCTTGGCATAGCACTGATAGTCACAGCCATCGCAATTTTCTTCATGCAACCCCTCTGGATTGATGGTCCGTGGGCGGCAGGAAGCGTTGAGGCAGACTCGCTGACTCGTCACTGGGGCAAAGCCAGTTGGGACGAGCTTGCAGGCGCCCGCAACGTCAACGATATCCACGGCGGGCTTGATGGCGTTAAGCAGGCAGGTTGGTTCTCCCTTGCTGCCATAACAGCGTTTGCTGTGTCAGCCATTGCGGGAACCCTGAGTATTAAAATACTGAACACGGTTCAACCGAAATCTTATGATGAACAAAACACAGGTCCGCAAGACGGCCTAGTAGGGCTCGCCAACAGGTCATACCTATCTGTTCAACCTGAATCGTGGCGAAATTTCAAGGCTGACATTGGTGAGCTTTGGCATAAGGGGATTCGTGAAGCCGATTCTTGGAATTTGATCAAGTCGATATGGGGCAGGTCATCGAAATGACTTCCATCGACGCAAACATCGTAATGTGGCTGAACGGCTTGTCGGGCAACATTCCCGCTTTCGACAATTTGATGCGAATCACCGCTAGTGACTATTTGATGCCACTAGTGTTCTCATTGAGCATGCTCGGTCTTTGGTTCTCGGGTAAAAATCCTGCACAGCGGATTCGATATCAGCTAACGACGCTCATGGGCATCAGCGCTCTCTCGATCGCCAACATAGTCGTGTGGCTCTTCAACATAACCATCGAGCGACCTCGACCGTTTGTAGAGCACGGCGGTGAATTGACATTGATGTTCTATTCACCAACCGATCCATCATTTCCTGCGAACCCTGTGGCTGTGAGCTTTGCCGCTGCGACAGCTGCTTGGACCATCAATCGGAAATTTGGATTGTGGTTGTATGCGGCTGCAGCTCTGTTCGGATTCTCACGTATGTACGCTGGGATTTTCTATCCGACCGACATCATTGGCGGGGCGGTAGTTGGAATATCGATCTACGTTTTCACGACTTACCTGCGTCGATTCCTTGAACCACTAATCACAAGCTTTGTACGTCTTATACGCGGGTTGTCCGCCGCATAATTCGGCGGAATGTTCGTTTCCAAAAACGGCGTGTTCGTTCAGATATCGGATTGTCGATTTCAATCCTTGACATCCGCATCCAACTCCGCTTCAACCGAGGTTGTGGCATACGTTCGTTTTGAGGCGATCTGCCCTCAAGCATCATGGCGGGGTTAGTCTCGAAGATATCTATCGCCTCTGGATAGCCGACAAGTTCGGTAACTATCGCAAACGCATCACTAAGTTGAGGTGATCGTGGAGCTCGTTGGCTGTGCATTTCGGATGAAACTACGTGTGCGATACCGTTTTTTATGTACTGCTCGGCTGCTCGACGAGCGTCGTCGCCATTCTGTCCGGTCAGGCTCCCCGAAGCTACTTGAACAATCACGCCTTCATCGACCAAGTGTTGCAGTCGCTTCGGGTTTTGCTGAAATACGACGTTTCGCTCAGGATGCGCTAGCACCGGCACGAGTCGCTGGGTTATCAGGCGTCCGATAACTTCTTCCACATATGAAGGAAGCCGAGTAAATGGGGATTCGGTCAAGAGAAACCGCGTTCGATTCAAAGTGATCGCCGATTCGGAGTCGACCAAATCTGGCAGAGACATGTCGAGTCGGTAGATCATCCCAGTGAATATTCGAACACGAGGCGTTCTTATTGGAAGAGAGTCGCTTCTGAGTGCGGCATTCAACGTATCGGTCAATTCAGGAACAATACGAAATGATTGATGCTCCAACTCCATATCTCGGTAGTGGGGTGTGGCCACAATAATGTCGGTGCCATCACGCGCTGCCATGCGAGCCATCACTAGGCTTTCTTCTACTGTAACCGGGCCATCATCTAGCCCGGGCAGGATATGTGCGTGTAAGTCGACTCGTGGCATTTAGTAACAATCTCGGTTAAGTACGGGTGGTGAGACGTCGAAACGACTCACCATATTTGAATCCGTAGCCCTTGGCCGCATCGGAATGACGAGTCCGCATTCGCAGATCCATGTCTGAGCCGAACGACAACCCTGGCAGCTGGCTTTCATGTTTTGAAAGGGCGTTGATCTTTGTGTCGACTGAATCTGACACATCGACGATCACATCGGGGATGTCAGTACCCCAGAAGAAGATGTGCTTGACCTTATACGGCTCGATACCATTGACTAGCTGCTCGGGGAAGTGCAAATGATCGCGGGCATATGGATACACCGCGTCCTGAACCGTAATTCCCACGTTACGATGATCGCGATGTTGGAAACCGTGAACACGGTGCTGGTCGTGAGTGAACACGACCTCAGGTCGGTACTTGCGTAGTGCATGCACTACCTCACCCAAAAAGACCCGATCTGCTTCGAGTTCTCCGTCTGGGTGATTTAAAACAACGATATCGGTGGTGCCAATTGTATCGGCGGCGGCGCGCTGTTCTGCCGCGCGAATACCGATAATTTTCTCCGAAGTCATCTCGGTATCGTTGCTTCCGCTGCTACCAGTTGTGCACTGAACATACGTAATCTCGCAACTCTGCGCTGCCCAGAGCGCGGCTGTGGCACCTGCGCCAATTTCAGCGTCGTCAGGGTGGGCGAAAATGACCATCGCTCGTTTTGGAACGAAGTCGATAGCTTCGAATTTCGTCACCTGATTACGCGTCGAAAAAGTGTAGGTCATAGATTCTCCTCCGGGGAGGGAGCACATTAAATCGTGGGTATAAGGCAACACATGATAACGAGTGACGGCGAATATTTAGGGATTATTAAAGGAAAAGCGGCGAATTTTTGATACCGGCTATAAACTTAATCTCTGTGATTGAATCTGGTTTTGAGATTCAACAAATATTTGATACCAAGCCAACAGTGTCCACGCTCAAGTAAATGCGTTGGAACGCTGTATCGGAGATCCCATGTCGGCAATTGCCACTTTTGATCCTGAAATCGCAAAAGTCATTGAAAACGAACAGCGACGTCAGCGTGACCAACTGGTGATGATAGCTTCTGAGAACTACGCCAGCGCCGCCGTTCTCGAATCAGGTGGTTCTGTTCTCACAAACAAGTACGCCGAAGGGTACCCGGGGCGACGTTACTACGCTGGATGCGAGAACGTCGACATTAGCGAACAGATTGCGATCGATCGTGCAAAAGAGCTTTTTGGTGCCGATCATGCCAACGTTCAGCCTCACTCTGGCTCGCAGGCGAATATGGCAGCATTCTTCACCCTCGCTGATCCTGGCGACAAAGTGATGGCAATGTCGCTCGACCACGGCGGCCACCTCACTCACGGATCACCGGTGAACTTCTCGGGCAAGCTATACGAATTCGGCCACTACGGAGTCGATCCTGACACTGAAGCACTCGATTACGATGTTGTAGAGAAGCAGGCGCAAGAATTTCAGCCGAAGATCATCATTGCTGGTTACACAGCATATCCGATGACCATCGACTTCGAGCGTTTCCGTGAGATCGCCGATTCAGTCGGTGCTTACTTACTGGTCGATATGGCCCACATTGCTGGTCTCATCGCTGGTGGTGCACATCCATCGCCCGTTGAATATGCTGACATCGTAACGAGCACGACTCACAAGACCTTGCGAGGTCCTCGTGGTGCGATGGCTCTTACGAAAAAGTCGCTTCGCCGTAAGTACAACTCAGCAGTATTTCCAAATATGCAAGGTGGCCCGATGGAACACGCAATCGCCGGTAAGGCAGTTGCATTCAAGGAAGCCATGCAGCCTGAGTTCAAAGACTACGCAAATCAGGTCGTTCAGAACTCGAAGGCACTAGCCAGTGGACTTGATGCTGGTGGATTACGAATCGTTGCGGGCGGATCCGAGAACCACATGATGTTGGTCGACACCCGGTCGATTGGTCTCACTGGTAAAGATGCAGAAGCAGCTTTGATTTCAGCCGGGTTGGTTGTAAACAAGAACACAATTCCGTTCGATCCTGAATCACCAATGGTTACATCTGGTATTCGGATCGGTACTCCAGCACTTACATCTCGTGAGATGAATGTGACGGATATGGAACACGTCGCTGGGTACATTCTCGAAGCAGTCAAGGCTCACGATAATGAATCTGCACTTGCGAAGCTTGGTGGTGAAGTAGCCAGGTTCGCATCGGAATTCCCTGTCCCTGGTCTCGATTCCTAGCGGGTATTACAACCAAAATGTGACACTCGGCTTGGAACTAGGTGCAGCTACTGCAAAAAGGTGGCTGACGGGACGTAATGGCGTGATAGACTGATTAGGTTTCGCTCAAATTTATAAAGAATACGGTGGATCGTTGAGAAAGTACGAATTAGTTTGGATTCTCGGTAGCGAAGCTGACGAAGAGCAGGGTACCGAATCCATAGAGAAAATCACTTCACTTGTAGCCGGTGTCGGCGGTGAAGTTTCGGGCACCGACATTTGGGGCAAGCGCACATTGGCTTACCCAATTTTGAAGAACACTGAGGGTTACTACCTTCAGGTGAACTTTGAAATCGATGGTGCCAAGGCTCCTGAGTTAGAAAGATCAATTGGCGCCGATCAGTCGATCATTCGCCATCTCCTCGTTCGCGATGAGATCAAAACAGCTGTAATTACAGAAGCAGTTGACTAGAGTCTGGCTTTTAGCTAGGCACGGATGAATTTCAATTGAGTCTTAACCAGATACTTCTTATTGGACGGGTTGGAACCGATCCCGAAATGCGTTACACGCCAAGCGGGACACCCGTCACCAATTTCCGTCTAGCAGTTAGTAATAACCGGCGTGACGAAAAAGGTGAATGGACCGAAGATACCGAATGGTTTACCGTTACAGCTTGGGAACGTCAGGCAGAATCGGTAAACCAGTATTTGGCAAAGGGTCGCCGAGTGTTTGTGGATGGTCGCTTGTCGACTCGTCAGTACACAAGCAGTTCGGGTGAGGCCCGCACATCGTTAGAAGTTAGAGCATTCAAGGTAGTTTTCCTTGACTCTGCTGGCGGTGAATCAACGGGAGCCGGTGCACCACCGGAAGCCCAATCTTATTCAGCAGGACCTGGGTCTTCAGGTCAACAGGTTCCTGCTGCAAATAACCCATCAGAAGACGTGGAGGAACTGCCCTGGTAGCAGTTCTCATGTGGGACAAGTTTGACACGTTGTCGAATAGTTCTGCTGTCCTTTCCGCGAGGTAAAAAATGACAACCCCCCGAAAAACCCAAGGTGGCGCAGGTCGCCCACCATTCCGCCGTGGCGGAACCCGACGTCGACGCCAGTGCTACTGCAAAGAGAGTACTGTCGACTACAAAAATGTTTCAAGCATCCGACGATTCATCACTGACCGTGGTCGCATCGAAGCCGGCAAAAAGTCGGGTAACTGTGCGAAGTGCCAGCGAAACTTGACGACCGCTATCAAGCGTGCGCGTCATTTGGCTCTCCTTCCTTACGCTCCTGATCATCTTCGTGTAACCGGAACTGTTTCCACCGGCGGAAAAATCTCAGACGAAAAAGAAACGACTACAGAAGAAACCGAGACTGAAGTGTCTGAAGCTACTGCGGTAACTGAAGAAGCTCCAGCTG
>JAPKFF010000094.1:0-8029 GCA_028821715.1 Dehalococcoidia bacterium
ACCAAGATCAGGCCCCAGGTGAAACCCCCAGAGCCCCTGATCTTTCACCTTTTGTCAGCGAACTGATCGGTGAACGCCCACTTCATCGCTGTGATGCCGTCGTCGAGCAGGCTCTTTGCAAGCGTTCCCGCGTCCACGATCGCCATCTCCATATCTTTGTTGTCGCCGTATTGGCCAGTCGTGTTGTACGTTCGAATTTTGTCTCGGCATGCGCCACCTAGCATGTTGTATATAGGCTGCCCAGAGACTTGCCCAGCGATATCCCATAAAGCGATATCGATTGCGGAAATTGCACGTGCTTCGGCTCCTGCGTATCCAAAAGCGTTTGCCATATCGAACATGTCTCGCCAATGTCGTTCGATAGCAAGAGGGTCCTTGCCTATAAGCATTGGTGCGAACATTTCGTGGACGCAGCCTGTTACTGCCCGAGGGCCGAAGAACGTTTCGCCTAATCCGATATGACCCAAATCGGTTTTTACTTGAACCCAGACTATTGCGGGAAATTCTTCGATTCGGATTGTTTCAATTGAGGTGATTTTCACGCTCTGACTCCGCTCGTTAATGACTGTTATTGGTTGATCAACGTATTCTATTGCGCATATTAGATTGTTGAGAGGAAATTGCGTTGGCGAAAAACATCACTGAACGACTCGCTGCTTGCTACACCGGAGCCGTTTATGACGTAATGAGAGAAATGGGGCACCCTAATTGCGTGTTGCCTCACGATATCCGCCCGCTCGACGATACTCAGACTCTTGCCGGACCGGTTTGGACATGCAGCGGTCGTATCGACGATTCAATTTCAGACGATGATTCGTTAATGAGCTGGACCGGATTGCTAGGCAAAGCTCCGTCAGGGTCGGTATTGGTTTGCCAGCCAAATGACTCGACAATTGCTCACATGGGCGAACTTTCAGCAGAAACCCTGAATCATCGCGGCGTCCTCGGTTATGTTGTCGATGGTGGCAATCGTGACTCTGAATTCATCAAAAAACTCGGTTGGCCAGTGTTCTTTCGCTACTTCACTCCGAAGGACGTAGTAGGGAAGTGGGTAGTGGAATCGATGGGTAAGCCGATCGTAATCGGTGAAGTTGAGATCACGTCAGGCGACTGGCTTCTTGCTGATATCGACGGCGTAGTGGTTATCCCCCAGTCGGAGATCGAGACGGTTCTAGATAAGACTGAAGAAATCATGTCGACCGAAAGTGAACTCAGGGCGATGATTCTGAACGGTATGGATCCACAGGAGGCGTACAAAAAGTATCGACTTTTCTGAACCTTAAAGATTCGCTCTAATCCCGTTGTCTCGCATATTGGGCTCTGCTAGGATTGTGATTCAATTCTCGAAGTCGAATATCTTACTTTTTCGTTGAGGCTAAATTGACCACTGCTGAGACATCGCAGAGCTCGAAATTACGTGAACAAATCAGGCAAGTGCTGAACGCTCAACCGCAGCCGACGGTAACAGTCCTTTCATCGCTTATCGCTATACAGGATTCGATTCACTATCTTCCTGACGAAGCCATCAAAGAGACGTCTACGTTCTGCGGTGAAACTATCAACGAAGTGTGGAGCGTTGCATCGTTCTACACGAACTTCCGTTTCACAGCACCCGGCGATAAGACGCTTGATGTGTGTTGGGGACCTGCCTGCCACGTTGTTGGGGCGCAAGCTATTCTAGATTCGGTGCACGCTGCTCTTGAAATCAAAGAAGAGGGCGAAAGTCCCGACCGTAAAGTTACTCTGAAGTACAACACCTGTTTGGGTGCTTGTGCGCAGGGTCCGGTTATCGCAATTAATCATCATGTAATCGGCAAACAGACACCGGAGTCCGCAGCGCATATCGCTCGAGAGCTTCGAGGCCTGAACAGCTAGCTATCAAGCTAGTAGATCAAGAGGACCAGATAACCGATGACAACGCCGTTCGAAGAACTCCAACTCCGCGCTAAAAAACGCTGGGAGGAGCTGACCTCAGGCGATAGTGCATGGATCAGGATAGGCGGCGGCACTTCTGGCCAGGCGGTTGGTGCTGATGCTGTACTCGACGCATTTCGATCTTCTGTCGAAACGCTAGGCGTAAATGCCAACGTTTCGATGGTCAGCGCATTAGGTCTGATGTACCTAGAACCGCAAATCGATATATTGATGCCAAACGGCGCAAGGGTTTACTACGGAAACGTTGAACCTGAAGAAGCTCCGAAAATTGTTGAGCAACATGTAAAGAATGGTGAGCCGCTTACTGAGCGGGCATTCGCTTACTCAGGCGGTGATGGAAACGGTATTGGAAATCTTCCTGAACTGAACAGCTTGCCTATGGTGGCTCTTCAACAGCGAATCGCCACTCGGAACTTTGGCGATACCGATCCTCACGATTTGCTTCAGTATGTTGCAAACGGAGGTTACACAGCCCTGAACCGTGCTCTCACGGAATTGACTCCCGAAGAAATCGTCAATGAAATCAAAGCTGCTGGACTACGAGGGCGTGGTGGCGCTGCGTTCCCTGCCGGTGTGAAATGGAGCTTCCTAGCTCCCTCGAAAGCTCCAGTGAAGTACGTTCTCTGCAACTGCGAAGAGGGCGATCCTGGGGCGTTCAACGACAAGGGAATCATTGAGAACGACCCTCACACACTTGTCGAAGGTCTGATCATCAACGGCTATGCCACTCGATCTACTCATGGATACATATTCATTCGTACTGGTCACGAGTTGCCAATCGAATCGGCTCGAAAAGCTATCGCCGCTGCCTACGATGCAGGATTGCTAGGTAAGAACATTTTAGGATCGGACTTCTCATTCGATATGGAAGTTTCACTTACAGGTGATTCTTACGTGGCAGGTGAAGAAACGGCTTTGATGGAAGCGATCGAGGGTAAGCGCGCAACTCCACGATTCAAGCCTCCGTTCCCGGCCGCTGCAGGACTTTGGCAGAAGCCGACAAATATCAACAACGTCAAGACGCTCGCTTACGTGCCTGAAATCGTCCGAAATGGATCTGATTGGTTCAAGAGTATCGGTACGGAAACCACTTCCGGAACAGCTATTATTTGTCTCTCCGGGCACATCACTTACCCAGGTATGTATGAAGTGCCGATGGGCATGACCATCCGGGAGGTGCTTGAGAAAATAGGCGGTGGCGTTTCCGTAGGTGAGCGAATTAAAGTGCTTCAGGCAGGAGGTCCGTTGAATGGCCTGCTTGGAGAAGAAGCCTTCGACACCATGATCGACTTTGACGCTATGTCTGCGGCTGGTGCATCTATAGGTTCCGGCGGAATAATCGTCGGTAACGAGACCACAAACGTTGTCGATCTATTGCGCTCACTAATTGCATTCAACCAGTTCGAGTCTTGTGGAAAATGCTTCCCTTGCCGACTTGGTAACACTCATATGCTCGAAATTCTGGACAGAATGTGCCAGAACAAAGCCAAATCTGCCGACCTTGCTCTAATTGAGCGAGTTGGTACAAGCATGAAAGCCGGTTCCCTTTGCGGACACGGCCAGCTTGGCTTCAACCCGATTGAATCCGCACTGAAGTATTTCGGAGATGAGATCAAATCTTGCCTAGCTGGAAAAAATGACCCTGGCGGTGTTTTCGGCGACGGCACGATGATTCTTCCTACCCGTACACGTCCTTAGTCTAGAGCCCCACCAAAAGCCCAAACGTTCGGAGATTTCTGCATGGTCGATGGAACTACCTTCAAGATCGATGGTCGTGACGTAGTCGCAAAACAAGGCCAAACGATTCTGCAGGCAGCAATGGATCAGGATATATACATCCCTTACCTCTGCTACTACCCGAAGATGAAACCGCAAGGCTCGTGTCGGGCATGCATGGTTGAGGTTGAAGCGAACGGTCGAAAGATGACCGTCGCTTCCTGTACGACTCCTCCGATGCCGGATGCTGAGGTTACGACTAACAGCGAAGCCGTTCAGGATCTTCGTCGTAATGTGATCGAACTGTTGATGACTGAGCACCCACACGGTTGTCTCACCTGTCATCGTATTGAGTTATGTGGTCCGCAGGACATCTGCCAACGCCACGTAACGGTTACCGACCGTTGCACCATTTGCCCTAAGAACGAGCGATGTGAGCTTAAAGACACAGTCCGATTGGTCGAACTCGACTTACGTACTCCTTTGAACTACCACCGCCGCGATTTGCCGATTCACTCGGATGATCCGTTCTACGACCGTGATTACAACCTGTGTATCGTCTGCTCACGTTGTGTGCGAGTTTGTGACGAAGTTCGGTTCGACACGGCACTTACCCTTACTTCCAGATCAGGCGTAGCTCTTGTTGGTACGGCGCACGGAACATCGTTGCTCGAATCTGGTTGTGAATTCTGTGGAGCATGTGTCGATGTTTGCCCAACTGGTTCGCTTACCGAACGGAACTACAAGTGGGAAAAAGCAGTCAAGGAAGTAACAACAGTCTGCACAAACTGCCCAGTCGGTTGCCAGATGATCGCCGAAGTAAACCAATTCGGCAAGGTGGTTCGATTCAAGGCTGATCTAGCTGGTTCTGCCAACAACGGACAGGCCTGCATGACAGGCAAGTTCGGATATGAATACACCAATGATAGTTCACGTCTAAAGCGTCCTTACGTACGTGAGGACGGAATCCTGCGCAAAGCTTCGTGGGACGAGGCTCTCGAAAAGATCAAGACTGGTCTTGGCGGGCGCTCAAGCGAAGAAGTCGCTGTAATTACATCCCCCCGTGGCTCGAACGAAGATCAATTCGTTGCAGCCAAGTTCGCTAAATCTGTACTGAAGACGGCCAACATAGATTCTGCACTAAATAGTGACAGCGCAATGTTGTCTCAACTAGAGGCTCGACTTGGTGCTGGCGCTGCAACGAACCCAATTTGGGATCTTGAGCGATCGAAGAGCCTGTTGGTTGTTGCTGGTAACCCAACTGAAGAACAAAACGTTCTTGCCGTTCCTGTTAAGAAGGCAATACGTGAGGGCGCCAAACTTGTTGTAATCGACTCCCGAGAGACAGAGTTGACTCGATACGCAGCTGAATGGCTTCGTCCTAAACCAGGATCTGAAGCACTTCTTATCGCTGGAATCAGCCGTGTGGTCCTCGACGAAGCTCTCGAAAATAAAGACTTCGTCGCATCTCGAATCGATCAAACTGACGAACTCAAACAGTCTCTCTGGACATTCGATCTTGCGAAGGTGTCTCGTGACACTGGAATAGACGAATCCCAAATACGACGAGCGGCAAGAATATTTGCTGAAGGAAACGCTGGAGCAATTCTGCTTGGTAACGACGGACTCGACGATACCGCATCCGAGCACTTGGTCGATACAGTTGTAGACCTCGCTGCGATCACAGGAAACATTGGAAACGTGTCGGGTGGAATATTCCCGCTTTATCAGGGCGCAAACACGGTTGGTGCACGCGACATGGGTGTTCTTCCGTCAGAAAACGGACTCGGCATTGCCGGCATGATTCCTGCAATGTCTTCTGGAAACATCAAAGCTGCACTTGTAATGGCAGATGGAGTGTCTGGCTACTCGCCAACGCTTCAGTCACTACCATTTGCACTTGAAAAACTCGACTTCTTAGTCGTGTCTGCTGCTCTAGATTCTGAAATTACTCACCACGCCGATGTTGTACTTCCTGCAGCAACTTACGCCGAACAGAACTCGACCGTTACAAACGTCGAGCGGCGAATTCAGCTTCTTAGGGTTACCGCTGAACCTCGGCATGAGGAACGAACAGGTTGGGAGACCGTATCCGCGATCGGCAAAGCTATGGGTGGATCTGGCTTCGACTACTCATCGGCTTCGGAAGTATTTGCTGAGATTGCCGAAAACGTTTCAACGTATAACGGTCTATCCCACGAGCAACTGCAGTCGGGTGGTACTCAGTGGCCGACCGGTGCTGATGATTCTTCTATCTTGTTCTTGAATGAGGATTCAAGGGTTAGCGTCGTCCCATTGAACTACGCCGCCCTATTAAAATCGGTCGAAGCTGATGTGCTCAAATTTGCTCCCGGTCGAGTTCTCAGCCAGCCAGAACGCGATGTAGTCGTTCGTAAACCTGCTGATATGAACTATGTCGAACGTGAGCAGTTCATTCAAGTCCACGCAGACGATGCTAAGACAGCCGGCGTCAATGAAGGTGACATCGTTCAGATAACGGGCAATGATGGCCACGTGCTTGCTCGGGGTAAGGCAGTGTTCGAATCGCCACAGGTTGGCCTTGTCGGGTCAACAACGCTGTTTGGTGAATTGGCCACCAAGATGCACGAGCTTGAAGCAGCTGATTGGACGCCACAGATGCCAGGGTTAGGTTATTCGACAGTTACAATTGAATCAGCACATGCTGGGCAAGAAGCTGGTGTGGCAGCGGATTAACCGACGCTATAAGGTGTGATAATGCAGAGTAGGGGCATCCTTTGTGCCACTATCTGTCTCTAATGTTTCGAAGGTCGCCACGAAAGCGGCTTTCTCAATTGACCCTCATGGGTCAGTAATGGTACGAATAATCGCTAAGGGGCGAATTGGAATGGCAAAACCGCAGGATGTGAATGACGCCGAGTTCGGTGCCGAAGTCATCGACTCTGATATCCCAGTACTTGTCGATTTTTGGGCAGAGTGGTGTGGTCCCTGCAAAATGATCGCTCCTGTTGTCGAAGAGTTAGCCGCTGAATACGAGGGGAAGGCGAAATTCGTCAAGCTGAATGTCGACTTTAACCCGGAGACATCGGCTAAGTACGGTGTTCGAAGTATCCCAACTCTATTGATCTTCAAAGGCGGAGCTCCGGTTGGGCAGGTAGTTGGAGCTGTCCCAAAGAGCGTGCTACAGGCACGACTTGAAGACGCAATGTCTGTCTAACAGATTTGTCAATCTTGAAAAGACCCCGAAGGATTGTGCTTTCGGGGTCTTTTTTTACCCATCGTTAGTGAGAACTCGCGGTAATCTTGCTTAGTTCCCAATCTAATGGGTACAAATCAGTGGGGGAGTGGATGGGTCCCGGTGGGCCTCACGGACTTCAACTCCGGTGGCGTGCGTCCTTCGGCGTGCGCGGAGGGTTCGACTCCCTTGCACTCCCGCCAGTTCAACATAGATGTTTAGACAGAAATACCACGATTACCAAACTCGGGTAAACATCTGTGATTGTTGCCAATGAGTCGCCATTCAGACGTTTTACATCAGTTCATTGACATTCTCAACATTCTGATTTTGTAGTCCCGCGCCCATATGTCAGTAATTTGTCAAAATAAACGTTGTTGAGGCATGCCACAATCGCTCAGAAACCATGCGATGGTTTGCGCCACTCGAAATTCTCTTTTCCACGCTTCTCTCTGGTGACGCAGGCGCAGCACATGGAAGCATTGCGGAAGTCGAAAACATGATGAGGTAACACGAACGTTCGATCAGGAAGCAATTTAAGCTACTGGATAAGCGAGAGCTCTTGTCAGTACTTGCAGAAGTCGACTTTTTTCGTGCTATTGCAACAATAAGCAGAAAAACACTTGGATTTCTGCAAGGACTACTTCGTGATTAACCTTTCGAAGAATTTTATGCTGATCCAATTGACATCTTCGGATTTTAGCGACCAACACAGCTAGGTACCACACCCTTACCGATTTCATGGGGATTTAAAAAACATTGGGAGGGGGGGGGGGATACCATACCGATGCTCAGTTCAAGTTCAGTTTGGTGAAACTTGAGGGACTCGAACCGTTTAACTCCCGCTTACAAAGTAGGTTAATCGTCCCCTATTCTAGGAATTTTGGGTCGAGGGTGTATGTTTTACAAACAGACCAATTCCATGTCATGAATTGGGGATTTCGACAAGCTCAGTCGTGTTCTAGCCAGCCGCTAGCGTTCCTGCGAATATCTGCCATGCCAGCAGCGACTTTGCCGTCAGGCTAAGAAGAATGTAGACGTACTCACCATAAATATAATTTCGCCATCGCCACGTCTGTCGGTACTGGAGGATCATATTTAGAGAGAAGCTGTTGAAGAACAAGAACAGTGAAACGAATATTACGTACACAAAGATCGGTGGGT
>JAPKFF010000007.1:0-32405 GCA_028821715.1 Dehalococcoidia bacterium
ATGGCCCAAGCTGCATAGCCCGGGTAGTCAGCCGTCCACTGAATCGAGTTTCCTAGGATGACTGCAGGACAGGCAAAATTGATTAGTCGAGCAATCCCGCTTCCGTCAGCCCGATTAACTGCCATCACAAACAAAGCAGCGTTTCCAGGTCGGCCCGGGCCTTCTGTGAAAGTAGATACGTCCGATAGCAGTGTCCCGGTCGACCCCATCGAGGCTGGTTCGAGAGAACTCAACGCGATCCGCACGGCGCCTGCAATCTGTTCAGGAAGATAGGCGGAATAGGCAGCGTATTGAGGGTCATCTCGCCAGAGAGGTGGACTCGATGCGTTCCCTGTCACCGTTACCCAAACTGATTCGGCTTCGACACTTGCAGCCGAGCTGGCAGTAGATTTGATCGAAGAGAGTAACGCAGAAGAAAGCCCCCATACGTCGAGGCTAACAAGCACAACACGCGTGCCTTTGGATTCGAGCACTATGACTCTGGCTAGAAGATCATCGAGAATTCCAGTTGAAACTCTAGAACCATGTTCTGGTCCGTCGATAACAAATCCAACCGGTGGTGTGATTACCGCCCTACCGACGCCAGCCTTGAACAAACCAGGATCGGTCTTGCCAGACATTTCCAAAACCATTCAAATTCCAATCTAGGTCGCACGAAGTTTCGACATTACAAAATTGAGCCTAACGATATTAGCGTCTGATCGGCTTGATACGTGTGCCAATTCTGCGACCGAGTGATACGCTCCACATCGTTCTCGCCCTTCGGCCAGTTTAGATGCATTGGCGATGCTGGCAGATACAGCAACTGGTATTGCCTGAAATGAAAGGTCTTAGATAATGGAGCAGTTCGAGATTTTCGATGATGAATTTCAAAGGATTATCGGTTCAAGTCCCGAATTGATCCAACGCGCCGACGGACTCGCCTTCGCCGAAGGCGTCTGCTGGGTACCTCGACTTAACAAAGTGATCTCTAGCGATATTCCGAACAATCGAATTATCAGTTGGGGCGAATCCGAAGGTTTTGGAATTTACCGAGAGCCATCAGGCTGTTCGAACGGTAACACGGTCGACCGCGAAGGCAGGGTCGTTTCGTGTCTGACCCGAGGACGAGCGGTCGTCCGCGAAGAGCTAGACGGCACGATGACCACGATCGCAGATTCGTTTAACGGCGGCAAGCTGACCTCACCGAATGATGTGGCTGTGAAATCGGATGGTTCGATCTGGTTTACCGATCCTGACTACGGGTTTCTTCACCATGAACTTGGACACGGTCAAATACCAGAACAAGACCGCAATCGCGTATTCCGTGTCGACGGCGACACGCTCGATATCTCGATGGTAAGTGAAGATTTCGACAAGCCAAACGGCATCACTTTCTCGCCTGATGAGTCAGTGCTTTATGTTAGTGATACGGGTCGAACACATGGTGAATTCCGACCCCACAATCTGATGGCATTCGATGTAGTTGCCGACAAGCTCGAAAATCCACGACTCTTCGCCAATGTAGACCCGTATGTGCCCGACGGTTTCCGTGCTGACGTTGACGCTAATATCTGGATTGCTGCCGGGGATGGAGTCCAAGTATTCAACCCGTCAGGCAAATTGCTCGGTAAAATCCACACCCCAGAAATATCAGCAAACCTATCGTTCGGCATGTCAGATAGCCAAACGCTGTTTATCGGCGCAACAACCTCTATCTGGAGCATCGAACTAAATATCGCTGGCGCTACTCGTCCAACCAACTAACCACACATGATTCGACACTCCGCAATCAACGAATCTCAACCCAACCTTAACAACGAGAAAGAGCCAAAATACGAATGACAGCAGAAAACAAGACCTTCCCAGATCATCGATCACAGATTGCTTCTGAAGAGCTATTCAAAGGCATCGAGGTGATCGACGATCGTTTTCTCGATCTCATCGACGCAAACGCTGAAATATCAAAGCATTTCACTGGCTGCGAATGGGCCGAAGGTCCGGTTTATTTCCCCGAAGGCGATTATGTTTTGTGGTCGGACATTCCAAACAACCGGATTCTGAAGTTCGAAGCTGGTTCCGGTGACACAATCGTATTCCGCGAGCCGTGCAACAACACGAACGGACACTACCGCGACCAACAGGGTCGACTCATATCGTGTGAGCACGCCGCCAACCGAATTTCACGCACTGAAGCCGATGGCACGGTGAACACTCTTGTCGATAATTGGCAAGGCGACCGACTGAACTCTCCAAACGACCTGGTAGTAAAGAAGGACGGCACGATCTGGTTCACCGACCCTCCTTACGGCATCCTCTCCGACCGGGAAGGCAACAAGCGCGACTCTGATCTCGACGGCAACTTCACATATCGGTTCGACCCAGAATCAAATGAAACTTTGATCGTCGATAGCGTTGGCGATCGACCAAACGGCCTCGCGTTCTCTCCAGATGAGAAATTGTTCTACCTTGCCGATACCGGCACACCTCGCAACATCACAGTTTTCGACGTCGCCGAGGATGGCAAGACGCTGTCTAATCGACGACTCTTCGCTGAAGTACGACCTGGTGCTTCAGACGGCTTCCGTGTCGATGAAGAGGGCAACATATGGACTAGCGCCCGTGATGGCGTGCAGTGCTACTCGTCTGATGGAACACTTCTTGGAAAGATATTGATTCCAGAACAGTCAACCGCAAACCTCGTATTTGGTGACAAAGATGGCAAACGCATTTACATATGCGGTGACACATCGCTCTACTCGGTTCGAGTCAAAGTGGCCGGGTCACATCGCTACTAACAGGCGGCTACGAATCAGCATCAACGGAAACTAAGTCAAATATTCTCGGTGGTTCGGTGGCATTCCCACAGGATTGCACCGAGAATGTCTTCCATAAATTACTAAGCAACGACAAACCTTTGAACAGGCTGGCTTGATATGAAAGTAGCAATTGGCGCCGACCACGGCGGCTACGAACTGAAATCCGACATGACTAAGGTTCTAGAATCTCTGGGTCATAAGGTTCTGGACAAAGGTGCGCACGACTTCGACGCCGAAGACGACTTTCCAGATTTCGCAGCCCCTGTTGCAGCTTCGGTTCAGTCGGGCGACGCCGAGCGTGGAATCGTTATATGCGGAAGCGGAGTTGGTGCAGCGATCGCCGCCAATAAGTACTCCGGCGTACGAGCCGGTCTTTGCCACGACACCTACTCAGCTGGACAAGGTGTTCGACACGACGACATGAATGTATTGTGCATGGGCGCACGGGTAGTAGGCGTGGCGCTTGCGGAAGATCTCGTAAAGTCGTTCATGGCTGCAAATCTTGAAGTCGACGAACCACGATTTCAACGTCGGCTCGATAAAGTCACGGCTATCGAAAAAGATCAAATCTCAAAAAGCTAGTTCGACGTAGTACTGCTCGTCAACTAGGCAATCTGAACACCTCGAATTCACAGGGAACTTATGAACAACATCCAGAAGGCACTCGAAAACGGTCAGTCGATCTGGCTCGATTCGATCAGCCGAGACATGCTTCGATCAGGCGAACTTCAGAAGTTCATCGATTCTGGAATCACGGGTGTCACATCCAATCCGTCGATCTTCGACAAAGCCATCGCAGAAAGTGACATCTACGACGAGTCATTGATCGAATATGCGAAAGATGGCGCAAACAGCCAAACGGTTTTCGAACGATTGGCTGTCGATGATATTCGAGATGCCGCCGACGTTCTACGCCCTGTTTACGACGACGCCAGCATGCATGACGGATACGTCAGCATCGAGGTGTCGCCGACTCTCGCCGCCGATACAGATGGGACTGTTACCGAGGCACGACGACTCTGGGCTGCAATCGACCGTCCTAACGTGATGATCAAAGTTCCTGGTACTCCGGAGGGCGTTCCAGCAATCAAAACGCTCATTTCAGAAGGCATCAACATAAATGTCACACTGCTATTTTCTCTCGATGCTTACACGGCTGCCGCAAACGCATATATCGAAGGTCTCTCCGAATTTGCCAAGGCAGCACGCGGAATGCCATCCGCAGTCGCCTCGGTAGCATCGTTCTTTGTTAGCCGTGTCGACAGTGCGGTCGACAACGCCCTTCCCGCCGGACATGAACTACGGGGAAAAATCGGAATAGCGAACGCCAAGGTTGCATACGCCAAGTTCGCTGGATTATTTGATCGCAAGTTAGGTGGCGGCGGTTCATTCTTCCCACTCCACACCACCGGAGCACAGGTCCAACGTCCTTTGTGGGCGTCTACTGGCGTGAAGAACCCCGATTACTCCGACACGATGTACGTTGACTGCCTAATGGGTCCCGACACGGTCGACACGATTCCGGAAGCAACGTTGGCGGCATATTCCGATCACGGTAACCCTGGATCTGATCTAACCTCTGGTCTAGGTGAAGCACAGTCGCAGATAAAAGCTCTCGCCGAAGCTGGCGTTTCGCTCGATGCGATAACCGACGATCTTCTCGCTGCCGGTGTGGCGACATTCGCCGATTCATACGCATCGCTGCTCGGTCGAATCGAAGAAAAGCTCCAGGCGTTGGGCAAGTAAATTCGGAGTAACGACGCAATGAATGATGACCAGAACGTTTCAGCATCCCAAGCTCTGCAACGACTGGTGGACGAATCATTCGCTTCGAGGCTGTGGAGCCGTGACGCTACTTTGTGGCCGGAGCCATCTCCCGGTGGAGATCCGGCAAGTAAAACACTCGGCTGGCTCGATCTTCCGATGCGATTGTCGATGCCGGCAGCACAGTTTGCAGATCTGCACTCACAGCTTGTTAAAGATGGCTTGACCGATGTCGTAGTACTCGGAATGGGAGGCAGTAGCATGACGCCGCTGACCCTAAGCAGTATTTTCGAGAAATCTGAAACTGCTTCGAATGATACTTCGGTAATTCGCCTCCACGCACTCGACACGGTAAATCCAACGACCGTTTCTCAAATAACTACCAAGCTTGATCTCAGCAAAACTCTGTTCTTCGTATCGAGCAAATCCGGCACTACCGTCGAGCCGTTGACGTTAGAGGCGCACTTCCGTGCTGCAATGGTCGACGCCATCGATTCTTCAGTCAATCGCAAGAATTTCGTAGCGCTGACTGATCCGGGAACTCCGCTTGCCGAACGAGCTAGAGCTGGTGAATTTGGTACGTGGGTTGCAACTCCTGATGACGTAGGCGGCAGGTTCTCAGCGCTGAGTGCGTTCGGAATGATGCCTGCTGCTGCGACCGGTATGAATATCCGAGGATTCGCTGAATCTGCAGTCAGAATGGCACAACAATGCCAAATCGACGCAAAAGAAAATCCCGGTTTAACTCTCGGTGCATTCTTGGCGTCGAATGCTCTCGAAGGACGAGACAAGGTCACCCTCATCACAAGCGATGAGTACTCAATGTTCGGAATGTGGGTCGATCAACTTCTAGCCGAATCTACCGGGAAAAACGGGAAAGGCCTGATCCCGGTTACTGGCGAGCCTGTTTTGATTCTCGACGATTTCGCATCAGATCGCCAGTTCGTCGTGTTCAAATCGGGAGGGGACGAAGCGCGAATAAACCACGCTATATTCGCGCTTCGTAATTCAGATCACCCTGTATTCGTGATAGAACCGCCTACATCCGACAAACGCGAAATTGCCGGGGAATTTTTCCGATGGCAATTCGCAACTACAGCCGCTTCGTCGTTAATGGACATCTACCCGTTCGACCAACCTGACGTCGAGGCAGCAAAGGTGAAATCACGCGAACTACTTTCTGATCCGTCAGTGGCAATCGATGACATTTCACTGAAAGTGGCTCTGGACCAGATCAAATCTGAGTCCAGCCCGCGTTACGTAGCGATCACAGCCTTCTTGCCTGAGTCCCCAGAAGCAACCGCTGCATTCTCTGAATTACGCAAGGCAATATCCAAGCAGACCGGGATGGCGACAACGTTCGGATACGGTCCTCGCTATCTCCATTCAACAGGTCAGTTGTACAAAGGCGGGCCACAGAACGCGATCGTGCTAGGTTTCGTATCAGCGAAATACGATCATCTTGCCGTCCCGGGCAAATCGTACACTTTCGGTCAATTGACCGAGGCTCAAGCTGGAGGCGACTTCATGGTTATGGCTGCAGGTGGTCAAACGGTTCTACCGATCAAGATCGAATCCGACCTTGTCGAAGAACTGAATGCTGCAGTACGAGCAATAAATAATTAGTAGATACGACAATTTACATTGGAACTAACAGAACGGATCCTACCGATTCGCAAACCTTCAAATGACTAGCTCAACAATCAACTCAAACGCTAACTACTTCATCGCACTCGACGATCGAGTTGATCTAATTTCTGAGGTACTTGTAACCACCGGCCAGCCAACTGCCTCTGACCGCGAACAAGCAGCCAATCTCAAACGCGTAGTTTTCGATGGCATCACTACTGCTGTTGAAAACGGGTTGGCAAAATCGAGCATTGGCCTCTGGGCTGACAGTGATCTTGGAGAGTCGGTGTTGCTGCGAGCTAAGGCTATGGCGCTAACCACCGCATCCTCACCGCAAAGTGGAACGCACTCGCTGAGCCGGCTCAATGTCGATTACACCGCAGTCCAGCTGACGCTGAATCCAGACGGACCTGAGGAAGGTCGCAAGGAACTCTTTGAGAAGCTGAAGATCGTATCGGACCAGGCGCGTGAAGAATCTAAGCCCTTAATGATTGAACTCGATTCCATTCCAACTTCAACACAGATCGAAATGTATGGCGGATTTTCGAGCGCACGTGCGATGCTCGTAATCATGTCGATTCAACAGCTACAGGATGCTGGCGTTCGCCCGTCGATATGGGCTTTTGAACCGGCTGACGACGAGACGTTTACTGCGGCAATCACTGCTCAGGCCCACGTCGATGATCGTGACAATACGGTGTTGATCGTTGTTGCCGGAGGACTTGCGGCTGGGCAAATCGGAAACGAACTTTCTCAAACTGAGAAGAACGTTATTTCCCTCGCAGCTCGCACATTAGGTGTCTCAGGCGTATTGATCGGACCGGGTGCCTATTACCGTCACCTAGTCCAGTTGAATGAAGGCATAATTGAAAGAGATGAAGCCGTAGAGGTGATCGCCGCTCAACTTGGCGATATCGGCGAAATCTTCGAGAAATCACGCACGACTTCCGAAGTCCTGTAACTAGTCTTCAGAAATAACTAATGTCAGAACAGATCGAACAAGAGAGTCGGATTAGCGCGTTCATTTTCGATCTCGACGGAACCCTGGTAGAAACCGAACGGCTCAAAGCAAAATCGTATGCAACGATCCTAGGCAGGCTCACAGGGGCAAACGCCCCAGACCGCCGTGCAATCGAACTTTATGAACGTATCGTCGGCTCGACTGACGAAATGGTCAGTCGGCGGATGATCAATGAGTTCGGACTCGCGGATTCTCTTGATCCCATCGATGGTGAACTATGGAAGCATCTGCACCAAATCCGAATGGATGAATATCGAGCCACAGACGGTGCAACGGATCAGCTGCTCAAAAACGTCTATCAGCACAACATCGATCTTTTACGCGATCAAAAGCGCAACGGTCGCACTGTATCGGTAGCAACATCATCGTTCAGTGACGAAGCGAAACGAGTGCTCGATGCTCTAGGAGTACGAGTGCTGCTCGATGATGTAGTTGGGCGGGAAATGATCACCAACCCGAAGCCCGAGCCCGATATCTATCTGCTAGCGATGGATCGACTTGGCGTCGCACCAGAAGAAGTCGTAATCATCGAAGATTCACCTATCGGCACGAAGGCAGCAATGGCTTCCGGTGCTTCTTGGATCTGTGTCAGTACACTGTTTTCTCGTGCGAGTATCGAAGCAAGTTCATGGCTAGATCCGCAATGGGTTGTACACGACACAGCTAAACTCAACGAAACGGTAAGTCGCAGAATCAACTCGACAAGCAACGCCTGATCACCCACTAGATAAGAAGTACGGTTGAATTTCCACGGAGAAAACGGATGAAACTCGGTATGATTGGCCTCGGCCGCATGGGCGGAAATATGTCGGAACGCCTCCTTAACGACGGGCACGAAGTTGTCGTGTTCGATCCTGACTCTTCAGCAGTTACACCGCTCGCCGAAAAAGGCGCTTCGGGAGCAAGTTCGCTTGAAGACGTTGTAAGCCAACTTGAAGCTCCACGAACAGTTTGGGTCATGGTGCCGTCTGGCGATATCACCGAGAGCACTGTCAACTCACTGGTCGATCTTCTAGACGAAGGCGACACGCTGATCGACGGTGGAAACTCGAACTACAAGGAATCGCAGCGACGAGGCGAGCATGCAGCCCAATGCGGGATCGACTTCCTCGACTCCGGAACCAGCGGTGGAATTTGGGGACTCGCCAATGGCTATTGCCTAACAATTGGAGGCAATCGTGACGCCTACGACCGAAACAGGCCGATCTTCAAAACTCTTGCCCCAGAGGACTCAGATGGTAACTTACACGTAGGGCCCAGCGGTTCGGGTCACTATGTAAAGATGATTCACAACGGCATCGAATACGGTCTGATGCAGGCATATGCCGAAGGCTTTGAACTTCTTGCCGCCAAAGAAGATTTCAATCTCGATCTCGGAGCCATCGCCGAAAACTGGACGCGCGGTAGCGTGATTAGATCATGGCTCCTCGACCTTACAGTTGATGAACTAGAAAAAGACCCTCGTCTTCAAGAACTCAGTTCGTATGTTGATGACTCAGGTGAAGGTCGTTGGACAGTCGATGCATCTGTTGAACTGGCGGTTCCGGCGCCTGTAATAACAGCCGCTCTCCAAATGCGATTCCGTTCACGGCAGTCCGATCCGATGGGCGGCAAGATGCTCGCGGCAATGCGTAACGGCTTCGGTGGTCACGCCGTGAAGAAGGCAGATTAAATCTGTGCATGACGAAAGCTTCCGCCCGCCGCCGCATTACCCATTGCTTAACACGCAAATGATGTCGGCGCGCGAACTTCGAGAAACCCTTGAAGACCTATGGGAGTGGGTTCACGAAGCTGAAATGGCACCCGAAGATATCGCACCAGCCGATGAGCTAATTCAGGACGTTCGACACCAAATGGGAACGGTTATCGAAGAACGGGTCGACCGACATTCCGACGAACCACGCGGTTCACGGAGCGGCTAACCGAGCAATCGGTCATAGAGTTCAGACTGTCGCCGTCTGCCTTCGGTATATAACTCGGCGTTAGCAAGATTTGGCTCGTAAGTTTTGGAGATGTGGGCTTGGTGCATATCGAGACTGTCCCAAACACCCAGTGCGTTCAATGCCAGCACTGCCGTTCCTCTGCTGGTATCTTGCTGCTCTGCCGATATGCCTACTGTCACGCCCAGCACGTCGGACATCGTTTGCAGCCACCACGGGGAGTTCTGGATCGCCCCACCGCTGGCGATCATCTGATATCCCGACTTCACACCCGGCAACAGCAGGTCGGCGACCATGGCGAATCGATACGACACTGATTCGAGCATTGCCTGAAGTATTTCGATAGGAGTGGTCGATATTCTCACCCCTTCGAGCACGCCAGTCGCTGAGTTTGACCAACCGGTCGCCCTTTCTCCGGCGATAAACGGCAGAACGTTAATTCCATGCTTCGCTGGTTCCAATTTTTCCAATTGAGAATTGAGCTGTTCAATTGGCGGCAGTTTGAGATTGTCGAGCGCCCATTGCACGACGTTTCCTCCCTCGGAAAATGATCCGCCAAGCAATGTTCGATTACTACCAAGTCGATACGCCCAAAGTCCCGTTGGAACGTCGGGCGCAGGCCCTTCACTGAGCACGCGCATAGCCCCAGTTGTGCCAACCGTAAGCGCTACTTTGGTTTCATCTACACAGCCAGTACCGACGTTAACTGCTGCGCCATCGCCAACAGCTAGCAGGAACGGTAGTTCCGCCAGTACTGGCCATCTAGAGGCAAATTCTTTGGCTAGCCCTCGTTCAGGCGCGTTCCAAGGTGCTAGCTCCGGGAGATTGCGTTCGTCGATTCCGAGTCGACCTAGCAGGCCATGATCCCATTCAAGATTATGCCTGTTAAACAGACCACTCCATGACGACACGCTGTAGCTCGCTTTTACATCGCGTCGACCGAACCATTTCGCAAACATATAGGTCGATACGTCGACATAACGATCGACTCGTTTGGCGATTTCAGGTTGAGTTCTGCGCAACCATCTAATTCGACCCGGCAGGTACGATGTGTGCTGCATAACCCCGGTGCGGTCGTAGATGATCGGAACGTTTAGTTCTTCACGAAGTCGGTCCACATCCGCCGCCGAACGAGTGTCGGCGTAGGTATAGACGGGTGTTATCGCATTGCCATCGACATCAACGCCGAGCACCGTGCTTGCCATGCAGTCGAATCCAACACCGATAATCTCGGATGCCAGATTGCCAGCTTTCTTAAGAACCGAATCGATAGCTTGCTCTGTAGCGATTCTAATCTGATCAGCGTTCTCTTCAGACGTGCCATCGTAAGCAACAGTCTGGGCATGAGGGATGCTCTCCTCAACGCCTTTGACACTTCGGGCGCGAGCGTCGAATAATCCGGCCTTAACCGACGAACTGCCGATATCGACTGACAGCACGAACGGCGATTCGTAATAGCTCAACACATCACCTCTCCGGCTTGTATCCCGTTAAGAGACTAAATATTTTTCGACGAGTGATTGATCGATTTCGATACCAAGCCCCGGCTTGTCACTGACCTCAAAGTACCCGTCACGGGGTTCGTACTCTTGCGAAGTGATCGCGTTTTTGTAGCCGATAGCGTGATGACCGTGCTCCATAATCATGAAGTTCGAACATGACGCCGAGTATTCAACAGTGGCCGCAACCGACAAAATTCCACCGCCACCAACGTGAGGTGCAACAGGAATATTGTAGGTATCGGCAATCGTTCCAATACGGTGACCTTCCGTGATACCGGTTCGAGCGATGTCGTGCATCACGAGATCGTAGGCACGACGCTCAAATGCCTCTCGCATTTCGTATCGAGTACGGCTCCACTCGCCAATCGCCACCGCCATATCGAGAGCTTCAGCAAGAGCCACCGCCCCAGGAATATCTTCAGGTACCAGTGGCGACTCGAGCCAAGTGAAATCGAGCTTCTCCAAAGCGCGACCAAGTTTGATGGCGCTCGTCAGCGACTGACGCATGTGAACGTCGCACATCAGCATGACGTCTGGTCCAACCCGTTTACGAACTGCATTGGCTATTTCTGCAACGCCTTCCACATCCAAAAGCAAATGCAGCTTCAGGGCCTTATAGCCTAGTGTCACATGCTCTTCGGCAGCGTCAGCCACTTTCTCAGGATCGGTTCCGCCTAGACCAGCGTAAAGCTTGACCTTGTCGCGATATCGACCACCAGCGAGTTTATGAACTGGTTTACCAGTAGCCTTCCCAACGATGTCCCAAAGGGCGATATCAGTGCCGCCGATCGCATCGACGTAGAAACCGGTTGGATGGCCTCTTTCGCGCATTGCGCCGAAGTTTCGAGTCCAGATCGCCTCGATGTCGAATGGATCACGTCCTAGGATGAGAGGTCGCACCAAATCCTCAACAATCACCTGTGTCGTACGAGGCGCCACAGGTGATTGCGCTTCGCCCCAGCCGACAATTCCCGTATCGGTTTCGATTTTGATTACCGTCGTCTCGTGGTACTTCGAGTAGATCGAAGTGAACGCCGATTCATCGACAAAATAGTCCCCAAAATCTATAACACTGGGTCGGTCGTTTCCCTCTTCATCGTCTTCTCGAGAGATTCGTATTGGGAAGGCGGTTATTTCTTTTATCTTCAATGCGTGCCAAGCTCTTTCTTAAGCCTAAAACTGCTACATGTGACCAAAACGAATTACGACCAAATGGGATCATCCATAGAACGAACTAGTCGTTTTGCATCTTAGCGGGGATCATCATTTCAAAAAACTCAATGCAACTGGCGATAACGTGCTCTCGCACTTCAGCCCCGATAGCGGAAGCCGCAGGTACAGATGGCACACCCTCGCGGTACGGTGAATCAATGGTTTCATCGGTCCATTGCATGTACACACGATTATTGTCACCAGGCACCGTTCCGCCATTGAAAGTAATAGTCACTTCAGAACGCTGACCAGCTGCGGTGTAAGCATCACCTTGTTGCTGAAGCAATGTCGCTACTTTGCGGGCGGTTCCTGGCTTCACGTCGTAGACGCGTCTGATCACGTACATAACTCGCTCCTTGGTTCTTATCCCTTATACAATCGGAGTGCCGGCATCGCGTGAATAATGGGATATTTTGAATAATCTTGATCGATCAGTTAATAATATTTTGACCGAGCACGATCAAAGTACATCGCAAACCAACTGCCAGTAAATGGGTGCACAGAGGTTTCATCATAATTTCACGCCGATTAGTTAATTATCCGAGATATGATGAAATGGTCGTCGCCTAACAAATAGGTCAAACTAACCGAAACGAGCAATCACGCTTGTTCGACTGGAGCAATGGATGAAGATCGGCGCCCCAAGGGAGTCAGATCCCAACGAGAAGCGTGTGGCACTTGTGCCAGAGACGGTTGAACGCCTCGTCAAAGCTGGCCACGAAATATTTATTGAAGAAGACGCAGGGACAGCCGCTGGCTTCCCCGATTCTGCCTATGCTGAAGCCGGGGCAAAGACGGCCTCTGCAACCGAGATAGCCGGATCGGTCGATATTTTCGTCCACGTCCAACCTCCTAATTTGGAAGAAGTCGACTCCCTGAAAAAGGGCAGCATCGTTGTAAGCACGTTGAGTGCGCGAACGAACGCACCGGCAGTAGCGTCCCTCGCTTCAGCTGGAGCAACTGCGCTGGCGATGGAGCTGGTTCCACGAATCGCCCGAGCACAACGAATGGACGTTCTCTCGTCTCAGGCGTCTATCGCCGGCTACAAAGCAGCACTTCTCGCCGCTAACTCGCTCGGTAAATATCTTCCAATGATGATGACCGCTGCTGGAACTATTCCGCCAGCGAAAATTCTAGTGCTAGGAGCCGGTGTTGCCGGACTTCAAGCAATCGCCACTGCACGCCGACTAGGTGCGGTCGTTGAAGCATTCGACGTTCGGGCCGCTGCCGGTGAGCAGGTCGAAAGTCTCGGCGCGAAATTCATTCAGCCACCAGCAGCCGAAGACGCTGAAGGTGCCGGCGGATACGCCCGAGCACAGACCGAAGACGAACAAGCCGCCCAGCGAGAATTCCTTAAAGGACACATCGCTGATGCCGACGCCGTAATTACGACGGCTGCAATTCCGGGTCGCCCTGCCCCGCTACTAATGACCGAAGACATGGTCGATGTAATGAAGCCGGGTAGCGTAGTTATCGACCTCGCTGCGGAATCGGGCGGAAACGTCGCAGGTACGGTCGCTGGTGAAATCATCAACAAGAATGGCGTAATGATCAACGGACCTACCAATGTCCCAAGCTCAATGCCGTTCCACGCAAGCCAGCTCTACTCTAGAAACGTAATGGCGCTATTTGATCTCATCATCGATCGAAAAGAAGGAACTCTAACCCTCGATTTCGAAGATGAAGTGATCGACACCATGTGTGTCGCCCACGAAGGCGAAGCACGACACGGATTAGGTGAATAAATGTTTGAAGCTGATGTGCTAATAACCTCTCTAACAGTATTCGTACTGGCGATTTTCATTGGGTACGAAGTAATCACCAAAGTGCCGCCCACGCTGCACACCCCCCTTATGTCGGGATCGAACGCAATTTCTGGCATCGTAATTGTGGGTGCATTGCTCGTTGCCGGTAAGGCTGAAGGCCTTCCCGGACAAATTCTTGGGGCCATCGCAGTCGGACTCGCCATGATCAACGTCGTCGGTGGCTTAATGGTTACTGACAGAATGCTCAAGATGTTCAGAAGGTCGGGTCAGAAATAATGGAAACTACCCATCTTTTTGGCGTAAACGGAATGAACATTACGAACGCGGCATACATCGTCGCGGCGATTTTGTTCATTGTCGGACTCAAACAGCTCGGTTCGCCCGCCACAGCTCGAAACGGCAACCGCTTGTCGGCACTTGCGATGTTGGTTGCGATCATCGCTACCGTAGTTGGTAACGATATTGCATCTTGGGAATTCATTCTCGGTGGTGCCATCGTCGGTTCGGCGATCGGAGCATTCTCGGCCCGCAAGGTCGCGATGACCTCTATGCCGCAACTTGTGGCAATCTTCAACGGTTTCGGCGGAGCCGCTTCTGCGGTGATTGCTGCAGCCGAGCTCATTCGATTAATCGACGACGGAGCTGACATTGCTCAGGACGTTTCGATAACGATCATGGCCTCTGTAATCGTTGGTGGAGTGACGCTAACCGGTAGCTTCATCGCTTACGGCAAGCTTCAAGGCATCGTACCGACTCGACCGATTCTGCTGCCGATTCGAAATGTAATCAACGTTGCTCTGCTTATTGGAATGATCGCATCAACTGTTTGGTTGGTGATTGATCCTTCGATGACCGCCTTCATGATCGCTGGCGCAATTGCTCTTGCCCTCGGAATCCTTGTTGTGATTCCAATTGGTGGAGCCGACATGCCAGTGGTAATCGCTCTATTGAACTCGTACTCAGGTATCGCTGGAGCAGCGACTGGTTTCGTGCTTGGCAACACCATCCTTATCATCGCTGGTTCGCTGGTCGGTGCATCGGGTCTGATTCTCACAAGGATCATGACCAAGGCGATGAACCGATCTTTGGCGAACGTAATGCTCGGTGGATTCGGTGTTGAAGATGGCGCAGCAGTTGGTGGTGGCGACGACGATCGTCCGGTCACTTCGATTCAAGCTGAAGATGCAGCAATGATGCTGGCGTATGCACAGTCAGTGATCTTCGTTCCCGGTTACGGCTTAGCAGTTGCTCAGGCTCAGCACCAGATTCGTGAGCTTGCTGACTTACTCAAGGAAAAAGGCATTAGCGTTCGCTACGCCATTCACCCTGTTGCAGGTCGAATGCCGGGTCACATGAATGTACTTCTTGCCGAGGCAAACGTGCCTTATGACGAGCTGAAGGATCTAGACGAAATCAACGGTGAGTTCCAGCGAACCGACGTTGCTGTCGTGATCGGCGCGAACGACGTGACTAACCCATCGGCACGAACCGACAAGTCGAGTCCGATCTATGGAATGCCGATTCTGAACGTCGATGCCGCTCAGTCGGTCATCATGATGAAGCGTGGAATGTCAACTGGATTCGCCGGGGTGCAGAACGAACTATTCTTCCTCGACAAGACTCAGATGCTGTTCGGTGACGCCAAGGACTCAGTAGATAAGATAATTTCGGAAGTGAAAGACCTTTAGTTTCTCATAACGACGTGAATAAAAAAAAGCCCTCGGATGATTGCATCCGGGGGCTTTTTCGTTCTTACTAACACGCTCGACTAGAAAGCTTCGGTCAGATTGCTTTCAGGATTTCGAGAATCCTTATTCCAGAGACGTTCCAACTGATATCGAGGCTTCCATCCAAGCACCCGCCCTGTCTTTTCATTGTCGAATTTGCGGTGTGGCAAATCGGGTAAGATGAAGAAGGATTCGTTTTTAGAGGCAAGTCGCTCCTGGGACACTTCAACCGCCGCTAGAACAGCAGTTCCGCAGTCCTGCCAAGCAGTCGAGAACGGAACCATGTCCTCGTGGTAGACCACGGGAGCTTCAGGCCCAACCAAGTTCCAAGAATGCTTCATGTTGTAGAACAACAACGTGATGACCTGAATGCCGTGTCGCTCGCTGAACACTCGGCAGATCTCCTGCCCCAGCGCCTTTGTGTGGGCATAAAGCCGTGTGCCGGGTGCTGCCGGCATATCGGGAGTGAGATCAAAATCCCACTCTTCGTACTGCTGCCCGACCATCTGGAAGTGCGGACCAGTAGTGATGACACGTTTGATCCGGTGTTCATGTGCAGCGACCATCATGGCGTAGTTGCCCATCGTGTTCACGTCGAACGCAATCTGACGATGTGGTCGTAAAACTGAGAGGTTGACGATCATATCCATGCCTTCGGCAGCTTTTACGACGCTTTCAACATCATCGACTGAAAGCTTCTGAAATTTACCGGTGTATTCAGGATACGGATCGTTAATATCGGTCAGCAGAATATTGTGGCGATCCTGCATAGCTTTTACAGCCCAAGGTCCCAACATTCCGTTTCCACCAAGAATCAGAATCTTCATCCTGAGAGCCTTCCTGCTAGTTCAGGCAATAATCTAGCAGCAGTTTTTGTAATGAATCGCTGATGATCAACTGGAGACTGAACGTGAATGTCCTGCCACTGAATCAACTCTTGCGTCGTTAGAGCAGCCGTAATCGATTCGCCGATCATGTCGTGAGATATAGCTGCGGTATCGTCTGCTCTCGGTGACGAATCACCAACGAACGGCCAGCCTAATCGGAGGTTTACCACTTGGATGAGCCTGTCACGAGCGAACTCTTTGCAGACGTATTCGGCCATGTGCGCAACCAAAAGATCAATGTCTTCCGCTGGAGGATCGCTGCGCCATTTTTCAGTCACTACGAGATTTTCCTCATGATCCTGAAATAACTTCAATGTGCTGATGTTGATGTAGCGCTTCACGTCCGCATCAGAAGCAGCCTGAAGTAGGTTGTACATTCGACGAGTGTGGTAGTCCATTAAATGGGTGTTCGACCCAGACTGACCTTCATATCCGATGTTAACAACCGCATCAATACCCGCTAGAAGTTCGTCGGTTTCGGACTCGTGTCCAAGTTCGTTTGCGATGACGTCACCGCTGGCATTGTTAGGAAGATCGGTCAGGCGCAGTGTATGACTACCGCCCAGTGCGCCAATAATGATTTGCGCCGTTGCAGAAGCAGCCGAGGTTATCAGCACGTTCAATGTTCAACTCCACTCGTTAGTTATCGAGCTGTTTGACCGCATCAACCCAAAATGTGGGTCGAGTTCGTAAATACTAACGCCATGAAGTCGCCAGAGTTCAATTCGTATCGACTAAATATTTGGTTTCTTCTGTCACTAATAGCGCTAGCGACAGAAATACCCGGCTGTAACGACTGCGAATTGTTCGATGTGAACGAAGTAATCGATTCGAACACGGTGCTAACGTCGAAAGCCGAGATTCATCTCTACCCGTTGTACAGGGTCGACCAGCCAGCCGACTAAGCGATTCAAGTCGAAGATCGCCTACATTTACTGGTGGGCAGCAAGATTCGTGTCCAACCGGGGCCAGTCGAGCCCGTGCAGCAGGATGGTGGTCACTACTAGCTTTTTACCAAGGTTTGCCAGTCCATCGACCAGTAACTAGTCGAAGAGGGTTTACACTTAATTGGGATCAAGTTGAACAGGTTCTTGACTGGCGTTTGTTTAAAGATTCGAAAGCGAAAGAATGAGAAACAGGCTGTCTTTGGCACGACTATCAAGCGTTTCAACGAGGCGAGCCAAACGATTTCCGTATCTCCGGTTTAACTTATCGAGATTCCTTATTTTTTCTATCTTTCCCGAAACCGGATATCTCGGTAATGACCTCAACTGCAAATTGACCGTTCGATCTAAACCGGTATCATCCGCCGGTCGCTCATAATCACTGAGGTACCTACTACTTGATATCTAAAACCCCGAAAGCGCTCTCGGTGCACTACCTAACGTTATTTATCGCACTGCTGACCATCTCGGCCATTCTTATCGCCGGTTGCGGATCAGGTGCCAGTGAAGACGAAAAATTTCCACAGATCAGTGATCCGCGTACGATTTTCACTTTGGATGACGTTCTGGCGACGCCATACAAAGAACTCAAAAACTACTCGACAGACGAACTACCTGGTGCCACAGAAGCTAGCTATGGCTTTATGAGGATCGGCGGCGGAGAACCATACGACTACGAGATTCGTGTCTACGATTCTCATCAGACAGCAGTTGAACAAGGAACTCCCATGGCACTTGAAGGCACCGGTAAAAATGCAATTCTCAGCGAAGATGACGCTACTTTCAAGGAAGGCATCAAAGATCGCCGAACCATCATTGGTGGTGGTGTTGGCGGGGGAGCTCGAAGCGGTATCGGACCGAAATTCGCTAGCTACGCAATTTTTGGAAACATCGTAATGCTGTGCCAAGGTTCTGAGCCTGAAACGTCACTTGAACGATGCGGTTTGATGGCGAACGCGCTGGTGCCGAGTGAATAAAACGAACTCCAGCAGATTACCGCTGATATTTCTTATAGCGCTGCTCGTCCTACTGATCACGGTGGTCGGCTGTGGTGCCGACACATCGGACAATACTTACGGTGCAGATCTAGTCAAAGTGACTGATTTTGAGCGCCTGCTCACGGTCGACGATGTCAAAAACGTCGGATGGAAACTTGGCAAAACATACGATATTGAAGGACTCGATGGAGCTGAGGAAGCTTACGTTGGCTTCTGGACTCCGCCTGGTCTTGGATCGCTCAATTACGAAATTCGTATTTACCCCAGTCACCAAGTAGCCGTCGAGAAAGGCACGCCTTTCGCCGAGGACGCCTCTGGCGAGGGTGCGTCACTCAACTCCGAAGATGCGATGTGGGATGAAGGCGTACGTGATCGGCGAATAATAGTCGGAGGCGGATCAAGAGGCAGTCAAAACCCTCGTTACTACGATTACGTAATTCTTGGTAATATCGTAATTCTTTGCGAAGGACGAACTTCGGAACATTCCCTCGACCAATGTGCGCCTTTCGTCAACTTACTTCGAGGTGAAGGCGCATAATTACGCTTTCAGAAAGTCGATGATAGTAGTCGCTCATTATTTTAGTTAAGCGAGTGAATGACTATGGAGTTGTTAACAGGTATATTTGGAGAAGCCGCCAGCGAACTCATTTTCATCATATGCAACAGGTGAGATTCGAACAACGATAGGGAGCTATTTTATGAATCAGGCAAACAGCAGCAGGGCACGGCTGCTTATGCTGCTTTTAGCAGTCGCAGCACTATCCATTGCAGCACTAGCTTGCGGGAGCGATAGTGGAGAAAGTGTTGAATCAAAATCAGATGAAATAATCGCCAAGATCGACGACACAGACCGTATCTACACAGCGGACGACATTAAAGACGCTCCGAAATTCAAGACTGATGACAATTACGATGTCGAAGGGCTCGATGCAGCAGTAGCAGCCGTTTACGGTTTCTACGGAACCGACCCATACAAGCGCAAAGAATACGAAGCTCGTTTTTACCCTGACCACGCGACAGCGATGGCTCAAGGAGTCGACTTCGCAGACGAAGCCACCGGTGCTGAAGCTTCGATTCTCAAGGACATACAGCGCTGGGACGAGGGCATCAGCGACCGTCGACAGTGCGCCGGTAATGGTGGACACCACTCAGGCAAATGCGACAACCCAAAATACTTTGACTACATTGTTGTCGGAAACATGATTCTTATGTGTCAGGGCAAGGACACCGCAGAGTCTCATCTCGCATGTTCCGAGCTTATGCTGATAGTGCAATAAATCATGTCATTGAATAATTTGACAACAAGAAATATCCCAATTGCCGTTGTAGTAGCCATTTTTGTAGCGATGGCTGCAGCCGCTTGCGGTTCCGACTCAGCATCGAGCGGCGGCGAAGTAGGCGTTGCGCGTATTGTGGATAATGACCGTATATATGTAATCGGTGATCTAAAGGATGCCTTCGGTGTGAAGGGATTCAAGGATTATGATGTAGAAGAGCTTCCTGGAGCTCTCGAAGCTTGGAAGGTCATCTACAACCAACTCGACTACGAAGCTCGCTTCTACCCCACTCACGAAGATGCTGTTGAACAGGGAATACTTTATGCAGATTCTATAACTGGCGATGATGCAGTGGTAGTAGGTGATGAGGTTCTATGGGAAGAAGGTGAAAAAGACCGCAAAAAATGCAGCAGAGCAAGTGGAACCCCTCATTCAGGCTGTTCATATTCGGCCCGTTATCTTGAATACGTGATTCGGGGCAACATGATTCTTTTCTGTGAGGGAGATGAATCCCAACAAGCATTCACAAACTGTGAAAATCTTCTAACGCTTATTGATCCGGTGTAGCGATACGCCCGAACTAAAAAAGCCTAGATACCATGTGTATCTGGGCTTTTTTTATAGGATTTTCCAAACAGCACCAGTCCGAGCGATTCAGTTCGGATAATCAGAGCACAAATGAAAATTGTAGAAATAGAGATCTCAGTATTTGAGGTACCGATTCATCCCGCTGTCACTCAGGTGATTGAATTCGGAACGCCTCACAGACGACGTTGGAAGCCAGCGTTTCCGAGCGGTGGAAAAGTACCTGTTCAGGTAATCAGGGTGTACTCGGTGACATTGCCCACGCTGTCCTAGAAAATCTCAGTCGAGAGATTACTGGATGTGTTCCAAATCGTCATACTTATCCAACTAAAATACCTAAGGCTCTGTTTTTTGCTGATAAGTAACGTATTTACCGGTAAATGCATACTAGTTAGTTAAACTATATGAGTATACTGGCGACCTCGTGTGAAACTCGATGAAGAATCTTTTTTTACTGTCTAGTAGTCTGGCGACAATTGGATGAGATAGATGAGAAGTATTGTGAACAGCGCCGAGATTATAAACAGTTCGATATTTCGCTAATGGAGTAATGATTTTGGTTCAGACTGGTCAGCCAGTAGCAGAAACGAGCACCACATCTGACGACGTGCTTGTCGTGGATGATCTGCGTGTTTACTACGACACACCTCGGAGCGTAGTCAAAGCCGTGGACGGGGTCAGTTTCACCTTGCGCCAAGGTCAGAGATTAGCACTTGTTGGCGAATCTGGCAGCGGTAAGAGCACACTCGCCACTGCATTAATGGGGATGACGAAAGCGCCCGGCCGTGTCCATGGTGGTCATGTCTATCTAACCGGTCGAGACCTGCTAGCGATGAACCGGGCGGAAATGCGCTTGACGCGCCTCTCTGAAATTGCTCTCGTGCCTCAGGCAGCTCTCAACTCCCTGAATCCTGTGATTCGGGTCCAAAGGCAGATTATCGACGGCATAATCGATCACGCCGAGGGCGAGAAGCCAACCAAGGAGGAGTTGAACGACCGTGTTCAAGAGCTATTACGCACCGTTGGTCTGACGTCTTCGGTAGCCAGAATGTTTCCTCATGAACTCAGCGGTGGTATGAAGCAGCGTGTCGCTATGGCGATAGCTACGTCCTTAAGCCCTAAACTGATCATCGCCGATGAACCGACCAGTGCTTTGGACGTAGTGGTGCAGCGCCAGATCATGGAAACCCTCGGTCAGTTGCAAGAGGGCCTATCAGCTTCCGTAATATTGATAGGCCACGACATGGGTCTGATCGCTCAGTTCGCCGACACAATTGGGATCATGTACGCGGGCAAGCTTGTCGAGTTTGGACCGGTGGAAGCGATATTCGAGAATGCACAACATCCCTATACTCAGGCGCTCATCCAGAGCCTGCCCTCCTTCAACCACAGGCTCCAGTCGAGTGGAATACCTGGGTTGCCACCGACACTCGCCAACCTCCCTGCAGGATGCTCGTTTAACCCCAGGTGTACGTTTGTGATGGATACGTGCAGGGTAAATGAACCGGTTCTACGCAATGTGGGGCCAGGTCAATCGGCCTCCTGTCATCTGTTCGAAGGAGATAAGGAATAATGGCACCACTGCTAGAGCTACGAAATGTTTCCAAGATCTTTGGCGGTGGCATGTTCAACCGCCAGAATGTGACCGTAGCCGTAGATGACATCTCGTTGACGATCTCTGAGGACAATCCGGCGATCACTTCCATAGCCGGAGAGAGCGGTAGTGGTAAGTCCACTATGGCGCGCCTGCTGCTGGGAATCATCGAGCCCACAAAAGGCAGCGTCCTCTACAAGGGCAAGGACGTGAGTGGTATGACGCGTAGGGAGATGAAGGAGTACAGGCGGGAGGTACAGCCGGTCTTTCAG
Organism: Dehalococcoidia bacterium; assembly: GCA_028821715.1. GTDB lineage: Bacteria > Chloroflexota > Dehalococcoidia > Lucifugimonadales > Lucifugimonadaceae > Lucifugimonas. The sequence goes on from JAPKFF010000007.1 coordinate 21,917, forward strand.
GATCCCTTCGAGTCGTACAACCCCTTCTACAAAGTCGATCACGTCCTTCACCGACCAGCGAAGAATTTTGAGATTGCTAGTACAACATCCGCCCGCAACGAGTTGATCGAAGAGGCCTTGTTGACGGTGGGTCTACAGCCTGACGAAACACTCGGCCGCTATCCCCACCAACTGAGCGGAGGCCAGAGACAGCGTGTAATGGTTGCCCGCGCCCTGTTGTTGAAGCCCCGCATCATCTTGGCCGATGAGCCTGTTTCTATGGTAGATGCCTCTCTTCGAGCCACGATTCTCGAAAGCATCCAAAAACTAAAAGATGATCTGGGGATATCCGTAGTTTATATCACCCACGATCTCACCACCGCGTATCAAATCAGCGACAACCTCATGATCATGTATGAAGGTTCTGTCGTTGAGGCAGGTACGATGCAAGAGGTCATCCAACAGCCGAATCACCCGTACACACAACTCCTAGTTGACTCGGTTCCCCAACCCGATCCTAAGACCCCTTGGGGCTCGCAAACCAACTCAAGAGTGGTCAACGAGGGTGTGACGGAACTCAACGGTTGCAAATTTGCAGATCGGTGCCCGGCAGTGATGGATATGTGCCATCTTGAAGTGCCACCGCTTTTCCAAATCCGTCCACACGTCGTCGCCGGTTGCTTCCTCCACCGGGATAGCGAAGTAATGGATAACACCGATATTGCAAGCGCGTTCGCTGAGAATAACGCAATATTAGATCCTGTAAATTAGCTCTCAGGACACTATTCTGGTGCTAATTTACGTATACAGATTAAGTTAAAAGTTTTTGCTCCTTAACCTGACGGATTGTTTACAGAATGAACGGATTGTCGATCGTCGTAATTATCGGCGCAATCATTGGTGCGATACTAGGTCTCGACCACGAATACCGCTTTTTTACACCCTTCGATAAGTCGATCTCTTTCTGGGCGAGCGATGCCACTGGTGCGCTTCTATGGGGTGCGGTATTCGGAATCTGCGTTTCGATCGCTGCCGTATATATTTCAAAATTTTTTGCCCGATATCGCAACTGGACCAGTTTTCGCATCACGTTCACGGGAGGCGTACTAGCCCTTATGGCTATCGGAGTTTCAGCTCTAGGCTGGGACTACATTGATGCCTCGGAGGACCGCTGGTCAACCGGCCGAATTACCCGGTTTCAAACAGGCTTTGAAGAAGAGACCGGTGTCGAAACAATTCAGGGCAACGCGGCCACGGAGTTCAAGCAGGCCATACTGAACTGGTACACAGTCGCCAGCCGCATAGCGTCGAAGGATGTCACAGTGGACGCTCCTTCTGTGCTACCCGCGTCAACGCCCGAGTATGCAGAGATTCTGGGTGGCATGCTGGATGGCAGCCGGTCATATGACTGGGATCGGCTGACATGGGGTGATCCAGGAGAGCCGTGTCGCGGACCCTTCGGCGACCCGGTGTCCTTCCGCGTCTTGTCAGTAGACGATGCAGAAGGATTAGTGAAGTTCAAGCCCTGGGATCCCGCTAAAGGAGGGTTATTTGATCGTGACGTCTCGATTCCACCTCAGAGCGAAGAAATTGCAGTGGTTGCGGCAACGAGGCAGATAACGCTCCTCTCTGACGCTGACGACGGCACGATTAAATACCGCTACGCTTGCCCGAGATCCGAGGATGCCGCCTCTCGCGTCATATTCGTCCTTTGCAAAGGTGGTGGAATCTGGAGGGTCTGTGGTCAAACAGACACTTCTGGGCTCTGGATAGCGTATCCATATGAGGCTATGGGAGACGTACGACCGGTCCATATCGCTGTGAAGGAACTCTTAGACGCTAAGCCGTTTCAGTTGGCCTTTGAGGAGACTAATATCTGGATACTAAACGCGCGCGGAGAGCACCTTTTGGCACTGTCACTCGACGGGCATATTGTTCGGGATCTGGTCTTGGGAGGAAAGCCCGTACAGTCGACTGTTTCCGGAGACGACATCTGGGTTGGCACAGATAAGGAGGTTATCGTTCAGATACCGACCGGCGGCGAGCCAGTCGATCATGGTGTTCCAGGGAAGGTGATAGGACTTGCATCAGCCGAGGACGGCATCTGGGCTGTTGTGGAATCTAATGGGCGGAGAATCGTAGGCAGGGTGAGCGATTCCGGCTTTGAGCCGCATCGAGAAGTGATCGCCGTGATTACCGGCATCGTCTCAGACGGCGAGCGAGCATGGGTTTATGGACCGAACGGCCTTCTACGAATTGATATCGATGGATCCTACGAGACGCGCATAAGCAGATCCCTAGCGGCCCCCATCGCATGGGGAACAGGAGCCATCTGGGCTCGCGGCTCTGCACCGGGTTATCTATTGCGAATCAACCCGTCGGACGGCAGCCAAACGGAGTTTAAAGTAGCTAATAAGATTGCCGGTATAGGAACTTCATCCGATGCTGTATGGGTGGGAGATTCGGAGCAACGCGAAGTGATTCGCATCACTCCAAGTGGGACGATTTCCGGTCGATGGCGCGTCAACATTAATCCCGAGCAGATTCTATTCGACGGAGATGCCCTGTGGGTTGCGGATCCAGATTCGAGTAAGAGCGTCGTGCGGTTGCCAATTAGTCTCAACACGCGATAGCACACGCTACTCCCCTGCTGGCTCGACGACTTCTAAGACCTGGTCGACATTTTCATCTGTGAGGATCTGCCGCACTCCGCTCGGCCATAGAATCGATATCTCGTTCACCTTCGATGCCTCACCAAGACCAAAGTGCAGGTCGAGGCAGCTCATCCCGAGAAATGTCGAACTGGCAAGAACATCGCGTACCTGTGTGTGTAACTTGCCGTCACCAATATCTGCGGTTACGAACACTCTAGCGCCCACGGCATCGGCATTACTGCCGGTGCCATCGACTCCCATCCGACCCTTCAGCCGGAGCGAGATCCAGTGTCCGCCATCGCCGCCGTTTTGCCAGACGAATAAGGGACCAGGGAAAAAGTCTATGATCGAATCTCCAATGAATGTAGGGCCATTGCTGTTGGTCCCTATGAGATCGACGTTTCCGTCACCATTCAAATCGCAACTCGCGAGCCCCTTGCCATTCTCGTGGAAGCGGGGAGCCATGCGTTGCCGTTCGGCATCGAACTTTGGATCGTCAGGGTCTGTAATGGAGTAGTCAACACCCTGTGCGTCGAGGAGATGCGCCTCCACAGTAATATCCTCGAACGATCCAGCGCCGTCCCCACGCATCATTCGCCCGACACCCTTGTACATCTGGCCGTTAGGTCCTTCGCCGCGACCGCCCATTGCCCCGAGCCAGTAAAGATCCTGGTCACCGTCATTCTCATAATCGAAGAAGACTGTCCCAAATCCGAAGTCGTAGGCTGACAAGCCCTTCGGCCCCTCAATACCCCACTCGGGAAGGATATTCGACGGGTCAAGAGACGCCGGCGGCATAGCCTTGCTCGGCTTGACCATTGTCTCTGATGCAACGTTAGTAAAGACGGGCACAGCGCCCACGTTGGGCACGTCCCTTATGCCATCGTTCCGAAGCAGGTAGTGATAGCAGGTACCCCAGCCAAACTGCTGGCTATAGGCACAATCACCGGACGGGACAGTCGGCTTCTGGGCGAGAAGGAAATGGAATCCAATGTTGCTGATGAAGATGTCGAGATCTTCATCACCGTCGTAGTCGGCAACAGCGAAACTCATCCAAGCGCCGACGTCGTCGATTCCCATCTCGGATTCGATTGGTGTGAACTTGATCTCACCGTCCAAAGAATCGTTTCGATAGACCTTAAGTGTGTCTCCATCGTCGGCAATCCATAGGTCAGGGTCACCATCATCGTCGTGGTCGAAAAATAGGGTGGATAGCGTTTGTCCAGTGGGGTCCCCAACGACGTTTCCCATCGTATCGCGTACGGTGGGATCGTAGCCTCGCGTCACCTCGCCGGTCGTCGGGTTTTTCCACTCCATGGGTGCGCCCTCAGGGTCCAACATCAGGATTTGAGGCCCCATCAAGCCTGCCTCCTCAGTAATGTCAGAGAAAGTAAGATCTCCATTGTTACGATAGAGGACGTTGTAATGCCCATGGTGACGCGGATCGTCGAACCGAATAAAATCCTGGTCAGCGCGGTTACCGACAAACAGATCGAGCCAACCGTCACCGTCGACGTCGGCACACGCAACCGTGATGCCCGACCGAATATTGACTGCATCCCCGAAAGACGAAGCCGTGATGTCTTCGAACGAGCCATCCCCTCGGTTCAGAAACAGACGATCCGTTACGGCTTGACGGAGGCCGGGTGCCTCGCGGAAGTAAAATATTGGGTCTACCGATCGGTAGTCAAGACCGTCGCCAATCCTGCCGTAGGAGGCCACGTAGAGATCTTGGTAGCCGTCGTTGTTGATATCGCATACTGCCGGCGCCGTGCTGTTGCTCGCGAAAGCGTCCACCCCGGCTTCGGCAGCGGTCTCCGTGTACACACCGTCGCCATCATTGCGAAACAGGAGGTTGGGACCACCTGGTGCCTCGGGTTTGTCAGAAGTTCCGTCGGCAACGGTGATGTAGAAGTCCATGTCACCGTCACGGTCGTAGTCGAAAATTGCTACGCCCGGATGCCAGTTGTTCACGAATGCGTTGTCACCCAGAGCCTCACGGGCAATGTTGATGAACGGCACAATGCCATCGTCAGGAGCGAGCTCAGGTGTGGGCATGGTCGATCCACTACAAGCTGCAATAAAGCAACCTGTAAATAAGACGACGGATTTGAACAACAGAGCTACGTTGAAACGGCTATATGTCATCTGGGATCAGTCACCTGTCGCTAGCTAAAGATTCGGTTTAATAACAGAGTGCGGAGCAAACGGCGCCCTCATTCGTCCACAGTGAAGAACCAGATTTTACTCGAAATAAAACCAGAAAATGACTTTAAAACACTATAAGCCCAGCCGAAATCTAGCATTCAAATTGCTAGATGAACGATCACTCGCTAACGAATATTTAACTTTTGTGCAGTAACTAATTGATTTGGAATCCGTGTTCTTTAAAACAGTGTTTAAAGAAAGACGGGGGGCGGAAAATCCGCCCCCCGTCTAATTAAGCAAGTTAGTTGCTTTCTAAGAGTATGAACTCTTAGTCGAGCTCAGTATCTTACCGAGCCCCCTGGTCATTCTGTCGCTTGAAGGTTCATCGTGATCAGGTAGTGACCGTTCCACGGCGGGTAAGGCGCCGCATACGGGTCTTCAACGCCTGGCCAGCCCTTCCAGTATTTCGTGTTCTGGACTACCACGTGCTGTTCTTCAGCTATGTGGATTACCGGCATGTCACGTAGGTACAGTTCTGCAGCTGCACGAGCCAGCTCCACGTACCTTGCATCGTTTGGTGAGTGGATCATACCTTCCATCTCATCGAGAATGGCATCCATCTCAGGGTTTTCGTAACGACCACCCTGTACAGCTCCAGCGTATTTCTCACCTGGAGGTGCTGAGTTCTTCGAGTGGTAAGACTTGAAGGTGTCATATGGCTCATTGATTGAACCACACTGTACCCAGATGACTTCGGTCTCGCCCATTTGCAGACGGTCACCGATGGTCGCTGGCTCACCCTGTTTGAAGACGATATCAAAGCCGGCAGTTTGTAGCTGCTTCTCTAATATCGGACCTTGCGGTCGCATCCACGAAGGAATCTCAAGGGTTATCTCTACCCGTTCTCCGTCCTTGGTCCAGTAATCTTCAGAGTCCTTACTGTACCCGGCTTTTTCCATGCGAGCAGCGGATTTGGCGAGGTCGTGGGTACCCGCGTCGTACTTGTCAATGATGTCCTGCATTAATGGCAAGTACTGCTTGACTCCATACGACGATATCGGGAGTGACACTGGTGGCATGCCGCCCTCGTAGGCCAATTTGGAGACTTCGTCTCGGTTGATACCGAGGTTGATAGCCCACCTAACATCGACGTTATCGAAGTGCTTCTTCTGGTTGTTCATAATCAGCACAAAGTTACAGCCGTCTGGAGCGCCCCATACAGGTCCTTCAGAATTGAATGAACGTAGAGCAGGGTTCCTACCCTTAGCTGCTTCGAACGTACCCTTCAAAAGGGGTGGACCGTAGTCAAGGTCGTTATTGATGTACAACTGTCCAGCAACATCGTCATCAGCTACGGGGATGAACAAGAGCCGTTCAGGCTCCGGCAGATCCGTGAAACCGCTTTCAACTCCCCACCAATCGTCACGACGGTCGTAAATCTGCGCTTCTGGCGTAGACCTTACTAACTCGTACGCGCCGGTTCCTAGAGGCCAGCCCTTGGCTGGGTCATAGTTGGTGAAAGTCATCGCATCTTCGTTTTCCCATACGTGCTTCGCGATGATAGCCGTGTGGTTCTCATGCCCGAGACCGAACTGGTTTACGAAGAATCGTGGGTCAGGACGGTTCAGGGTGATAGAGAAGTGGAGATCGTCCGTGACGTCCACACTCTTGATCATGTCTGCCCAATTACTCGAGCGGTTCATATCAGGTGAGTTAGCAATCACCATATCAACCGTGAACTTCACGTCGTTGGCCGTGAACGGCACGCCGTCGGACCACTTGACGCCTGAGCGCAACACAACGTCAATCTTGTCCATTGTCGAGTTGTACTCGAATGACTCACCGATCCATGGAACAAGTTCGCCTGTATTCAGGTTAGTGTAAAACAGGTATTCAGTATGACCTTTGTTCAAGGCATGTCGAGAATGTTGGTTACCTGGCATCCAAGTATTGAAATTCTCAACGTTATCGTGCTGAGTTTTGTAGTAATCACTCCAGCCGGTAAAGACTAATGTCCTATTACGTGGGACATCCTTAACGTCTTTTGCCGATGCAGGAACATTATCCTCAGCTGGTGCTTCTTTGGCTGGCTCAGCTTTTTTGGCTGGCTCAGCTTTTTTGGCTGGCTCAGCTTTTTTCTCAGCTGCTGCTGCTGGTTCAGTTTTTGCTGCTGACTCAGAGACCGCTGCCTCTTCATCACCACCACAACCAACTAAAATTGCCATTACTACGAAAGGCATTAATATCCAGAAGGTTTTACGTAACCTGATCGTACTCATTTTAACTAATTCTCCCTATTACAAAAATAGGCCGGGGTCCGAAATCCCTGCTTATGTGACACCACTGAGTTTCAGGAACAGACCTAGGTTTAAACTAACCGCACAAATTTTAGCGTTGACTTTTAAGGTGTCTCAAAAACATTTGCACATGTTGCGGGGTAGGGTACTCCTGCTTCAAACCAATGTCTAACACGGTAAATTGTCGAAGAATTTACTATGGTTACTTGTTACCCCAGACAGGCAAAAATTAGATTGACTCGTTGGTGTACCTCAATATAATGTTCGAGCCCATCACAAGCCCATCACAAACACAATACGCCAAGGCGACCTGATTGACTCCTATTTACGTAATACAGCGATTCATAATTTTCCTATTGATGATTTGGGTTGCCATCACCCTAGTTTTCTTTCTGCCCCGACTGGCTCCTGGTGATCCTATCGAGCAGAAGGTTCTCCAGATGTCGACCCTTAGCGGTAACGAGATGGGAGATATCAATGCAATCATCGAGTCTTACCAAGCCAAATTTGGCCTAGATAAGCCTATTGGCGTACAGTACATTAACTACTTAGGCAACTTGTCGAGGGGTGACTTGGGTTACTCCCTAGCTCGCTACCCTTCGCGTGTGAGCGATGAGATTATGCGCGCCGCTCCTTGGACAATCGTTCTGATCGGTACGTCCACGTTGATCGCGGCCGTAATCGGTTCAGCCTTAGGTGCCCTTATAGCTTGGCGACGCTCCCCAGCTCTACTGCGGTTATTATTGCCCGTTTTCATGAGCACTGCAGCGATTCCTTATTTCCTGCTCGGTCTCCTGCTCATATTCAGCTTAGGCCTTACATGGCGGATTTTCCCGCTTGGCGCGGGAATTGACTACGGTATGATCCCCGCCTTCGACTTTAAAACGATCAGTAACATGGCGTACCACGCTATCCTCCCGGCTTTTTCTATCATCATCGCTGCAATCGGTTTTTGGGGACTGGGCATGAGGGCCATGGTAGTAACCATTGGCGGGGAAGACTTCATACAGCTGGGGGACGCAAAGGGTCTGAAGGAACGTCGTCTATTTCTCGACTACGGAATTCGAAATACTCTTCTGCCGCAGACCACGGCGCTTGCGCTTGCTCTAGGTAGTGTCATTTCAGGACAGGTTCTGCTCGAAGTAATCTTCTCCTACCCTGGACTGGGGATGTTACTGCGGATGGCGATTGGCCAGCAAGACTTCTTCCTTATAGAGGGGATCGTGCTAATGATCATCGCCTCGACAGCGGTAGTTCTATTCATCATGGACCTCATCTATCCGATCCTGGATCCGAGAATCACGTACAAAAGGCGATAAATGGCAGAATCAACTCTTGATCAGAACAGTGGCAACACGTTCAACCCCGGATACTTTAAGCGTGTTGGTCGATTCGCCAACAACAATATAAAGCTAACGGCCGGTTTGGCGATGGTCCTTGTAGTACTTCTATTTGGCTACGCCGGGCCGATCTTCGTCGACATGGCTAATACCGAGGTCGGCTCCGTCACTCAGAGCCTGCCACCCAACTCAGAAAATCTACTGGGCACAGATGCGATGGGTCGCGACATGCTGGCATGGTTGATTGAAGCGACGCCAGCGTCGCTGCGTGTCGGTCTGCTCGCAGGTGCACTCGGAGTGGCGTTCGGGGTAACAATAGCCCTTGTGGGTGGATATTACGGAGGCTTCATAGACAATGTTTTGCGTACCTTAACGGACGTGATGTTGACGATACCCGGTTTACTGGTGCTCATTGTGCTCGCGAGCGCCGTTCGCGTCGTGAGTCTAGAGATGATGGCGCTCATCATCGCTCTCTTTGCATGGATGGGGCCGGCAAGGGTGATCCGCTCCCAAGTGCTAACGCTACGCGAGCGCTCGTTTGTTGAGCTCTCTAAACTCTCGGGCGAGAGCAACATGACCATCATATTCAGGGAACTGATGCCAAACCTGATGCCCTACATTCTCGCGTCATTCGTAGGAGCTGTGCTTGGATCTATCTTAGCGGCCACGGGTCTCGAGTTCTTAGGCCTAGGGCCCGCCAATATCTCAACGCTAGGCAATATCCTGTTCTGGCAGGACTTCTACAATGCCCTCATCCGTGGAATGTATTGGTGGTGGGGACCTCCCATAGTGATTTTCATTCTGCTCTTTACCGGACTGTTCCTCGCCTCAATGGGTCTGGACGAATGGGCCAACCCGCGGCTCAAGGAAAGAGCATAGTCACCGGACTACACATCGCCCCCCGCCTCTTGCAGCAATCTCATGCCGTTGCCGGGCGAGAGGCATTCTTATGGGAATCACCGGTAAATGATGCTCACTCGCTGCACCCTGCTGCACGTTTTGACCGTGTCAACGCAGCGAGGTGACTGAGTGAAGATACTCACAACTTCCTCTCGTATCGAACTTTGTCCCGAAGACCTCGCCACTATATTTCTCAAAGCCTAGAGTGGCGTAACAATCCACTGTCAACAGCCACTGTGACACCCTAGGGATGTCGGCGGATCACCTTCAGCACCGTCACCACACACATCCCTGTGTACCAAGTGGGGGTCGCCTATCGCCGGTCTAACACCTCACGCACACCCACTCGAGTCACACGCGCCCACTACCCCACTACGCAGGAGTGAGTTATCTGTTGTTTCTGGTAACCTTTTTACTAGTTATTCAGCACCCGAGGAACCTCCCTTTATGACCTATTTTCCATGTGTCAGCAACCTCAAGAAGTTCGTCAGGTTGTTCCTGTTCGTGATTGTGCTAGCGATAGTTTCTCTATCAATCGCTTGTGTTTCAGGGTCGGATTCAGGGGGGACAAAAACCGAAGCCATGGGGGCAGACAACGATTTCGCTGAAGTCTCTAGAATCCTTTTACCCGGCAAGTTGTTCACCCTTGAAGATTACGTAGCTGCAGGGTGGAAGAAGTCTAAGCAATACGATACCGAAACGATCCCCCAGTCCACCGACATCTGGTACGGATTCTTTGATGCAAAGGATATCGAGGTGCGGTTTTACGAATCTCACGACGTTGCCAAAACTACAGGATTTGAAAATGCGTCAAAAGCGATTGATCTGAACCCTCTTTTGAAGAAGGTAGTTTCGGGTGGTTCCGCAGTCACCAAGTACAAGGCGTTCGCTGTTGTTGGTAACACCGTTTTACTTTGCGAACAGTCGGTCGATTCGTGTATTGCTCTTGTCGACGCTCTAGGCAACTAGGAGACAGTGGATGGAATCACACGCCCGCATCCCGCGTGTATGGAATTTTCTGAATTTGTTAGATCACCCTGGTTGTTTAGGTTTGGGTGATCCCCAAATAACAAGGACTTTTAGTTTGTTGTTACCGATGTTCTTGAAACCATGATCAACACTGTGCGGTACCAAAATAGAATCTCCAGCCGTCACTGAGATTTTTTCATCC
>JAPKFF010000197.1:0-1600 GCA_028821715.1 Dehalococcoidia bacterium
TGAAATAATGCCGATCATCGCTCATATAGCGTGTTTTCTTTCTCTAACTACCAATAAATGCGAACACACTAGCCGGAGCGACACTAATCATCCTTCTACTTCTGATGATCCAAGTCGTTTGGAATTTCTAGCGACTCGGAAGTATCGTAATACAAAAAGAGCCGCTAGCTACAAAATCGCCATGTTTGGCTGTTCGGAAACTGATGGGTCGACGGAAGCCCAGTATCTATCGAAAACGTCTCGGGTCTCCTGGTAGCTCTCGGCACCAAAAAGTTCGACCCTGAATGTTCGCACTCTATCTCGACCACCGGCGTACCACGATAAGTGTCGCTGCATCTGAATCAGCCCAACCTTCTCAGGGAAGTGATCCATAATCAGAGGCATGTGACGATTGATGACACGCGTCTGGTATTCATATTTGCCATCTGGCGATAAATCCTCAAACGACTCGTCGAACACCCAGGGCTTACCCATCGCACCACGACCAATCATCACCGACTCAACACCGGTTTCAGCTGCCATGCGTCTGGCGTCCGACATCGATTTCACGTCGCCGTTACCGGTCACTGGAACGTTCACAGCATCTACAACCTGCGATATCATGTCCCACTTCGATAGACCAGTGAACTGCTGTGAACGAGTTCGAGGGTGAACGGTAATCGCATCGACACCAACGTCTTCCGCCATCTTCGCTACTTCGACCGCGTTCAGATGTGTTTCGTCCCAACCACTACGAATCTTGATAGTGAATGGAATCGTTAGAACTGCACGCATCGCTTTGAGGATTTTAGCGGTCTTCTCAACGTCCTTCATCATCGCCGAACCTCGGCCAGTTTTCGTAATTTTCTGAACGGGACAACCCATGTTGAGATCGATAATGTCTGCGCCTTGATCCTGCAACCATTGCGCACCCGGAACTAGCGTTTCGGCGTTGGAACCAAGGATCTGAAGAGCGATCGGCTTCTCTTCCGGTAGGTACTTTGCAATATCGTAGCGAGTCTTCGTGTTCTTACGAGTCAGACCAGTTGCGTCGATCTCTTCGCTGGTCGTAAGCGCGCTTCCGCATTCACGAGCGACCGTGCGATACGCAGCGTTAGAAATTCCAGCCATCGGAGCCAGTCTCGCCAGCCCTTTTACTTCAATATTGCCAATAAACATCTATTGAGTATACGAATTGAACGGTCTAAATGGCATTAATCGGAGGCTAGGCGAACGTGCTTATATCACCTAATATCCGGTCTCTTACTGTTCGGGCAACTCAAATATAACGTAATCGCTGTAGGCGTAGCCATCGTCTAAATAAAGGAAGTGGAGTCGCAACTATATACCGCCTTAAGGACAATACAAACGTACTTCGGCTGGAAGATATAAACGTAACTAATGGCCCCGACCTGCACATGCTTCTTATGATCGACCCGAAAGGTCGTTATATGTTGGAGGACTACTTAGATCTTGGCTAGCTAAAGGGCAACATAGGCAACCATAACTACTCGTTGCCAGCTGATCGAGGCAGCTAACTAAAACGCAGTGATGATCTACTGCCAACCATTCCACGTAGTGTTCACGACTGCGCCACTGAACTGATCAACTTCGCATCATC
>JAPKFF010000008.1:0-31395 GCA_028821715.1 Dehalococcoidia bacterium
TGATCGACCGCGGCTACGGCAAGATCATCAACATCTCGTCGATTGGTGGACGCAAAGGCGGTGCGGGTCGTGGCGCTTACCGAGTGACCAAGGCCGGACTCATCAGTTTCACCGAAACTCTTGCCGCAGAACTCTACGAATTCGGAATAAACGTGAACGCTATCTGCCCCGGCGGAACCGATACCGAGGGCTTCAGAGAAGCGTTCAACACCAAGGGTCGATCTGAAAATCCTAAGTTGATGGACCCTGCCGAAATCGCAGAAGTTGCGCTATTCCTAGCATCAGACGCCAGCTTATCAATCACAGGCACAGCAATCGATTCCTTTGGCGGCTCGAACCCACTGTTTGGATAGGCGAACACCAGTCATACAGCTCACAACGATAAATCAGACCACAAAGCAGACGACTTCCATCCAACCTTCGTAGAAAACGTGCCAATGGCACCCTACGCCAGCGACCGATTCGAGTAGCCTTCGCCACGCAGTAGCAGATCGTTCTCCGCGAACCTCTCCACCCTGAACGGGTGAACGTCGATCATGTCGGTCGATCCATCGACCACCAGATCACTCATAATCTTCCCAATGCCCGGACTCAGTTTGAAACCGTGACCGCTAAAGCCAGCGCCAACAAATAGCCCGTCGATAGCCTGTACCTTGCCGAACGCAGGTTGAAAATCAGGCGAGCAATCGTAAACACCTGTATAGCCCTGCATTTTCGACGCCAGCTCTTGACCCGGAAAACGGTGAGCGAATCGTTCGATCAGGCTTATCTCTTCATCAAGTTGAGGAGCCTTAGCGGTTTCGACCTCGTCATCGACCGGACCCTTCAGCGGATCGTGTTCACCCAACAGCGCCAACGTCCCACGCTCGGGTCGGTAGTAAGCACGCGCAACACGATCCGAAACCACCGGATGGATATCGCCAAAATCAGGAGTACGTTCGACCACAGAAATCGCATGACGAACCGGAGTGATCGGCAGATCAACTCCAAGCGGAGCCAACAATGCACTCGTCCTAAACCCTGCCTCAACGACAACGGTTTCCGCTGAAATAACACCCTCGGATGTTTCGACTCCGGTAACTCGCCCTCCTTCAGAAGTTACGCCAAATACTTCAGGACCAACACGAACATCTACGCCAAGTTCTCTTGCTGCGGCGATAAACGAATTCGCCACTGTCGATCCATCGGCGTGACCAGAATTCGGTTCCCACGCCCCTGCCGCAACATCATCACGAACCAGCCGTGGTTCGACTTCACCGACTTCATCGACCGAGATATATCGAACATCGATGCCGAGCCGTTGCTGCATTTCGACAACGCCTCGACCGTGTGCAACCTCGTCTTCAGGAAACAGCACCAGAAATCCGACTTGTCGGAATCCGCTCTCACCGACACCAACGATGTTCTTCCAATCGCCATACATTTCACGACCGTACATCGTGACCTTCACCAGAGATTCCAACGAATAGTGCATTCGAACAATCGCACTGGACCATCCGCTAGCTCCCGAGGCGATACCGTCTTTCTCAATGAGAACGATCTTGCCAGCGCCCCGCTTCGCGAGATGCCAAGCCGTCGAAGCGCCATGCACGCCACCACCAACAACAACGATGTCTGCTGTATCTGCCATTCGATCGGTTCTCCTCAAGTAAGTTTTCATTGCTCCCGGCACACACAAAATCGGGAGCCATATTCCAGTAGCGCACTACTGTGACACAAGATTACCCGCAACAACAGGGGTGCAACAATTTCGTCGAAGCCGTCTCGCAGGTAACATTTGCAGCGATATCAACAGATCGTCGAAGCTAGGACATGCAACACGGATGCTGGCAGCAAGAACAAGAAAGACTGAATCTCCAAAATGGTTCTCGAGAAGCTTAAGCACGTCCCAGACCCCACCTTCGTTCAGCAGGAACCTCTTGCTGAATTCATATCTAACTTGTTCACCGCAGCCGGAATGCGACCTGACGAAGCTCGTCTTTGTGCCGATGTTTTAGTCGATGCCGACATGAACGGAATCGACACTCACGGTGTTTGCTACAACCTAGACCTGCACTATCTCACTGGACTGATGAACGGCTACATCAATCCAACGCCGAACGTCCAAGTCATCTACGAGACTCCCGGGACCGCCGTTATAGACGCCGACAGAGGCATGGCGATGATCGCCAGCGTTAAGGCGATGGAATTGGCTATAGAAAAGGCGAAGACCACCGGCATCGCTTCGGTTGCAGTCAACAATTCTTCGCACTACGGCGCAGCTGGCTACTACGCTCGACTCGCATTGATGCACGACATGATCGGCTACACGATGTCCTCGGGTGGCGGCCGTGTGATCATTCCAATGAACGCTCGATACCCGTGGATGGGCACAAATCCAATGGCGTTTGCAGCTCCGGCTGGCGAAGAGCCTCCGTTCGTTATCGATATGGCATCGTCGATGACCTCGTACGGCAAGGTTTCGATCGCTCAGGCGTTTGGGGTCGATATTCCTGAAGGATGGGCGCAGGACGCCGATGGCAAGCCTGTAACCGATATTTCAAAGCGAAGCGAAGCCATTGGTCAGCCACCGCTCGGTGGAAAGTACGACACCGGCGCTCACAAGGGCACAGGAATCGGCGTGATGGCCGATGTGCTTGGTGGTGTTCTGCCGGGCGAGAGACTTTCGGGTCTGATGATGGAAAACCCGAAGGGCGGACGCTTCTGTCATTACTTCCAGGCGACTCGAATCGATGGGTTCCGACCTGCCGACGAGTTCAAGACCGACATGGACGAAATGCTCCGAGCATTCCGTTCTCAAGAGCCGTCTCCAGAAGCCTCAGGCGATGTTATGTACCCCGGCTACCCCGACTCCAAATACGTAGCGAAGCGCAAAGAACAGGGCATCCCGCTCCCACGCCACACCGTCAACTACTTCAAGAAAATGGCCGACACATTGGACGTAGAGTTCACAATTCCTGAATAAGCCTAATCGGTCCCCCTTCCTTGGAGGGAAGGGGCTAGAGAATGGATCTTTTACAGCGACGACCAAGTCGTTCGACGACGCACCGTGCATAACCCTAAAAAACAATAGCCCCCGGTTTTGCCGGGGGCTATTCACGTAAGTGGTGTCTCGCCGCGAGGCGGACTGTAAGCCGAGTCCTGTACTAGCTCCGCAATAAAGCGAAACCAGTGACGGTCATCCATCTAGGCCTGCAATTGCTCACAGGCTCAAGCAACCAACCCGGAAGCTACCCGAATCCGGTCATCACTTCCCTATTTGGTCTTGCACCGAGTGAGGTTTACCTTGCCCCGAATGTCGCCATCCGAGCGGTGCGCTCTTACCGCACCGTTTCATCCTTACCAAACGCTTGCGCGGTGGCGGTTTTTTTTCTGTTGCACTTTCTGTCGGGTCACCCCGCCCTGCCGTTAGCAGGCACTCTGATTCTTGAGGTGCTCGGACTTTCCTCCCCTGTATCGAAACACAGCGGCGACCGTCCGTCCTCCTCGCGACACATTCAAGGGTACTAGGTTTTGTTAGGCAAGCGGGCGGTAAATGTCATTCTGAACTTGATTCAGTATCACGTTAGACACGCAGGAATCCGTTGAACATGGCAAGAAAGGTCAACGCTGAGTCAAACGACATATCCGTTTTGTCTGCTGATTCTGAATCAAATTAAGAATGACAGTGTGGAGTTTGGATTGGTGCCAAGGTCAATCCACGAACTGACGTCCAGCCAGACTTATGCGTGATCCGCCAACCACGACAGTACTACTGCCAGCTAAAAACGAGGAAGCACTTCGACTTGATCTTCACCGACGATCACTCGTTCAACGACTGCTAGCACAGCAGCCTTGGCAGTACCGATATCGTCGCTTTGCACATCGCCAAGTAGTTGCTCGATGTCGATCTTTTCAGTCGACTCTGCTTCCGAACCAGCGCGTGAACGCTCTAAGCGCTCCAACGGTGTTGCGAGATCGTTCAACGTTCCATATGCCGAAGCCACCGCCCTTACCGCACGTGTGAACTCACGCTCGGCATCGGCGATCTCTTCTCTCACTGAATGGCCGACGACCGGTTTCAATTTTTTCCGAACCCATCGTCCCCAGCCACCAATGTCAGCAAGAACCGCTGTTTCGAGTTCGTCGGCATGCCACGAGGCGTGACGTGCAACATCATCCGTACGCTCTTGGCGAGCGTCTCGCGAAGGACATTCGTAGTACCGGTACGATTTCGATGTAGACGTACCATCCGTTCGTTTCCAACTTCTGCGTCGAGTGAGCCCCGACAAACCCCGACCGCACAAGTCACAACGTGCAATTCCACCAAGCCGGTACGGCGGTTCAGTTGCACGGCGCCGTACCGGCTTACGTGTTTTAGACACAGCTTCTGCACGATTAAATATCTCGCGTTCAACCAATGGTTCATGGCTTCCTGCGATTCGTACACCGTACCGGCTATACGTTCCTAGGTAGGTACGATTTTTAAGAATCCCTGAAACCGCCAAGGCTGACCAAGGTCGACCGGTACGAGTCAAAAGTCCGCGTTCATTTAACGAACGTGCAATTGCTCTGAGACCAGGACCGCCTTTAGGCTTTGAATCCTCAGCGTGCCACGGACCAGCGTACGTATCAAATATTTCTTTTACGATTTCGGATTCTACCGGCACCGGTGTCATCAGACCATCGGTACCAGATTCATACCCATACGGAGTTCGCCCAAGCACTTCACCTCTCGAAGCCTTCGCAATGATTGCCTCTCGAATACGTGCCTGCCGCTGGGGCGATCGTCCACCGACCCCTAAAAGCTGTTCTCCGCTCTGAAGTGCGTCGGGACGATCGGGATCAGTGCATCGAATTTCAGTGTCGAGCCGGTTTAGTTCCAACAGTCGAGAAACTAGCGTTTCGAGATCTTCAGCGATGTGAGAAGCATCCGGCACCAGCACCAACGCCAGTCGGGCGTTTGCTCCGGTAAAGGATGCGAGCATCTGGCGATATCGATCGTGCCTGGCGTCGAAGTCGTTTGGAGCTTCGTTTTCTTCTGGCTCGAACCAATTATCCAGATGATGAGAATTTCGCTGGCAGTATAGTTCGATCTCGGCGCGAGGGTGAAGTCGGCTCGACGAATCAAAAACGTCCCCAGATCCTTCACCGGAGTCAGGATCGTTTAGGGACGCGTTAGTACTTTGAGTGGGTTCACTATGGAATCCGACTGCCCGCAATTAATGCTCTGTAAGGAGTGCCCTGCCACAACTGCAGGGGATTGGGCCATCGGCAGCTCGAAGTCGGGTTAGTTCACCGACTGGCAGTCGAACTGCACAACCCTGGCAAACACCACGATCGACTTGAACTATGGCAATACCTCGATTCGAGCGGAACAGCCGTGTGTATCGAGCAAGATGATCTTCGGGTATCAGAGCAGCTTCGTCGTTACGAATTTGTAGCATTTCATTGAATGCTGTGCCCTTCTCCGTCTTTGCCGAACGAAGCTCAAACTGTCGGGTAGTCCACGATTTTTCTTTGACTTCAAGTTCAGCCGTTCGATCGGCGAATTGCTGCCGGGCGTGCTCTGCGGCAACTTGCGCCGGAGCGATGGCTTCTTCGACCTGTGCCAAATTTCGTCGAACAGCGGAGTGCTCTGTCTCAATCGCAGTGAGCTCTCTCACGTTAGTGATAGCACCGCCGTAGAGTCGCGTCTCAAGCTCTGCGACCTCGTCCTTCAGCACTGCCAAATCGGATTCGAGACGCGCCGTCTCTACTTTTGCTTCGAGCTCGCGAACTCGAGTCTTTTCGCATGTTTCGCGAAGTTCCGGCAAGCCACCTTCAGAATCTAATTCTGTTTGAACTTCGCGATATTCACGTCGCCTTATCGCTAACGATTGATCCGTGCCTTGAAGAGAAAGAAGAGATTGTGCGATTGTCACGTAGCGATCCTGAAGTGAGAACTAGGTCGAAATTGTGTCAGAGTGTTAATTGAATCTTAGACCTGTCAGTTTCGGTGTCAAATTCGCACAGCCAATCTTTACCCCAAAAAAACAGCAACTAGTCATCTGAAATGTGTATCCTCGATACATAACTTTATAGTCAACTACGATTGAATCAGCTCATTTTTGGAGAATCGCTTGACCGATACCGACAATTCCTATTTGCTCCCACCGTTTTTAAAAAGCCGTGCGCGAACCCGCATTGTCTGCACAATCGGACCCGCCACTGGGACGTTATCGCGAATAAAACGGCTAATTCGTGCGGGAATGTCTGTTGGTCGATTAAACCTCAGCCACGGCAATTCTTCCGATCACGACGGCTATGTACGGATTCTTCGCCAAGCCGCTGAGGAAATGGGAGTTGCAGTCGGAATCTTAGCCGACCTACCCGGGCCAAAATACCGCGTCGGCAACATGGCAGAACCGGAAATTACGCTAACGACCGGCCAGAGCTTCATACTCCAGCGCAAGTCATGTGATGGAAACACCGAACGAGCAAACGTTTGGCCGCTCGGCCTGCACAACGACATCAAAAAGGGTTCGCTAGTTCTGATCGACGAAGGATCAGTCGAACTCCGTGTCGATTCAATCGATAAGGAATCGATTCACTGCCGTGTCACACGCGGCGGAATAATTAAGCCAAATAAGGCCGTCACAGCCCCAGGCAACACAACTACAGTCGACTACTTCACGCCTGAAACAGAAGATGCGTTAACCTGGGTTAAATCATCCGACATCGATTTCGTTGGCCTTTCATACGTTCGGGACAGCGACGACGTCGTACGAGTTCGAACGCAGCTCGCCGCAGCAGGCAAAACTCCGCAACTGGTTGCAAAAATTGAAATTCAGCAGGCTGTCGACAACCTCGCAGATATCTTAGACAAGTCCGACGCTGTCATGGTCGCCCGTGGTGATCTTGGTGTCGAACTTCCTTTTGAACGCGTGCCATCAGTGCAAAAACGAATCATCCGAATGGCGAATGAAATCGGTAAGCCGGTTATCACTGCCACGCAGATGATGGAATCGATGATCGAAGCGCCACTGCCGACTCGAGCTGAAGTTGCCGACGTCTACAACGCGGTTCGAGATGGAACTGACGCGGTCATGCTTTCAGCCGAAACGTCGGTAGGAAAATTCCCGTACCGAGCGGTTCAGGCGATGACCAAAATCGCAAAGCGAGCCGAACGTTATCTCGAACATCAGAAAATGGCTGGTCGAAGACGCGATGCTGCTTCCAAAAATGGGCTCCCTGTCGACGATGCAATCGCCGACGCGGCAACAGCCACAGCTCGTAGGCTCAATGCCAAAGCTATTATCGCTTTCACCACATCAGGAAGCACGGCTGCACGCGTCGCTGCGTATCGTCCTGAAACCCCTCTTTTGGCCCTTACGCCAGATATCGGAGCCGGAGCAAAACTTGCACTCCGATGGGGAGTAATTCAAGTGGCAGTTAAAAATCACACGAACATTCAAGACATGTTCACCGAAGCATCGAAACTAGCCATAGAAACGAAAATCGCAAAAGAAGGCGACACTATCGTGGCGGTCGCAGGCTTACCAATTGGCGTGCCGGGAACAACCAATATGCTGCGCGTTATCACGCTTCCAGAGCCCCTTAGCCACAACTAGTGACCTACTAACAGATAAGCTAACGGATCGCTCCTGACTAATCTTCATCGCCCGGCTTAGCTTTCTTTGCCGCTTCTTCGATCTTCTTCCGCAGCCCTTCGATATCTGCCACATCAGACGGCACAGCACCGTAGCAAGCAGCATTGAATCGAGAAGTCACGTCGTCGATCGGAGCACCCGGTAGGAACACAGCCAATGCTGAAACCCTTTCGTTCGGAGTGACGTTGGGATCGAAAATCATCCCGCGTTTAATTGCGTAAGTCAGAGTATCGAAATACAACAGGAACGCCTCGGAAATTCCGCTGTCACCCTCTGGCCATTTCCACAGCGAACGATTCTTGCCGCCACGCATCCAACTGGGCATCAAATTAGTCAGCAACTTCATCATGTCGGCACGAGCGTCGGAATCACCACGAATCGACTCTCGCTCACCGTCATTCTCAGTTTCATGGCGAGCCGTTAAGCGCTTGTAGGCGAATACAAGAACAAAGAACAGCACCACTAGCATCAATATCGAAAGCGGCCATCGAAGTGCCTCAATAGCGAAGTCTGATGCACTTTCTACCCGCTCCAAATCCGGATTTACCATCTCTTCCGAAAGTTGCCCAGGAGCTTTGTCCTCTACTAGTTCTTCCTCGCCATTTACCAAGCTCTGCAGCCACAGAATCCCGTTCCACAATGCGGTAATAATCCATTCGATTGGATATCGAAGAACCCATAACAATGCATCGACAAACCCCGCCCACACGTTGAAAGCCCCGCGAACCCCGAGGTTTCCATATCTACCCGTTAGCAACGCACTGACCAAGCCAATACCAAGAATTCCGCCCACGGATATAGCGATAACCAGTGCCCACGAAGCCTGCCCTGCATCGTTTGATTGAGGAAGTCGCGACGCCGCCATACCAACCAAAGCAGCCCCGAAGAATGGAAACAACAATGGGGCGATTCCAATATCAGATTGGATGACAGTCAGTTCGATCAGCAACCCGAAAGCAATAAACGCAGTTCCGACTTTGAACGCCGTGCTGAGTCGGCGAGCAATCCCACCACCTGCCAGAATATTTTGAGAGCGATACCAGAGCCAACTAGCCGCAACCACGCCGATGATCACATCAGCGACGCCCTCGCCACCGTAAGTGCCGCCGAATGTATCGATAGGCCACGCGATCTTGAACGACCAGGATTCAGTCACGGTTGCAGTTGCAAGTGCCAGATATACGGCTATCAAAGCCACTACTGCTTGGTACATGGCAACTGTTGTTATATTGCCCTTGGCTACGCCGAACAGCCAAGCCGACATAACTCCAAAACCCATCAATGCGAACAACGATGGCCATGGAATTGGAGAGCCACCGAGGCCGATCATTCCACCAAGCATTGCGATCAGAGAGAACCACCAAATGCTCTCGACAACTACAAGTGCACCATACGAAACAACAGCGTAATTACGTTTCATTTCGCACTTCGATTCGACGAGCCTGCTTCGACAGGAATTTCGTCCCAGCTAGATCCGGACTTTGCCGGACGTTGAAATTCTGTTGGGCTCGACGTGGGATTCGTTTCGAGAAACATCGAACGACCATCGCGTACTTCAAAATCTGGATAATCAGGTGGCTTTTCCCGACCCGTATGAAGAATGATTACTGGGTGACCAGTTCGCTTAAGCCCCATCAGATAGTTAATCGTCCGAGGATTGTAGATACCTCCGACGAAGATCAAAGTTGCTCCATCCGGTATTGCTCCTCGCTTACTTCGAGCGAGTTCATCCAGGCTACGAACACCGATCGGATGCACCATCGCAAGCGACTCAAGCAACAACGTTAGTTGGACAGCTCCTGTTCCCGGTGTCACTACAGAGTGCGATCCGTTTGCCGAACTAACTCCATTGGTTACGAGACCAACCTTGTAGCCCAGTTCAAGGGCGTGGTTCGCTATCGAAGCAGCAGCCGTCATCGAGCCCTCAAGCACGTCTGATCGGTAGCCCTCCCACGGAACGTCGGTAGTAACCGCTTCAGCAAAAATTACAGCATGTTCCGACACGCTCGTGTCGAACTGCCTTACGAACATCTCCCCTCGACGAGCAGTGGTCTTCCAGTCGATACTTTTGATCGGATCGCCCGGTCGGTATTCGCGAACTCCCGCAGGCCGCGACGGATCGTCCCAGAGACGTTTATGCGACACGGAATCACCTATCGGACGTCGAGCCTTCAGCGAAAAACCAGGGAGTGTTTTGATCGTTGGGTACACATATACCGACCAAGGAGTGTGCTCCAGAGCAGCCTCGGCAGGATACAAACCAAATAGATCACCGCTCCGAAGTCGGGTCTTGCCAAGACGGTAGGAACCTCTCGCCAGCGCGGTGAGCTTCCGTTTTACCTTCACCCGCTCGTATCCTCCGAGCGAGGTCGATACCTTGATCTCAGCGCCACCCATGTACGCCTGCTCAACTGCCTTATGGCCTTCGATCAACAGACCCCGTGGCACATATTCGTTGATCTCCAACCACGGTACCGGCAACGGTTTACGGTTTTCGATGGTGAATGTAATTTCGATCTCATCATCTTGAAATGCGTGATCGACCGAAGCTGTTCGCTCGATAATTATCTCTTCAAGTGAAAGTGCAGCCCACACTCGCGATGCTATTGCGATGACGAACGCCAAAGCACCCACAGCGCTTATCAACGTATCGTGCGTAACTGCGCCAACGATTACTACAATGATGAGAAGCAGCACGAACAACTCGCCAAGCGGGTTGAGCGATGTCGCACGTGAAGCTTTGAGCGATGGACTTCGATACCGGGCTTCGAGCCCTCTCGTCATCATCCACGCGTTGTGCATTCCCATTATTCTCGCTCAATCGGAACCGGAGTCGCCTCGACGATATCGTCGATAATCCGAGCTGTCGCTTGACCTCGAAGTTGAGTCGTAGTCTCAGCGAGAAGCCGATGCGCCAATACAGGCACAGCGAGGAATTTCACATCGTCTGGCAGCACATATGATCGACCGTTCATGGCGGCCCAGCCCTGCGCAGCGTGCTGCAACGCCAGAGAAGCCCGAGGACTAGCCCCAAGCCGTAAGGCATTACTGCTTCGGGTCGCCGCAACAATATCGAGAAGATAGTCGCGTACCGTGTCGTCCACAGCCACACCATCGACAGTGTTTCGGGCTACCACCAGATCAGCTGCAGTAGCCGACGGTCTGATCGCATTAGGATTTTCACCCGAGCGGAATCGATCGAGCATAGAAGATT
This sequence comes from Dehalococcoidia bacterium, assembly GCA_028821715.1. Lineage (GTDB taxonomy): Bacteria > Chloroflexota > Dehalococcoidia > Lucifugimonadales > Lucifugimonadaceae > Lucifugimonas. Next base: position 10,846 of record JAPKFF010000008.1, read on the forward strand.
CTTCATCACGATCTGGGTAGCCAAGCGAAGCGCGAACCATAAACCGGTCTAACTGCGCCTCAGGCAACGGGAAGGTACCTTCCATTTCAACCGGGTTGAGCGTCGCCATCACCATGAAAGGATCAGGAAGCGCGGTCGTCACGCCGTCGATAGAAGCCTGGCGTTCTTGCATAGCTTCGAGCAATGCCGACTGAGTCCGAGGGGTAGCTCGGTTGATTTCGTCGGCAAGAAGAATCTGCGAGAACACCGGCCCAGCCCTGAACTCGAATTCACCCTTAGATGCGTTATAGAAGTTCACGCCCAGAACATCGCCAGGGACTAGGTCAGGAGTGAATTGAATTCGACCAAACTGGCAATCGAGCGATGAAGCCAACGCCTTTGCCAGTGTCGTCTTGCCAGTACCTGGCACGTCTTCTAGAAGAACATGACCACGGCAGAGCAGCGCCAAAATTGCGATATCGATCGTTTCAGATTTACCAACAATTACTCGCTGAATCGATTCACGAATATTGGTGGCTAGCGTCTTTACTAAAGACACGTCAATTGATGTTGTAGTTTCAGACAATCTGTTTGGACTCTCAATCGTCAATTGCTTCTCCGAATCTCGAACCTACGAGACATGTTGGTGCAGTAGTTTACGCCGCTGCATCAAGCTGGGTAAAAGTTCCAGCGCAAATATCTAGCGGCGATTCGTAATTTGAATTGTTTGGTGTAAATATGAGCTTGCAATGATAGAAATCCGCCATTTTTTGTGTCATTTACCTCTAATACGTCGGAACTCACAACATTTTTACGTATTTCCTTCATTTTGGACTGTACCTAATGCCATGCTCCTTCGACGAAACACGATTATTCAGAGCGTGCCGAGCTACGCGCTAGAGACGCTCCAAGCACAATTCACTTCGTTCAATGATGATCTCGCCGGGCTGCAGATTGTTCGTGACAAAGACCTTGCCCATACGAGGAACTAGCGTCAGCATATCCCACTCACGACCTGCCCACCTGCCACCGACGATGTCGACTTGAACGGCAATGGTGCCCCAATCGAGAAACGATATTGCCCGAGACCGAGCGACTCGCCAATCGGCGACATTGCCGGTTTCGCCTTGGTCATCCAAGATCACGCTGTTCGCACAGAAATGAACCGATGAACCATCCTGGGCGTTCGGATTCACCATCGTAGTGTTCGTCAAAAACTTGGTCCATCCTTCGAAAATAACTTCATCTTCGGGACGTTCTTTAACAAATTCAGGATCCAGCTCCAGCGGGAACACCGGTGGACCAGCATCTATCTCGAAAACCTCTGGAGTAGGAATTGGCGTTGCAGTGCTCGTTGGTATCGGAGTGACCGCTATCCGAACGAAAGACGGTGGTGCAGAAGTCGGAGCAAGAGCCGGCTTAGGAGCCCTCCCGAGACCATCGCCACCACACCCAGCTACGAACATAGCGGCGACCGCCAGCGACATAATCGCCAGCAGCTCAAACCGCTTCACATATGTGTGCTTAAACAACGACAACAGTGTTGGTAAGAGTTCCAATCTTATCGATAGTAATGTGCACAACATCTCCAGCAGCCAGAGTGAATTCAGGCGGCGGAATAGTTCCCGTACCAGTCATAACCGACGTGCCGTCCGGAATTGAGTTGTGGCGTACAAGCCAGCCAACCAGATATTCGCAATCGCGCTTCATATCGGCAGTATTTGCCTGTCCCTTGAACGCTTCTTTGCCGTCACGCTCGATCACGAGAGTTACGGCTAACTTCTGGGCGTCACCAATCGATTCCTTAGAAACAAGTGCCGGGCCGAGTGCCGCCGACTTGTCGTAGACTTTCGCCTGTGGAAGATAGAGAGGATTCTCACCTTCGATAGTTCGACTGCTCATGTCGTTACCGCACGTGTAGCCAACGATCTTGCCGCCATAAGTCACAAATGCAAGCTCGGGTTCTGGGACGTCCCAACCAGAGTCACTTCGAATGCCAACTTCGTCAAACGGCGACTGCAATCGATCTAACGTCGACTTGAAAAAAGATTCCGGGCGGTCAGCGTCATAAACCTTGGCGTAAACGTCCGGCGAACCACTCTCGGCCTGCCGCTCTCGCATCGAGTCCATGTACGTAACGCCAAACGCCCATACTTCTGGAGCGTCAACCGGTGGGAGCATGGTTACTCCGTGCATACCTGGCTGTGCCCCATCAAGAAGTTCGGCAGCAGAAACTGTAGTGGATCCTTTGTTGGCTTCCAAAATTCCTCGGCTTACCGAATCGATGTCTGAATTAGTGATCGAAGCGACCTTGAACAGATCGAGTGTCGACCCAATTTGTGAGTTGAGGGCTGTGAGATCTGTCACCTGCCCAGCGTCATCTTCAACGCCGACGTGTTTCGTGCCGTTCTTTAGGTACTGGTAGTAACGCATTTTTTGCTTTCGCTGAACTAGGGAGAGTCCTGCCCGATCCGATCCCGAACCAACTCTCGTGTTATCGAAGTGGAAATGTTACCGACAAGGTTAACTGAGTCGGGACGTAATCGGTTAACACGACAAACAATGTTCTTCCGGATCAATATTGTTAGCCACCCTGAGACCAGTTCAACAGAATGCACGTATATCTTTATGCACAAGGAAATTTCTGTTTCGTGATTCACCTCATTCTGAGTTCAAGTCGGATACCCGTGATCGCCGTATTAGCGATCTTGGTTTCGCTTGCCTTTTTCTGGACGGTTGAACAAACGCCACAAACCGTCAGTGCGGAAAATTCAAGATCTCTGGCAATCACGGGCCAATCGGTCGATATCGACTACGGTGAGAAGATATCCATCTCAACCATTATCGACGTTGGCTCCTCGGCTAAAGAAATCGACAACGTACGCGCTTTATTCCGTGCCCACGGTGGCTCGACGATATGGTCGTATTCGTATCCGAATTACTCGTTGACTGGCACCGACGGTAGCGAAGTAATGGTTGAGTTCGATATTTTGACGGGTCCGGGTTCTTACTACCCTCCCGGTGCAGAATTCGATATCAAATTCGAAATTACCGATCTCGACGACGTAACTTCTTCGATAATTTCTACCGATTCGATCGAATACCTCGATCCCGCCAATGATTGGGAGCGGGTCAAGGGTGATGGCTACACAGTGATCTACTACGGCGTCGATCGCTCGAAAGTCGAAGATCTCGTTGCGACTGTCAATCACCGAATCCCAACTCTCGAAGCGACGCTCGGCGTAACCGATCCACCAAATTTCAAAGCGATCGTCTTCCCTTCGATAAAGGCAGCAACCCCGTCCTTTCCACCTGTTAGCCAAACATCCACTGACTCATATCTCTTCGCAGGATTCGCCCAACCTGAATATCGACTGTTCGTTCAAGGTCAAATGAACTCGTCGACATTCACACACGAACTAGCGCATCTGTATTCTCACGAAGCGATATCTTCGTCGTTCATCGCCGTTCCATCGTGGTTAGGTGAAGGTCTATCTCGTTTTCTCGAATCAGGCTCAAGTGAGAGCTCGAACAACCGACTAAGGTCGACCGTTCGCACCAACGACCTACTCTCTCTAAGCCACATGCAAACGGTCCCCGGGCAGAGTCGTGATGTATCTATTTTCTACCCACAAGCCGGAGCGTTCGTTGGTTATCTGGTCGAGGAATATAGTCACGCGAAGATGGCAGATTTCCTCGATCAAATGAACAAAAACAATTCGCTTGAAGATGCCTTTGAACTGACCTACGACAAGCCCGTCTACGAAGTCGAAAACGACTGGCGATCAATGTTCAATGCCGATCCCCTGCCCACCCCATCGGCAACTGTAATACTAGGTGCAATCAACGGAGAACAGGTTCCAAACTCGCCCATTCCGTTGGTCGATTACAAGGCAGTGGCGGCCGCAGCGACAGGTCACCAGCCCGATTCGACATCGACCACAACGCCATCCGCGCTTCCGACAGTTACCCCCGAAATTCGTTCGGTGTTCAACTCCGCTGATTTCGAAGAAACGAATGATCCCGACTGGCTTGTCGCCGGCCTAATAATCGGACTTTCTGTCATCACCGGACTATGGCTGTTCACGTCACGTCGTAGAATGCCGAAGCGCAAAACCTATCGTCCATCCGGAAAACACGACACGAAAAACAGAATTCAGTAGCGTGACCCAATACTGGACACAACCTAAAACGGCATTGGTCTACGCCGACGAACTATCGCAGTACCAGCTTTCGCCCGAGCATCCGCTCCACCCTATTCGCCTGCAGCACATGCATGAGTTGATGCGAGCCAGTGGACTATTGGATCTCGAAAACATTACGTCGCCAGCACCACGTATTGCGACCAAACAAGAGATCGAAACCAGCCACGACCCCGACTATGTATCGATTGTTGAGGCGATCTCTAACGGAGCGATCGCACCAGGCATGGGCGAATTTGGTCTTGGCACGTCAGATAACCCCCTGCGACTAGGAATTTACGAAACGACCGCGCTGTGCGTCGGATCAACCCTCACCGCCAGCGAATTGGTCACTTCGGGTAAAGCCGATGTCGCCTTCGCTCCCGCTGGAGGAGTTCATCACCACGCTATGCCTCGAAGCGCTGCTGGATTTGGAATTTTCAACGATGCCGTAATCGCTATGAAGGCGATGGTCGAGGCAGGTCTTCGAGTCGCCTACATCGATATCGATTGTCACCATGGGGACGGCGTGCAGATGGGTCACTACGATTCCGATCAAGTGCTGACGATATCGATCCATGAGTCGGGTCAATGGCTCTTCCCCGGCACCGGCTACGTGCAAGAAATCGGGTCAGACGACGGCACAGGTTACTCGGTCAATATCCCACTTGCGCCGTACACACAAGACGATGAGTGGCACGCTGCGTTCGACTTGGTAATCCCGCCGTTGGTCCGAGCTTTCAAGCCAGACGTACTGTTCACTCAACTCGGAATCGATACCCATTTCCAAGATCCCCTGACGCATCTTTCTCTGACCACACAGGGCTTCGATCTTGCGGTAAAAAAGCTCGGAGTTCTTGCCTCGGAAATCGGCAAGTGGGTAGCAGTCGGCGGAGGGGGATACGACCTGTCGGCGGTGTCTCGATCGTGGACGATGGCTTTGGCGTCGATGGCGAATTTCGATCTGCCCGATGATGTACCCAATGAGTTCACATCACTCAGCAATCTGACCACATTCGCCGACATACCGCCAGCACCCGCTGAACAACAATACGTAGACGAAATCCAGAGTCACAACGCTAAATCTCTCAACGAAATTCGTTCGCTCATATTTCCTAAATTCGGGATTTAAAGTTCGACACGAAGCTATCCTTCACTCCCTGCGCCAAACAGCTCCTGCAACGCCGGATACAGTGCTCGGTAGCGTCCATACGCATCGTCATAAACCCCTCGAAGTGAACCATGAGGCTCTACCGACCCAACACTAGTCAACCACGCCTTCCCTGCATCGACAACGCCCACGAACGCTCCCGATCCAACTGAAGCCAGCATCGCAGCTCCCAGCGGTGCGCCTTCGGACGGCCTGACCGTTCGCAGCGGTAAATCAACGACATCGCTCAACATCTGAAGCCACATCGAACTGTTAGCACCGCCGCCAACCGCTACAGCCTCCGACGGGTTCACGCCAAGTTCGTTCATCAACTCCATCGAGTCACGCAATGCGAACGAAATGCCCTCCATCACTGCCCGAGTCATATGCGCCCGTTTGGTTCCGCCGTGCATGCCAAAGAAAACGCCCCGAGCATTGGCATCGGCATGAGGTGTTCGTTCTCCGCTGAGATATGGCAAGAAGGTCACACCGCCCGATCCTGCTTCCACTTCCGCTGCCTCAGAAACCAGTGCGTCAAACGTCGCCTTACCCGACGACCGTCTCCACCAGTCGAGCGCAGCACCCGCCGACAACACAACGCCCATCAAATACCAAGTGTTAGGGACGGCGTGCCGCATCGAGTGGATCCGCATGCCGGGGTCGGTCGACGGCTGAGAAATCGGAGCAACAACCGTTCCCGAGGTTCCCAATGAAAATAGTGCGTCACCTCTAGAAACAACACCGGCCCCAACCGCAGCACACGCGTTATCGGCACCACCTCCTACAACCGGAACCCCAACTGCAAGCCCTGTCTCACTCGCTGCAACGCTTGTGACTGTCGCTGCTATTTCGGCCGACTCGACGATAGGCGGCAACAAACCCGGATCAATGTCGAGCATGCTGCACATTTCATCCGACCACCGGCAGTTTACGATATCGAACAGCAGAGTTGCCGAAGCGTCAGACGGATCGGTGGCAAGTTCGCCCGTTAGGCGAAATCTGACGTAATCCTTAGCCAGCAGCATGTGCGAGATTTTTTCGTATAACTGCGGCTCGTGGTTTCGAATCCAAAGGAGCTTGGTGACTGTAAATCCTTCAAGAGATGGATTACCTACGAGCCGCCGCAACGATGCATTACCGACCGTTTCTCGAACATAAGCCGCCTCAGCACTCGATCGCACATCGTTCCAGAGAATCGCAGGTCTCAAGACGTTAAGAGAAACATCCAAAGACACAATCGAATGCATCTGACCAGAAAGCCCGACCGCCAACACTTCAGGCGAGTCGATCTCACTGAGAACCTGTCTAATCGCCAAGCATGTTCCAGCCCACCAATCTGCAGGGTTTTGCTCACTCCATCCCGGACGCTGAACATCGACTGACATCGGACTGCTCGCCACCGCTAGCAACTTGCCGTTTGGGTCGACTGCAACGACTTTGACCGACGAGGTGCCGACATCTATTCCGAGAAACGTTGGTTGGGTCATGATCGCCGGACTCTATCAAGCACCTGACATCCACTCAACACCGGCAGCGCTCACTGACCAGCAATAACCACCAACAACACAACTCTGTCATTGCGAGGAGCTCTGCGACGTGGCAATCAGCGCCCTCACACAACGCAATCACCGACTCAGCATCGAATCTAACAACTGACCAAGTTCTATAAAACTCAACAACTTAAAAGAAAAGATCCGCCAAAAGACGGGGCTTTTCAAATTTACGTTATCGTCTCAGCAGAAACCGCTAGAGTCCCCAACGAACCACCTGAAGAAAATGTCGCCAGCGACTAAACTTCTCGGAATTCACCTTCGACAGTGTCATCGCCGTCGTCGTCGCTGTCGCTGTCTGCAGAGTCGGAGTTGTCATCTTCTGGAGCCTGATCACCGCCCTCAACAGTCGCTTCCTCACCACCAGCAGCTTGGTTAGCTTCGTAAACAGCCTGTCCAATAGCCTGTAGTGCAGTCTGCAACTCTTCAGTCACAGCAGCAATCACAGTCGTGTCGGCAGTCTCGTCGGCAAGACTCTCTTTGACAGCCTCTACCTTAGCCTCGACATCACTCTTGATCTCTTCAGGAACCTTGTCACCTTCGTCCTTCAGGATCTTCTCAGCCTGGAAAACAGCACTCTCGCCGGCGTTACGGGTTTCAACACCCTCACGCTTTGACTTATCGGCTTCAGCGTTCTCTTCAGCTTCCTTGACCAGTCTCTCGACCTCAGCATCGTCCATTCCTGAACGACCAGTGATCGTGATGTGCTGTTCTTTGCCCGTGCCATTGTCCTTAGCCGATACCTTCAAAATTCCATCGGCATCGATATCGAACGTAACAGCGATCTGCGGAACTCCACGAGGAGCCGGAAGAATACCGTCAAGATTGAAGCGGCCAATCGACGTATTGTCTCCAGCCATCTCACGTTCACCCTGAACGATATGAATCTCCACGCTCGACTGGTTGTCGGCAGCAGTGGTGAATGTCTCCGTCTTGGAAGTAGGAATAGTCGTGTTTCGCTCGATAAGAGCAGTACGAACACCACCGAGCGTCTCGATTCCAACGGAAAGAGGTGTTACATCAAGAAGCAGAACATCTTTAACATCGCCCTGAAGAACACCAGCCTGAATCGCAGCTCCAACAGCCACAACTTCGTCTGGGTTGATCGAGCGGTTTGGCTCCTTGCCAAACAGCTTGGTTACCATCTCTATAACTGCTGGCATCCTAGTCATACCACCAACGAGAACAACCTCGTCGATTTCGCCCGGTGCAATACCTGCGTCCTTTAAGGCCGACTTAGTAGGTGCGGATGTTCGCTCAATTAGCGCGCTCGTTAGCTCCTCGAGTTTTGCTCGGGTAAGAGTCGACTGAAGGTGCTTAGGACCTGATGAATCTGCTGAAATGAACGGCAAATTGATTTCAGTTGAAGCTACCGAAGAAAGCTCAACCTTTGCACGTTCAGATTCGACTCGCAGTCGCTGGTGTGCCGAAACATCGTCACGAAGGTCGATCAAGTTCTCTTTTTTGAACTCGTCAGCCAGGTAGTCGACCAAGCTCAGATCGAAGTCGTCACCACCTAAATGAGTGTCACCATTCGTGCTCTTCACCTCGAATACCCCTTCACCGAGTTGGAGAATCGTAACGTCGAAGGTTCCACCACCAAGGTCGTAAACAGCGATAGTTCGTTCGCCCTTTTTATCGAGTCCGTACGCAAGTGAAGCCGCAGTTGGCTCGTTGATGATTCGCAGAACTTCAAGTCCAGCGATCTGACCAGCGATTTTAGTAGCTTCTCGCTGACCATCGTTGAAATACGCTGGAACAGTGATGACAGCCTGAGTAACTGGTTCGCCCAGCTTTGTCTCTGCGTCGTCCTTGAGCTTACGTAAAATCATTGCCGAAACTTCGGCAGGTGTGCTGGTCTTGCCGTTTAGAACGATTCCAACGTCTCCACCGTCAAGCTCGCCGAGCTTGAATGAAACGTTCTTTACGTCAGCCTGAACCGAAGCATCGTCGAATCGTCGACCTATGAATCGTTTTGCCGAGTACACAGTGTTCTCAGGGTTCGTAATTGCCTGACGACGAGCCAATTCACCAACGAATCGTTCGTCGGTCTTCGAATTGAAAGCGACTACGGATGGAGTAGTGCGTCGTCCTTCTGCGTTCTCAACGATCTGTGGTTCTCCGGCTTCCATAATCGCCATTGCGGAGTTCGTGGTGCCGAGATCGATTCCAATAACCTTTGCCATTGTTCTTTATGATTTCCTTCTTCGTTTCCGGATTCTGGGCCGGAAAGTGTTGAACCTATTGTTCGAAATTCGTAGTACTAAATAAATGTGTCGCTAAATAATTCGCTTATGCATGAGTTCGTAACCGCCTACTCAACTCGATAATTTTTAACGTTCTAGTCCTCATGAGGCAATGCGACAGCAATCTGCACCTGTGCGGGCCGAACGACTTCTCCGTTGTACATATATCCGGGCCGTAATTCAGTAACGACGGTATCCGGTGCGTGATCGGCTGTAGGACTCGACAGCAGCGCCTCATGTTTACGAGGGTCAAACTTTTCGCCCACACAGTCAAATCGCTCGAAGCCTTCCGAAGAAACAGCATTCACGAAATTCTTCTGAATTGCAGTGATTCCTTTGAGCCAGCTTGGATCAGCATCCTCCATTAAGTCGGAACTAAGCGCAACGTCCAACTGATCAATCACATCAGCGAACTTGAGCACGATTCGTTGCAAATTTCTATGTCGCGACGATTCCTGCTCACTTTCAATACGTCTTCGGTAGTTGACCAAGTCGGCCTGCGCTCGCTGAGCCAGACGTTTGAATTGGTCTTTCTCACGAAGTGCCTCCGTTAGTTCATCATTTGATTCGCCTGACGAATTTTCGATGTTGGCGGAATCCATAGCCTGTTCCGAATCCGCAGAATCTTCCTGCGGTATTTTATCTTCTGTTTCTGACAACGTTTTTTTATGACCTATGAATAAAAAGAAATGGATTAGACGCGATTAGACCAGCTAATCAGCGCCAACATATGAGAGTATCTGTCGAAGTTCGTCTACCGCCACTCTCGCAGCACGCGTATCTGATGCTTCAGGGCTGCTCTCTAGTAGCGAAACGATATCCGTTAATGATCTCACCAGATCGAGAACTAAGCTAACCCCATTCAAGTTCAATCCTAATCCGTCAGCAAGCCGACGAATTACGCGCAAGCGTTCGACATCGGAATCCGAATAAAGCCGTCGACTCCCACCCGATCGCTGCGGACTAACCAACCCCTCTTTATCGTACTTACGCAGCGTCTGCGGATGCATATCAGCCAATCGAGCCGCCACACTGATTACGTAAACCCCTGTTATTCGAGTAGTCGGCGGGACTCGTCGTGACTGCTGACTACTGCTAGGGCGTTTAACATTCACCGGAACGCGTCGGTTTTCGTCACCACCTGAAGCGAGTTCGAATAATTCGGTCAACATTCGGTTCAAATTCTTTGAACGCGACCAGGCCAGATCCTGCTTACCAGCTTGTTCCTGCTCTTCGGGAGTTTGGTCATAGTGCTGAGTCAAGAAATTTCCTTAATCAGACCAATGAGGACGGTGTGAATGTCTAAAATCGTTTACATCAGAACAAAACGTCAAACCGAGTCAATGTACATAACACGACTTCTATTGTAATAGTTGATACGACTCGTGTAAACTTCTGCGCATGATTTCGTCGTTAACTCACTACTCGCTCACGGGTCGTTAACCATTTGTTTACGAAAACGAACACAGATATGTTGAATGTTGGGATTTTTCGTAGTATTATCTGCGGCGGCTCGTTTTACGGAGTGAATCTTGTTACAGGATTCGTAACGCAATCGGGACCAACATTTCATGAACGCCCCAACCAGCGTTTTGGTGGGGACGAAAGAAGAAGGAACTAAAGTGCTTTACTTAAAGGCATGCCCAAAGTGTCACGGCGATATTGAACTCGTCGTATTCCCAGACAGCAAGAGTTTATCTTGCCTCCAGTGTTCGTTCACTGTGGACTCGAAAGAGGCCGCACGCCGAGCAATGTCTGAGGCCAGCACTCCGGCTAAAGTCTCAGCTGCATAATTGCAACTACCGAACTCTTAAGGCTCTGGTAATTATTACCGGGGCCTTTTTGTTTAAGCCGCGTTGGCTCCGGGCGGCGGCGTATTGCGTTAATCACGGTCGTCATCGGATGACTCGGCCTGGCCGGGTTCCCCCACTCTCTGGGGAAGGACTGCTCATCTCGAAGTCTACGCACATCCGAACCAGCCTCCCAACGACCAATGTCATCCTGAATTCATTTTCAGGATCTTTCTCCTCAAATTGCAGCGTTGCTCAAAAACCGCGACTAACGCCCTAACTTTCTCGGCTTAAATAAACAATTGCACCGGAAACGATCAAGACACCTGCCGCAATCCAAAAGCTGCGAAATGCAACAACACTGCCAAGGACTGTGACCATCACCAATTGAATCGATGCTATTTTGGGTTTACGAATACTGATCGAAGCGGCATATCCGGCGACTAACGAGAGTGCCACAAGCACCAAGCCCCGTACAACTAGCGATCCACCGCCCTGATCTGGCGACGAATTCACGACTCCGAGGACGATACTGATAGTCCCGACGAGAAACGTCAGTACAGCACCCAATATCGCCGCAACACGCCCTACTATTCGAAGTTTCACCAGTTCTCCCCAATCAGATCGAAATTCACACCAATAGGATACATTCACCGCACTACGCCACACGTGCGATTATTTATACATTGTGATACAAAGCACACACCGCTTAAATTTTTACTAATCTGATGCTGTGCGCGCAATGACAACTCCCAACAATACTGACAGTTCAAGTTCTGAATTTCCGGTACCGGAAGTCGTTATCCAACGACTCCCTTTGTACGTGAGAGTCCTAACCCAGTATTCGTCTGCCGGAGAGCAAGTCATATCCTCAGAGCAACTGGGCATAAGGTTGCAAATCACCCCGGCTCAAATTCGTAAAGATCTTTCTTACTTCGGCCGATTCGGCAAACAAGGACGTGGATATGACGTCGCTATGCTCGAACGTCAGCTTCGAGAAATCCTCGGCCTCGATCGAACTTGGAACGCAGCGGTTGTTGGTATGGGACGTCTCGGTAGAGCTGTCGTTTCCTATCCTGGATTTGCTCCAGAAGGATTCAACATCCGGGCCGCCTTTGACACAAGCGAGTATATCGTCGGTAAAACGATCTCTGGTCTTCACGTTCAGTCGATATCGCTCCTAACAGAGTCAGTTAAAGAACTCGATATCAAAATCGGTATCGTCACTGTCCCGATCGACCACGCTCAGGAAGTAATCGATGCGATGGTCCAAGCAGGGATTAAATCGATCCTCAACTACGCCCCGTTGTCGCCACAGGTACCCGAAGGCGTAACAATTCGAGGCATCGACCCCGTTCTATCCCTACAGTCGATGACGTACTACATACGCTAGCGTTATGGCGTTAGTCGCTCTCGTTACTCATGTAACTCGGCTCCCCGTCGCAGTTCACCTTTCCTTCAACTCCTTTCCATCAAGGAAAGGAGGACCGTTGAATCTAGCTCAGCCGACAATGTCATCCTGAATTCATTTTCAAGGTCAATCGTCCGATTCGCATAACCACCCACCGCACGATGCCATCCCGCACCAGATCACTCGGATGCACTTGGGAAGTACGATTGAGGCAAGCCAATCAGATTTCTCTCAAACAAAAAAGCCCCCCTTCCGGCGTAACGCCGAGGGCTTTGAGTATATTTGCCCTCCCTCCCAGAGCAGGCGGAAGTTAGAGGGTGGGAGACTGCGACGCGGCGACCAAGTCATCCAACGATGCCCAGAGCCAAACGCCCTAGCTCAAGCCACGTTCACCACGTCGGCGACCGAGATTCACTCGGATCCTTGCACGTCGAAGCGCAGCTGTAGCACGCTCAAGATCGATAACAGCTGTCGTTCCAGCCACTCGTTCTTGTGCACGTGCCAAAGCAGCTTCAGCTCGTTCAAGGTCGATCGCATCATCCCGTTCTGCAGCATCAGCAAGAACAGTCACTCGGTTGTCGGAAACTTCCAAGAAACCGCCACTCATCGCCAGCGAAACAGAATCGCCACCCTGATCGAAACGAAGAACGCCGGCAGCAAGAGTCGAGATCATCCGAGCGTGGGAAGGAAGCACGGTGAATTCACCGAGTCCGCCCGGTGCAACGACCGTATCGACCTCACCCGAAAAGCTTTCGCCCTCGGCGGTAACAACTGCTAACTGAAGTTTAGCCATAACTAATTGATGTCCTTTAGAAACCTAATCCGCTTTAGCTAGCGGCCGAGGCTTCCTCCTGCATCTTCTTGCCCTTCTCAACGGCCTGATCGATTGATCCGACCATGTAGAACGCCTGAACTGGCAAATCGTCGTGCTTACCTTCGAGAATTTCTTTGAATCCACGAACAGTCTCGGCAACCGGAACGTATTGTCCTGGAATACCTGTGAACACTTCACCAACGAAGAACGGCTGAGTCAGGAATCGCTGGATGCGGTGTGCGCGCCCAACAGTAACTTGGTCTTCCTCAGAAAGTTCCTCAATACCAAGAATTGCAATAACGTCCTGCAAATCCTTGTAGCGCTGAAGAACCCGCTGCACGTTCTGAGCCACATCGTAATGTTCCTCACCAACAAGCGCAGGCTCAAGAATTCGAGAGTTAGAAGCCAGAGGGTCAACGGCCGGGAACAGGAACTGCGCGGCAAGCGCACGGTCGAGCGACACGTTAGCGTCGAGGTGACCGAACGTCGTAACAATTCCAGGGTCGGTATAGTCGTCAGCAGGTACGTATACAGCCTGGAAGGAAGTAATCGAACCATCTTTAGTCGTCGTAATACGTTCCTGAAGGTCACCAATTTCAGTCGACAAAGTCGGCTGGTAACCCACAGCAGAAGGCATTCGACCGAGAAGTGCTGAAACTTCCATTCCGGCAAGAATGTATCGGTAAATGTTGTCTACGAAAAGAAGCACATCTCGCTTCTCTTCGTCACGGAAATACTCCGCCATCGTCAAACCCGTGAGGGCGATTCGTGCTCGAGTTCCTGGAGGTTCGTTCATCTGACCGAACACGAGTGCTGTGGAATCCATAACACCGTAGTCGATCATCTCACCCCAGAGGTCGTTACCTTCACGGGATCGCTCACCAACACCAGCGAACACGGACACACCAGAGTGCTCCTGTGCGATGTTTCGAATGAGCTCAGTGATAACAACTGTTTTACCAACACCAGCACCACCGTAGAGACCGACTTTACCACCCTTAGCGAAAGGGGTAATCAAGTCGATAACTTTGATGCCAGATTCGAGAACATCGGTCGTACCCGACTGTTCAGCGAATGACGGCGCCTTGCGGTGAATAGGCCATCGTAAAGCGTCGGAACTAAATTCTGTCCCACCGTCGATCGGGTCACCAAGCACATTCATCAGTCGACCAAGCGAAGCCTGTCCAACTGGAACCATAACTGGTGAACCGGTGTCGGTTACCTCTGTACCTCGAGCCAGACCCTCGGTTGCACCGAGTGCCAGACATCGCGCCCAACTGTTTCCAACGTGCTGCTCAACTTCGAGTACGAGGCGTTCGCCTTCGTTCTGAAGTTCTACAGCTGAATAAATTGTTGGCAGTTCGTCAGCCTGGAACTCAACGTCAACGACGGTTCCAATGACCTGTACTACTTTGCCCTTACTACCCTTAGCCATTACTGAGGCTCTCCTGGTCTTGCGATACCCGCCCGATGGACGGCTGTTATTTCTATTAGCCTTCCAAGGCGGCCACGCCACCCACGATGTCAAGAAGCTCGGCAGTAATAGATTCCTGCCGTGCTTTGTTCAAATCGAGAGTCAAGCCCTCGACAATCTCATTAGCGTTGTCGGTCGCATTCTGCATCGCAATCATCCGAGCAGAGTGTTCACTAGCAAACGCCTCGAGAATTCCGTGATACACCTGAGTTTCGATGTATCGCGGTACGAGCGAAGCGAGTACATCATTGATGCTCGGCTCGTAGATGTAATCTAGCCCTTCCAACTTCTCTACATCATCATTCCCGCGTTCAGCTGGTTCGACTGGTAGAAGCTGTCGTGCAGTAATTTCCTGCACAGCAGTGTTGATGAACTTTGCATAAATTAGAACGACTCTATCAACACGCTCCGAACTGTACTCGTCAACGAGCATCCGGCCCACAGCAATCGTGTCATCCAAAGTAGGTCGGTCGGGAACCGAGAAGCTTGCCTTCAGTTCCTGTCCTGCCCGAGTAACGAACCGTTCGCCTTTGCGACCAACAGACACAATCGAAACTTCGCCTTCAGTCTCCTTAATGAATTCAGCTGCAGCACGTTGGATGTTTCCAACAAGCGCACCGGCAAGTCCACGGTCAGGAGTTACCAACAAAACGAGTGTTTTCTTTACCGGTCGAACATTCAGAAGGTCGACGGTCGGAGCATCATCGTCTTTAGCAGCCAGAGCTGCGAGATCACCTAGCACGTCACGGATTCGATCAGCGTAAGGACGACCTGCCTGCACCATATTCTGGGCACGGTTCATCTTCGACGCTGCAATCATCTGCATTGCGCCCGTGACTTTCGCTGTGTTCGAGACCGAACGGATTCGATCTCTATAGTCCTTGGTACTCGGCAATTCTTGTCTCTGTTAGTTTCAGTGTTCTCGAGTTGGTTTGATACTGGTTACAGGCTAACGGTCTGTTTAAAAGCTGCAGCTGCATCGTCGAGCTTCGACTTAGCGTCGTCGCTCAAATCACCTGAATCAGCAATCGACTTCAGAACTTCAGGAATGTTCGCAGCAGCGTAGTCGTGCCACTGTGCTTCCCACGCTCGAACGCTCTCAACAGCAACGTCTTCAAGAGCACCCTTGTCTGCGACGTACAACGCTGAAACCTGAGCCTCAACCGACAATGGTGAGTTTTCGTCCTGCTTCAGCAACTCTGTAAATCGTGCTCCACGTTCCAACTGTCGTCGGGTAACAGCATCGAGGTCGTCTGTACCAAACTGAGCGAACGTAACGAGCGCTGCATACTGGGCCATTTCAGCCTTGAGCGAGCTTGAAACCGACTTCATAGCCTTCGACTGAGCTGAAGATCCCACACGTGTTACGGAAATACCTGAGTTCACCGCAGGTCGAACACCCGAGTTGAACAAGTCTGGCTCAAGGAAGAGCTGACCGTCGGTAATCGAAATAACGTTAGTAGGAACGTAAGCCGAAACGTCACCAGCCTGCGTCTCAATAATCGGCAGAGCTGTGATCGAACCACCACCGGCTTCTTGGTTTAGGCGAGCAGCCCGTTCAAGCAAGCGTGAGTGGAGGTAGAAGACGTCACCCGGGTAAGCCTCTCGTCCTGGAGGACGGCGAAGCAATAGTGACATTTGGCGGTAAGCCCAAGCGTGCTTCGTAAGGTCATCATGAACGATGAGCACATCTTTACCTTGAGCCATGAAATATTCAGCAATTGCGCAGCCCGTGTAAGGAGCAAGGTACTGCATAGCTGCTGGGTCGGAAGCGTTAGCAGCAACAACAACAGTGTTGTCGAGAGCACCGTTCTCTTCCAATCGAGTCACTACTTGCGCAACCTTCGATGCACGCTGACCAATGGCCACGTAAACACCAATGATTCCGCTGTCCTTCTGGTTGATAAGTGCGTCGATACAGACCGAAGTCTTACCAGTTGCACGGTCACCAATAACAAGCTCTCGCTGTCCTCGACCAACCGGAACCATCGCATCCACGATCTTCAGACCGAACTGCACAGGCTGGTCAACCGACTGTCGAGCACCAACACCGGGGGCGATTTTCTCAACCGGGTATGACTCAGTAGTAGCGATTGCGCCCTTGTCGTCGATAGATACACCGAGTGAGTTAACGACTCGACCCAGCATTGCATCACCAACAGGAACTTCAATAATTCGACCTGTGCTGCGAACCTCGTCACCCTCTTTTATTTGGAGGTAGTCACCGAGAATCACCGCACCAACACTGTCCTCATTAAGGTTAAGTGCTAGTCCAAAAATATCGCCGGGGAACTGGAGCAGCTCTGAATACCGAACTCCTGAGAGTCCGTGAATCTGAGCCGTACCGTCTGCGGCTTCGATAACGGTTCCGACGTCCACCTGAGTGATGTCGCCACCGAAATCTTCTATCTGCCTCTTGATAACTGAGGCTATGTCCTGACCTCTTACTGCCATTGGACTCTCTCTCCGGGTAAAACCCGTCTAATTACTCTACTGGCCTGATCGATCGGCCGTTGATTTTTCCCTATTCGGGATTTCTGACCCTAATCGACTGGCCTATCGGCCAATGAATCACGCATTGCTCGTAACTGAGTGCGAGTGCTCCCATCAACCAGCCTGTCGCCGACTTTCGCCACGACTCCGCCGATGATCTCGGGATCAACACTCTCAACAATCTTTACTTCGTCTCGCCCCACCAACGTCGCCAAACCTGCAGCAATTTTGCTGCGTCGAGCGTCATCAAGTGGAACCGCTGTAATCACCTCGGCTCTTGCGATACCGCGGTGCTCATCTGCCATTTCACTAAAGATCCGGAACATGTCCGCAAATTTTGCGATGTCACGATTCACCGTCATCAGGTTCACAGCGTTTCGTACCAACACGTCAACATCCGAAAGAAGCTTGCCGATACCGTCCAACTTTGCGCTGTCCGTCACCTGAGGTGCATCGAGATACCCCAATACATCTTTATCGCCAAGAACTTCAGCCGCTTGCGTCAGGTCTTTCTCCCAACGATCGAGGTTGTTCTTTTCTTTAGCCAGCTCGAAAGCTGCCTGTGCGTATCTTCGTCCGGTTGCTGCCATTGCTACTACAGAGTTCTCGTCAAATCGAAATTAGGCGGGTTCTCTAGTTCTTCCTCTCGCTAAGTCCTTCTTCCAAAACCTTATCTATCAGGCTGGAGTGAGACTTGGCATCAAGTGATCTTTCAACGATTCGTTCAGCAGCTGTGATAGCGAGGCTCGCAAATTCCTTACGAACTTCTTCCACAGCAGAATCTTTCTCGCGACTGATTTCAGCTCTTGCACGTTCGAGCATTGTCTCGACCTCTTCACGTGCACGTCCCTGCTCTTGTTCACGAAGCTTCGAAGCTGCTTCACGCGACTCTGACACAATTTTCTGGCCTTCTACACGGGCCGAAGCAATTTCTGCTTCCACGCGTTCGGCTGAAGATGCTGCATCGAGACGTGCTGTCTCAGCTGCTTCCAAACTCTCCTTGATTTTCAGTGCACGGCTGTCGAGCATGCCCATAATCGGGCCATACGCCAGCTTGTACAACAGGAAAAACAGGATCAGGAAGCTAACCAACTGAGTTAGCAACTGCTGAAGTGTTATTCCAAGCGCTTCCATATTCGTTCCTTTATCGGTTATGCCGACGAATTCAATTCGTCGTCACCGGCCCGCTAGCGACTCCTGAGCAAGAGAAGACCCTCACTCAGGCAAGTCATACGGATTCCGATTGAATTAGACGAACAGGATGATGATCGCAACAACCAACGCGTAAATAGCGATAGCTTCTGCGAACGCAAGGGCCAGAATCATGTTCTGCTGAACAGGACCGGTAGCCTCAGGGTTTCGACCCAAAGCTTCCATAGCCTTGCCGGCCAACAATCCAATACCAAGGCCTGGGCCAAGAGCACCAACGCCTATTGCGATTGCTGCTGCCAGTGGCTTTGCTGCATCTGCTTCCAATTTATTTCTCCTAGTAACTTCGTTCTATGCGTCGGTGACCAATCACAAGGATTCAATGTCGCCACACGCTTTATTCAAGAGGATCGCTGTTCTCAGTGATCCTCCGCGTGACTGTCGTGATCACCGTGACTCGCGACTGCCATGACGCCAAATACAAGTGTGAGCATTGCGAAGATGTATGCCTGGATAACGCCCACAAACAATTCCAGACCCATGAATGGGATAATTCCTATTAGCGGCAGCAGGAACGCCATCGCTATGAGTAAAATTTCACCGGCGAACATGTTGCCAAACAGTCGGAAAGTGAAACTAATAGTCCGAGTCAATTCACCGAATCCTTCAAGCACACCAACAAATGTTGCGATCGGACCTTTTGTAATTGGGTTGACCAAGAACTTACCACCGTAGCCGCGAACACCCAGCGCTCGAAAGCCCCAGATCTGAACCGTAAACATGGCTACGATCGCAATTGCAAGAGTGGTGTTGATATCTGTGCTTGCGCCACGTAGATAAGGAATAAGGAGACCGGCTGTTTGACCTTTGAAGTCATAAGGTTCCTCGTTGGGACCGCCCACATCGTAGGTGAACTCTTCTTTTACAACACCTTCATCAATGTCTTGTTCGATGCGTTCCCACACCGGGTCATCCGATATGTCTTCACCGGCCTTTACTTTGTCTGCGAGGGCGGAAAGTTCTCCATCTTCCCAAGTAACAATTTTGCTGAGCGGTACTCGGGCCTGCTCGCCGCGACCCAGCGGCACGAAAACACCGTCAAAGGCAACAAATGTGTCATCCTTGTGCTCTTCTAGAAGGTGTATAAGTGCGAGTGAATGTACTTGCTTAGTGGAGTATTCGGGGTGCTCTTCGTGAACTTCAGCTTCGAGATCTTCAACGTGGTGATGTACCCACTGTTGGATCGACTCGATTTTGCCAATCGAACCAACACCCGGAAGAATTCCAACCCAGTTTATGATCATTACAACGAGGAAGATCGTAGAAACCAACGCGAGGAAACGCCGGCCTGCTTTAGGAGTTCCACCAGCAACTCCATCAACGGTATTACTGAAGAATTCGTAGATCATCTCCATTAGGTTCTGCCACCCAGACGGAACGTCTTTCACGTTACGACCGGAGCGCCAAGCAATGAAGAGAAGAATTAGTCCACCAACCCAGAACATAACTGTGGAGTTGAGGAGATTATAGGAACCTATCGAAGCAACTCGCTCGGCGGGGACCGATATAAAAGGAATAGGGCCACCAAGGAATCCAAGACCGAATGACGCACCAAGTGCGCCACCGGCTGCGGAGACTAATAACGCTGCTATCGCAGCGATAGCGATGACAAGGAGTTTGGGACTAGAAAGAAGCTTCCCCAAGCGGCCTGTACCTAATTCTCTTTCGTTCTCTATTGGCTGTTACCGCCCTTTTCTAATCGCATTGAGAAGCCGGATCATGCCAACAAATGCAGTTGCCACGCCCAACGCCAGTCCAACGATTGTGAGGACAGGAGCCGTTTCAAATTGTCGATCAAGCCAATACCCGCCGTATGCTCCTAAAGCGATAGAAGTACCGACAAACCAGCCGATCCCAACTACTCGCCCCAGTAACGCGATTGTTACGGGCCAGCCATTTTTTGCTCGATTCGGAGATAAATTTGGCAAACCACCATTTTCGCTAGCCTGATCCGACAACTCGGGAGGCGATTTTGGTGTGTCCGACAAGGTAACCCCCTGCTCTCAATGACCGATTGTGCATGCTATCACAAGCAGGCCAAATTCAAAACGAAATTTTTACTAAAGTGACTCGAATTTTAGAGGAGATCTATAACCGAAACTGCGGTTGATTTGAAATCGGAGAGCTTAAGCAAACTTGAAACACCACTTAACAAGGATATTAAATGAAAAGACCTTGTGCAATACAGGGCCGATTTTCACTAACCGCATCAGCTTGTCCAGCCCGATTAGCCACCCGCGACAGGCTCATCGC
>JAPKFF010000095.1:0-7561 GCA_028821715.1 Dehalococcoidia bacterium
CTGGTCAGAACAGTATCGCCATTCTTGCGAACGATGCGTGGGTATTCCGTTATCCACTCCATCGTGACGCAGCGGATTCAATGGACCTCGAGGTCGCCATATTACGGGTGGTGCACGGTCGACTTCCTGTGTTTACACCAGATCCTGAACTATCCGTAGAAGTCAAAGGTCTTGATTGGCGGGTGATTGCGTACCCATTTATTCCTGGGCAGATCTTAGGTAAGGACCAGATAAGCGATATGGGAGCGGCAACTCTTTCACGGCTCGGTAAGGATCTCGGCCGATTTCTTACGACGCTTCATTCCACGCCTTCATCCCTCTTCATCGGTTCAAATTTACGAGCTGAAGATATAAATGAAAGATGGGCTAGTTTCATGGAAGATGTCCGGAGTGTCTTGAAACCGCGGATCACATCTTCGGAGTGGAATCGATCGAATCGAAAGCTGAATAAATCGATCGAGAAGATAAAAATGTTCCAATATGAAACCGTGTTGTGTCACCGCGATTTTGGGTTAGGAAATTTTGTTTTCGATGGTCGTTCACGTTTAGCTGGCGTCATTGGTTTCGGAAGCGCAGGACTTGGTGATCCTGCCGTAGATATTGCGACTCTGATAGGTAGGAATGCTCTTGGAGATTCGATGATTGAATACGTTCGTCCGGCATATACATTGACCGACGATTTATTGCAAAGAGCACGAATATATAGCGCAACGTTTCCTCTCCAGCAGGCGTTGTTAGGTGCGAAAAACGACGATGAGTTAGGTGTCAAGGACGGCATCTATGGCTATTTGAACGAGTGAGGTTAGAGAGTAACAATTTGAGATATTCGAAATTGACGATGAATATTAATCACACGCTGAACAGAGCAAAAAATCTCAGAGTGCGAGATACTAAAGTAAGTACAGCATGACATTTGGATAACAGGCTCAGGTAAGAAGGATTTTCACTTGACACATCAGGAAGAAACAAAAGACTCGGTCGCTTACCGATCGCATGTGAAAATCGAACGAGTTAAAGGTCCAATTCGTCGGGCATTCGTTCCGGCACACGAAGGTCCAGTGATGTTGGGTGTTCATTCTGAGGTTGCGGAGCACTACGGGGTAGATAACAACGTCGTTGATCCCTACACGACCACTCTTGACTATGTGATTGCTTCTGTCGCTGGCTGAATGACTGGAACATTTGGCGGTGCCCTTGAGGCTCGCGGGATTCCTGCTGGCGATGGCTTATTGCACTCAGAAAGTGTTGGCGAGCTAGAAAAAGATGGCGGAGTGCTTGTAATTAAGCGCGTTCACGTGAAGTACATCCTGAAGGTCGATTCCGCCCTACGTGAAGAAAAGGCTGACGCTATTCAGCGTGCGTTTGATTTGCATGTCAACTCATGCCCCGTGTACCGGAGTATCTACACAAGCATCGACATCACGACGGAACTTGAAATCGTCTAGGTCTAGCTAACCCTAGGCAGCTGGTAGGGTGATCGATTCGGTGATGCCGGCGGGCTTGTTAGGGTCACCACGACGTAGGTTGCAGACTCGATGATTTGGTAGTACTTTGCACCTAGGCAAAATTAGCCTCGAAAAATCTAATTAATCGTTAGCCTTAGGCTAGATCAGGCGACTCCGTTGCCGTCGAACCTGCCTAGAAAACGTGCCGCTGGCGCAGCTTAGGGCTTGACCATTGAGCCGTCGGCTCGTCGTACAGTGTCCCATGCTCCACCAAACTCACGTTCCTTGAACGGGAACTTGGCAGCCATCTCTTCATCGATGTCTATTCCGAGACCAGGTTCACCGTTAGACCACATCATGCCATCCTTGAGAGTAGGAGTTCCAGGGAACATCTCTCGAGTTCGTTCTGACGGAATGTTGGCTTCCTGAATACCGAAGTTGTAGGTGTTCAAGTTCAACATCATGTTCGCAGCGTGACCAACCGGGGAAGTGTTGCCAGGTCCGTGCCAAGCAGTTCGAACGTTATATAGCTCGCCCATTGCGGCAAGTTTTCGTGCTGGAGTGATTCCGCCGATTTGCGACATGTGAATGCGGATGAAGTCCATCAACCGATCCTGAATCATTGGGATTACCTCGTGCGGGTTGTTGTGAAGCTCACCCATGGCGATAGGAGTAGCGCACTGCTCTCGAACCATTTTAAAGTAGGCCTGATCTTCAGGGCTGAACAGGTCTTCTAGAAAGAAAAGCTGGTACTTCTCGACTTCTTTGGCGAACCAAACACCCTGAATAGGTGGAATGCGTTCGTGAACGTCGTGAAGAATTTCTAGTCCGTATCCGAAACGACCTCGGATGTATTCAAATAGGCCAAGAGCCGATCGCATGTATGGCTTAGGTTCGTACACTCCGCCCGGATGAGCGTAGAGCTTGTCGGCTTCGTACTCACGCAGCCAATCGGTGTTGGCGATAGGACCGTCGAGTACGTTTTGGTTGCCGCCGGAGTTCGTGCCGGTTGCTGCACCCTTGTTGCCGTAGGTTGCGTAGCCGGGAGTCGACATCTGTACACGTACGTGGTGGAATCCCTGTTCGACAAACGCTTGAACCTTGTCACCGACTTCTTCGTGCGATTCACCAGAAGTGTGAACGTAAACAGGAGCTGCCACTCGTGCTCGACCCCCCAAAAGGTCGTAAACAGGCATGCTTGCCATTTTTCCCTTAATGTCCCAAAGCGCCTGATCGATACCAGAGAGGGCGTTGTTGAGAACTGGACCGTTACGCCAGTAGGACGAAACGTACGACGACTGCCAAATGTCTTCGATATCGGCCACATTTCGACCGATAAGGAAGGGTCGTAAATAGTCATCTACTGCAGCTGCTACTGCAGTTGGTCGTTGTGTGAAGGTTGCGCAGCCGATGCCGTATAGGCCGGGCTCAGAAGTTTCTATTTTGACGATAACTAGTCGGATGTTGTCCGGCTCGGTAAGAATTGTCTTGATATCTCGAATCGTTACATTGCTCATAAATGGGTAGGCCTAATATTAATGCTGGTGATTGAAATAATTTGGACGCACGCGCCCAACGGCAACGAATTGTACTCGCGGTTGTTGCTAATGGATTGAGTTAGCCGATATCTAAAGGTTAGCGTCGACTTCGATTGGTGTTCTAGGCATAGAAAGCGTGCGGTCCGAACAGCACCTCGCCGCCCCGCCGAAGGTCTCTCTACTTCGGTCGAGACGTATGGATCTAACCGTCGGCTCGTCGCCATTTCCTGAGAGATGCCTGTTCTTGCCGTGGGTTCTGGTGGCGACCCCATTCGACGTACGATACTTCGGCCACGTAAACGTTGCCTTGCGAGTCGATAGCCATGCTGTGCGGCCACAGGAACTGATCTGGTTCATTACCGAACGTCGTGCTCCCGAAGCGAGTTAGGCGATTGCCGTCTCGATCGTAAACAGCAACTCTGTTGCCGGTGTTTTCGTTTCCGCGAGTTGGCGACCCGTTTGTAGGTCCCTGTTCTGCAACGTAAATTCGAACACCATCGCCAGTGCCAGTCACTTCGACCGCTACTGACTTGTGCGAGAACCACTCCCGACGGAATTCTCCGTCAACGGAGAACACCTGAACACGGTGGGTTTCGCGGTCGCACACGATAACTTCTTCATCGTCTATCAAAGCAAGGTTGTGTGGCAGATTGAACTCGCCGGCGTCTGTGCCGGGAGTACCCCAGGATAAGATGTGCTTGCCATCTTTATCGAGGCGATGAACGCGCGAGTTCCCGTAGCCGTCTGTAATAAAAATGTCGCCTGTCTTTTTGGAAATCGCAACGTCCGTTGGCTTGTTGAACATCTTTCCGCTTTGCGGTATCGAGGGTACTCCCGAGCCGATCTGCATCAGATATTCGCCCGACTTCGTCATCTTGTTTATCTGATGACCGGTGTCGTCGACCAGCCATACGTTGTCTTCGTGGTCGATTGTGATGGCGTGTGGACGCGAGAACCAGGTGTCATAGAACTGCATCGAGTTGCCGTACGGGTCGCGAATAATTCTCACCACATCTGCAGGATTATCGTTGCCCCACATATCGATTACGTTGCCGTCTGGATCGAACACCAAAATAGGCTGATTTCCGCGGTTGAAGACGAACACGTTGTCATT
The DNA here is from genome assembly GCA_028821715.1 of Dehalococcoidia bacterium. GTDB lineage: Bacteria > Chloroflexota > Dehalococcoidia > Lucifugimonadales > Lucifugimonadaceae > Lucifugimonas. Next base: position 4,098 of record JAPKFF010000095.1, read on the forward strand.
ACTATCGACGGCAACGGCAGTTGCCTCACGCAGCCAAAGTCCGTGCGGGACTTTAGCCCAGCCGGCTACCGGTTCAAAGACAGTGTTGGACGAAACGAGTGATGGCATATGGGGTTCGATTACTGGCTAGTAAAAGGAAAAGACGACTTCATAAACGTCGCTCGAAACGCATGGTACTGCGATTGACGAGTTATTTGGAGCCGGTCAGAGCAATAATATGGTCGATGCTAGCTGAAGTGTGGAGATTATTTCTCGACTTTAGAGTTCTTTGACATAAGGGATGATCTCAACGGCTAATTGAGGTTAGTATTCGATCATATTTGACCTAGTCGAAATAAAATTGTTCGTTCTCTCAACTGCCTCATTTCTTGAGCTTCTTCGTCTAAAAATCAGATAAAGGGTTTACAACCCCCGTTTACTCGTCAGTTCTTGGTAGATTTGGGTGTGAGAAAATTTCAAATCACCGTCAGATAGCTGGTTGATCGACTCGAATCACCTCTGCAAGACGATGAAATCCTAACAAGAGCAGGAAAAATAATGTTTGCAGATTTGAATGGAAAAGTTGCACTGGTTACCGGTGGTGGGCAGGGTCTGGGTCTTGGCATCGTACTGAAGCTTGCCGGGCAGGGTGCTGATATCGCTATTGGTGACCTTAGCGAAGAGAACGCTTCCGCTGCCGCAAAGCAGGTTGAAGCGATGGGGCGCAAGGCGTACGTAGCGAAGATGAACGTTACAGATAAGGACACGATCGCCGCTGCGATTGAAAAATTCAACAGCGAAGCCGGTCAGATCGATATCCTAGTCAACAACGCTGGTGTTGCTGGTGCTCCCGGATCAACCGGAACCGGATTCCGTGACGTCGACTGGGAGTTCACTTGGCAGGTCAACGTAAAGGGGCTTTCCGACGTGACCGAAGCGGTTCTTCCTCAGATGCGAGAACGCCAGTCTGGCAAGATCATCAACATTTCTTCGGTTGCAGCAAAAGCTGCGAAGTACCAGACTGCCTACTACGCAACAACCAAGATGGCTGTCGTTGCTTACACGCAGGCGCTGGCTCGTGAGTTCGCTGCCGAAAATATCAATGTGAACGCAGTAGCTCCGGGTCGTATCTGGACTCAGTTCCACCAAGACTGGATGAAAGAGCGTGAGGCTCTTGGCGATGAAGCGGTCGCTGGAAAAAACAAGTACGACGTGTTCATGGGAGCCTTGAAGGAGGTAATTCCTATGGGTCGACCGCAAGAGCCGTCTGACATTGGCGCTTTGGTCACGTTTCTTGCTTCAGAAGAGGCCCGCAACATCACAGGTCAGACCATCCAGTGCGATGGCGGGCAAGTAATGGTGTAGCGGTCGCTACGTTTTCTGCGAAGTTGAATGATGGGTGGATGAGAAGTTACGATCATTCTGCGGGGCATTTAGCGCGGTGATCTATAGAAGCAGCTGGCGATTTCGGTAGCTGCTTTTTTATGCATTGTCCTGGATGAGTCGACGAGTAATCGCGCATAATTCGTTGCCTTCGGGATCGTCCATGATGCACCACTCGGTTCTACCAGGTTTGTCGATACGTCGGAAACTGATGTTCGTAGTAGTTCAGCAGGTCGAGAGATGTGTTGCCGTTTTGGATAGACACTTCGGGCACGCTCCTGTTAAAGATCGGTATATTTTCATTGCTGGCGATTGTCCAACCCAGAATCGCCGCTATCAGCGATCGTAGTATTCCGTCGTGTGACACGCCCAAACTTCCGGCTGGTTTCGTTAGCGTTGAATGTCGAGCACGTGCTGTGTCGATATGGGTTTGGCTTATTGGATCGACGGCGTAGTGATTATCGTCTGTTAATTGCGATTCGTTTCCTGAGTCGGATTAGTACATTAAAATTCCACTCCCTTTTGGGCGGGAATTCCTTGGTCGGCGTAGGGGTGCTTGATCTCTTTCATTTCGGTTACGAGATCAGCGACTTCGACCAGTTGTTTGTGTGCGTCGCGCCCTGTGATGATTAGGTTCAACATCTCTGGCTTGTTCGCTATAACTTCTAGAACTTCATCGACGTCGATCCAACCCCAAGTGACTGGATAGGTGATTTCATCGAGCATGATGACGTCGTATTCGCCAGATGAAATTTTTTCTTTGGCGATTTGCCAACCGTTCTGGGCGAGGGCTTCGTCCTCTGTCAGATCTTTCGAAGTCCAACTGAACCCACGACCCGCTGGAATCATTTCTATGCCGATTTTTTCGGCTGCCATTTGCTCACCGTATTTAGATTTTTCGCTTTTTATGAACTGAACTGCCATCGAGTTCATTCCACGACCCCACGCTCTGAGCATCATTCCAAATCCCGCAGTGGTTTTGCCTTTTCCGTTACCCGTGTTGATGACAACTAGACCTTTTCGGATACGTTTTAAGTTCGGAGGCGGCGTGAAATCGGTGGGTGGTTTGTTGAGAGGGTTTAGTGGCATATGGAATGTAACTCTTGTGGTTTACTGATGCGTTAAATGGCACAAAAAAACCGCTCAATTACGAAGCGGGACAGCTGATGATCAAATGACCTTGTTATTCATTGGTCTATATCAACGTGAGCTGCCCCTGTTCGCGAGGAGTCTAAGTGCCCATGTATCCCTGGCAGGTCTCCTGGCTTCCGGCTCGACGATTTATTCGTCACGATTGCAAACCTTCCCAGCGTTCAAATGAAGCCAGTGGATTTTTGCGCACTCAAACCGGTAACAGTGGCGCTACCGCAGCGGATTCTCACCGCTTTCCCTTTTCACCCGAATTGCGAATTGTTCGTTTGCTCGTCAGGCACCGGGGACGCGTTATTCAATTACATGGAAGGCTATGTTGCCGAATCGGTTGAGTCAAATGTTATTGCAAGCGAGTTCTGAGTTCCGACCTAGATACCGTCGGCAACGCCTCGGAGCAACCAGCCGACTCCATAAGCAAGGACGGCAGCCATTCCACCGACTGCGACTGTTTCCAGTCCGGCTTTGACGGTGCTGCTACCTACGACACGTGCCTTGAACACTCCGATTGCGAAGAACGTTACCGCCGTTGCTATTGAGCTCCAAAGGAATGGTGCTGATATGCCGCCATCAACCATTAGATTGACTATAAAAGGAGCGATCGGGACGATTCCAGCGACCAGGAACGCGATGAACGTCCACCAGGCGGCTTTTTTTGGCTCTGGGCCATCGAGCAAGAGCCCGTGTTCTTCGAGCAGCATGGTGTCGACCCATACTTGCTTGTTCGAAGTAATCACTTCGACTACTTGTTCAAGTAGCTCGCCCTCGAAGCCTTTTGCTGAGTAGATTTGGCGAATTTCTTCTCGTTCACCCTCTGGGATGAGCTGAATTTCGTTCTCCTCCTCTTGGCGAATCATGTGCAGTAACTGTTGTTCAGCTTTGGTTCCCAAAAAGTTGCTGACAGCCATAGAAAAGCCGTCGGCAAAAAGATTGGCGAGTCCGAGTATGACCAC
>JAPKFF010000198.1:0-1526 GCA_028821715.1 Dehalococcoidia bacterium
GGTGAATGATCATCTGAGGATTCTACGATGATCAGTTGGTCACATTGTAATAAATGGGAAAGGTTTTCTTGAACCGCTTCACTGGGCGTGATGTTCCTCTAGAATCGCTGCATGAAAGAACGGCACCACAGGACGGATAGCAAACACCCGAAGACGTGCACGTGTACAACGTGTCAGGCGCGTCGACTTGAAGCGGCGCGTTCGAAGGTGAAGAAGAAGAGGAAGCCGAAGTCTCAGCGCGGCAAAGGCTCAAAGAAGCAAATCTCTGAATCGGCAATCAACGATGTCATGGACAGGCTTGGGCTTGCTGGCAAAGACGAGTAATCGTTCAAGCCTCTTCGGCGTACTCCGTACGAATTGCCGTGTTGCTCGTGATTCTGAATCGAGTTTAGAATGACACTAATTGCGCTTCGATATCAGCACGATAAGGAATTTTGAATGACAGCGTCTGAGAGATCTAAAATAGGGCTTATCGGTGCTGGTTGGTGGGCGACTGCGAACCACTTGCCGGTTTTAGTCGAGCGAGAAGATATCGAGCTTGCCAGCGTGTGCCGGCTTGGGGCTGATGAGCTTCAGCAAGTTAAATCCAAGTTCGGATTTACTCACGCCACTGAGAACTACGAAGAATTACTCGACACTCCCGGTCTAAAGGGTGTGGTAGTCGCATCGCCGCACACTTTGCACTATAAGCATGCACTCGCCGCTTTGCAACGTGGATTGCACGTACTTTGCGAAAAGCCTCTAACGACGAAAGCCGAAGAGGCTCGTGAACTCGTCGAAGAGGCAGATCGTCAAGGCGTCGAGCTTATGGTTCCTTACGGTTGGCACTACGGTGAGTTCATTCAAGAAGCAAAGCAACGAATGGACGAGGGGGCGGTAGGGGATATTGAATACGTGATGTGCCACATGGCATCGCCGGTTAGGGCACTTCTAGAAGGCAAGGAGTTCATGTCTACTGGCGGTGGAGCAGGTGACAACATGTTCGCTCCTGCTGCCGATACTTGGGCCGACCCTGTAGTGGCTGGTGGTGGATACGCTCTGGCTCAGATGTCGCATTCTGCTGGATTGGCTTACTGGCTCACTGGGCTACGACCTGAGACGGTTTCTGCGCTTACCTCAGCACCAACAAGCAAAGTGGAACTATACGACTCGTTCGCCGTTCGGTTCGCTGGTGGCGCGATAGGTTCATTTAGTGGTGCGGGTACGCTGCCTGATAATCAGCAGTTTCAGTTGGATGTTCGGATATTCGGCTCTGAAGGTGTCATGTCGGTCGACTGCGATCGCGCTCGTCTTGAAGTTCTTCGACATGATGGGAATAACTTCAACATGGATCCTCAGCCCGATGCTGGTGAGTATTACGGGGGAGGGCCTACAGCTAACTTTGCGGACATCATAAGCGGCAAGAGTGCAGTGAACTGGGCGCCGGGTTGGGCCGGAATGCGAGCAGTTGAAATGATCGATGCTGCATATCGTTCTGTGGAGTCTGGTCGAACAGAAACCGTGTAAACGGCTTTGCATTTGGTGCG
>JAPKFF010000009.1:0-30908 GCA_028821715.1 Dehalococcoidia bacterium
CTCCAGCTTCCCAGCGTCTATAACATCGAATCCAAGTTCACCGATCAACTCACCTACAACACGTTTAGCGTCCTTGTCGTCACCGCATATCGGAATCGAAATCTCTCGGTCGTCCAGCTTCGTGCCGTCTAACAACCGAGCATCAACGATATTCAATGCCTTAATGACGTGAGCACCAGCCGCCCATCGAGCCACTTGCTCTCCGCCTGAATCGTCGTGACCAATCCCGAGATTCAGCCCACCAACAAACGGATTCGTGGCATCGATAATCACTCGCCTCGAAAGATCACCGAGCGCCGCCAAAGAAACTTCAGCCGCACCCCATGGAACCGCCAATACGATCACATCTGCATCAGCTACCGATTCAGCCAATCCAGCTGCGGAAACATCGTTCCCTAGCGAAGCAACCAACCCAACAACACGAGCCGACTCCGGAGAACGCGAACCAATCACAACCGAATGCCTTAAACCTGACCAAGCCTTGGCCAGTTCAGCCCCAACGCTCCCGCTTCCAACAACAGTGATCCGCATTAGTTCTCAATATCAAGGTGTGACTGCGGAACCCAACCAAGCAGCGTCTTCGCTTTGGTCAAGTTGTGCTCTTTCTCGTTCTCGTCACCAGCAATGAACACCGCATCGAACCGACCGTGCCCGATCTGAACGTTCTCCAATGCCGCTAGATACGCACGAGCAAGATCGGCTTCATCAGTAACGAACAACGGATTTGCAGGCGGAGGTGGGATAACGGGCCGTGCTCGTTGTTCCAAATATGCTTCGCGACTACGTGGTCCGGTAATTCGCAAAGCGGTAATGTTCATGTCGAACCACGAGGCAAAGTACGAACAAATCCCCTCGCCAAATCCCTTGCTCAATCCGTAGGCACTTGGCGTATCGAGCGGAAGTTCATCTTCGTTCTTGTAGTAATCACGATTACGGTGATGAACGCTCATCGAACTTGTGTAGACGCCGCAATTCAATCCGGCACCCTGCGCTAGCCAAAGAAAAGTATGAAGTCCGAGACAGTTGACCTCATAGTTCTCTCGAATCACCTTCAAATCTTGTTTGGTGACAGATCCGCCCTGAGGACTCAGCATTACCAGCCAGATAAATGCATCGACACCCTCGACTGCCTTTTGAATCGCCACAGGATCGGTAACCGATCCCTTCACGAATTCAACTCCTTCGTGTTTTGGCTCGGCTAGGTCAAGGACGCGTACTTCATGTTTTTCCTGAATATACGGAGTGATAAACGAGCCGACCATTCCAGATCCGCCAGCAAGTAGTATTTTCATTTTCGATCTTCCATTGCTTAGTACTCGGGAAAGCACTTGTTTACGTGTTGCACGTCTCGAACGCTATAAGTCCATCCATCTATTGAAAAAGAGAATCTGTCAGGCTAGTCTAAATCGTCGTCTACATCACTCGGGTTGCCATCGAGAACCGCCCGCATGCCCGATGATACTTCATCAAGCTGCGAAATCGCTTCGGCAGGTAAATTCAACTCCAACGCTCCTGCAACATCCTTCATCTGATCGACCGTGTCGGCCCCCGAAATCGCAACCGTAATCTCCGGGTGAGACATTACCCAAGCCATAGCAACTTGAGGCATCGAAACCCCAAGATCGGCAGCAACTTCGCTAACAGCAGAAATCACCTTGCCAGCTCGACCCTGCATATACGTATTGAGATTTCCTTTACGTTTAGAACCCCATAACGTACTTTCGCCAGGAACTTCGCCAGCCTTGTATGTACCACTAAGAAGGCCGACACCCAGCGGACTATAAGCCATGATCCCCACGCCAGTCTCACGAACCATCGGAAACAGCTCGTCTTCCTGAGTTCGATTCATCAGGGAGTACGGATTCTGCACAGCAATCAGCGGTTGAGCGTTAATTCGCTTCTGCATTTCCAGCGCCTGCATAATCTGCCACGCCTGGAAATTACTCACTCCCACATAACGTATCTTGCCCTGCTGAATCAGCGTCTCCATAGTTCGGAATTGCTCTTCGAACAGGCTCATGTCATCAACACCATGGAAGAGATACACATCGATGTGATCGGTATCGAGCCGACCAAGCGACCGCTCAACCTCACGCATTATGTGAAATCGAGAAGGACCCTGATCATTCGGACCCGATCCAATCGGGCTAAACACCTTCGACGTAATTACAACATCGTCACGTCGGCCCTTTAGTGCCTTACCCAGCACCTGTTCAGAACTACCAATGTTGCGCCGATCGTCCATAAAGCCATAAACGTTCGCACAGTCGATCAAATTGATCCCAGAATCCAGAGCCGTAAGGACGACCTTCTCAGCTTCATCCCTATCAAACTGGCCTCGAAAGCCCAGTCCCAGAGCCATAGGCGTGACTTTCACACCTGCCGTACCGAAATTAACGTATTCAATACTCAATTGGAATTCTCTTAGTCCGTTGTTTCAAATAAACTCGTGAGTGGCGCTTTTTTAGCGCAGCGAACGAGCGCAGATTCTACACGTAATCCAGAGTATGTCTGAGTTCTGCAACGTCGATTCTCCCATTTTTTGAACAATTCCTAGAGACGCCTGACTAAATGACTACCGCAATCGATCCAGTAATCGTCGCGAAAGACTTACGCAAAAAGTACGGAGAAATTACTGCCGTAAACGGCATATCATTCGAAGTTCGTCGCGGTGAAGTATTCGGCATGCTCGGTCCAAATGGAGCCGGAAAAACTACCACCATTGAAATCCTTGAAGGAATGCGAGACTCCGATTCAGGCGAAGCAATCATCAACGGTATAAACGTAAAAGATGATCCCACAGCAGTGAAAGCGATCATCGGAGTTCAGCTTCAACAAAACGCCTTCTTCGACAATCTCAAACTATCTGAAATTGTCGATCTCTACGCAAAGCTGTATCTGACCAACGTCGATCCCGTTGAAATCCTCTCGCGTGTAGGGCTCGACAAACGGAAAAACGGAAAATTTTCGGAACTCTCTGGCGGACAAAAACAACGACTCTCCATCGCCGTAGCGTTAGTAAATGATCCAGTCGTTCTCTTCCTCGATGAACCAACCACAGGCCTCGACCCACAAGCTCGACGCCAAATTTGGGAGCTTGTACGAAAGATACAAGCTGGTGGAGCAACCATCATGCTCACGACCCACTACATGGAAGAAGCCGAGGAACTTTGCGATCGAATCGCAGTAGTAGAAAACGGCGAAATCATCGCTCTAGACACCCCTGACGCATTAATCGACCAACTGATCGCTACCGGCTTCAAACCTGAAAAACGTGTGCGTGAAGCCACTCTCGACGACGTGTTCTTGAACCTAACCGGCCGCGACCTTCGAGACTAACTCCTATGAAAATTTATCTAGCACTCACAGTCGCCTCCCTAAAAATGTATTTCAGGAACAAACAAGCTTTGTTCTGGGCGCTGTTCTTCCCGATGTTGATCATGATCATCTTCGGAATGATGAACTTCGACAAGTACAACTCACCAAACGTCGGTATTTACGATGCGGCCAATAACGACGCCTCTCAAGCACTAATTCAGGCACTCGGTGGCACTAGTGATAAAGAGCTTCTCAGCGTCAGCACGGGTACGCTCGACGAACTTCACCATGAACTGGAATTTGGTAGCAGCCGAGCCGTAATCGAAATTCCTGCCAACTACGGAATCCCGGGCGAATTTTCCGAAATCAAATTCACCTACGACGAACGGTTCCAGCAAGAACGAGCAGTCATTGCCACTATCCTAGACAAAGTAACCGACGCCGTATTCAAAGAGGCTGTTCAGGTTCCTGATGAATACAGGGTTGAGAATGCAATCGCAATCTCAGATTCTGTAATCACCGGTCAGGGCCAAGGTTTCCAAGCCTGGTTAATCCCGGGAGTTGCAGCCATGGCGATCATGCAGACAGGGCTATTTACCGTCGTCTTCACCCTCGTTAGATTCAAAGCTCAGGGTGTCCTTCGCCGACTCAAAGCGACACCAATCGGAGCTGCACACTTCCTCGCGGGTCAGCTAACAACGAAAGCTATCGTCGTCGTACTGCAAACCTACATACTTGTCATAGTCGGTGCCATCGTGCTGGGAGTGAGCGTCGGCGGCGGAAGACTGGGCGCATGGTTCGATCTATCAATCCTTGCACTCCTCGGCGGAACCCTATTCATAGCGATCGGCCTCGCAGTATCCGGATGGGCTAAGAACGAAGAAACCGCGGCACCGATAGCTAACATAATCACGATGCCGATGATGTTCCTATCCGGTGTTTTCTTCCCACTATCAGTCATGCCCGATTGGCTCACAAGGTGGTCGCAATACCTGCCTTTGACCTACTTGGCAGACGGCATGCGAGCAATCACCGTTGAAGGAGCGTCGATCACCACTCTAGGCAGCGAATTGATAGGTCTTGGCATCTGGATCGTGATCAGTTGTTCGATTGCAATCAAAACGTTCCGCTGGGAATAAAACTGCCACATCCCAACGCTGGTACTCACAAACACCGTGGTCGGTCGGTTATGCTTCAGACCGACTCGCATAACCTGCACGAAGATTAAAGAAAGCGAACCCTTCAGCCTGGTGCACGGTTCCTGACTAAAAGGTTCGCTCCCTGTTTACAGCTACGCCCATTCGACTACATCGGTTTCCATAGTTACGCCTAAGTTCTCATGACCAGTTCAGGAAATAACGAAATCCCCGAATCCCGAACTACATCAGGGGTTCTTTCACCTGACGGCGGAATACTCGCAGTTGGCGAACTGTCCAAACGCACTGGCGTAACAACAGCAACTATCAACTACTACGTCCGCATCGGTGTCCTGCCACCACCGCGCAAAACAAGTCGTACCCGGGCGCTATACCCAGCCGAATTTGAAAGCCGAATCAACAAGATAAAAGAGCTGCAGGCAGCTGGTCTGAACCTAAAGGGAATCAAACAGGTAGTTAACGGCGATCCATCCTCGCCTCTTGCATCAGCCATTCCCGACGATCGCTCCACCACGCCTTCAGCCCAGCCAGCGCCATCAGGACCGATATCGATCGCAGACTTCCTAACCCAGAGCGGTCTCGACGACGATCTCTACGACAAGCTGATTTCTGCCGGACTAATACGTCGCCCCAGAACCGGACCCGACGGTGCACCCGCGCATGATCGGCGTGATCTGGTAGCTGCTAGAGCGTTCTCTCGGCTCACATCTTCAGGAATCGAATACTCGCTACTCGAACGCCACACGGAGTACAACCCACTCTCTAAGGCAGAGGCCCTATTTCTCGCAGAACACCTGAGTTCATCAACACGGCGAACATCAACCAACCAACCTGCGAATTTAGTTGCCGCGTTCGATTCGATAAGGCGTTACTTACGTAGCCTTCAACTCGACGAAGCCTACCCCGATTGGCGAAACCCTACGACATAGTCGCCAGATTGATCAGTGCGAGGAGTGAAGAATGAATGACTTGGCAATCAGCGGACTCACTCAACGCAACTGTCTAACCAGCCAAGCACGATAAGCGCGGCTCCGCGATGACCGGCCCACCCGAAGAGCGCTACTTTCGCTGCGCCTTTACGTAGTCGATAACCGATCCAAGTCCATCAGGTGGAGCGCCGAGATTAACTGCCTCTGCAACATCAGATTCTGACTTTTCGTCCTCGCCAATAGCGGCGTGGGCAACCGCGCGATTTCCGTACATATCAGCAACCCCAGGTCTAAGTTCGATCGCCTTCGTGAAGTTGTTTATCGCCTGCTCAAAATCCGCCATTGAAAGATACGCAACACCCAAATTGAACTGGATTTCATGGTTTTCAGGCTCCATCCACGCAGCTTCTTCGAAATCGGCAGCAGCCTTATCAGGTATGCCCAATTGCGCGTTCTTTAAACCACGATTGAAAAACTCAGCAGCCGTTTTGGGCGGAAAATCAATATCAGCCATGTTCATCTCGTTCGGCTTATCGCCCGGCGTCGTCAAAATCGACTTCTCCTATTAAAAATTCGCTCACTCGTAGTTCAACTGTCTGTTCCAGCACCAATGCTAACCGACAAAGTGTCCAAGATCGTGTTAGAAATACCGCACCAAAAACGAAGCAACCAACCGTTCTGGTACCAACCTGCAAGCGCTCACCCGGAACTAAATAGATTCTCCTTCACAGAGTGAAAGGGAGTTAGAGGGTGGGAGACTGCGACGCTGAGCAGAGTCATCCAATAACCAGTGCGAGTAACGATACTGCGACGCGTGACTGAGTTGTTAGACGACGATGGAATCTAAAGAAAGACAAAATTTGAAAATCACGATAATCGGTCAATCCGCATTCGGAAAATCCGTCCTTGAAGCACTCGTCGAACAAGGCGATGACGAAATCGTAGGCGTATTCGCACCACCAACCAAGGAGGGTCTCTCACCCGATCCGATTTCTGCAGCCGCAACCAATCTCGACATACCGCTGTTCGAGCACCAACGACTACGTGATCAACCCGCTGTCGATCAGTTCAAAGCACTCGAACCCGAACTCTGCGTCATGGCGTTCGTAACCGACATCGTCCCGATGGAGATGATCAACTACCCATCGCTCGGCACCATTCAATACCACCCATCACTACTCCCGCTCCACCGCGGTCCTAGTTCGATAAACTGGCCCATCATCAACGCTGAAACCGAAACCGGACTCACCATATTCTGGCCAGACGAAGGACTCGACACCGGTCCGGTATTGATGCAAAAACAGGTTGAAATCGCCCCTGAAGCAACACTCGGCAGCGTCTACTTCAACAAACTTTTCCCGCTCGGAGTACAAGCCATGATCGAGTCGGTCGATCTAGTGCGAAACGGCGAAGCTCCAAAAACCGTCCAAGACGAATCAAAGGCCACCTATGAAAGTTGGTGCAAAGCCAGCGACGTTGTCGTAGATTGGTCAGCAGGCGTCGACACCGTATTCAACATGATTCGTGGTGCCGACCCTCAACCAGGTGCAAACACTACTCACAACGGATCAAAGCTGTTCCTCTACGATGCCGCCCGATCCTCTTACGGCTCGGCAGGACACGGCGCCGGGGCAGTGATAGAAGTGGGTGTCGAAAAGATCATCATCGCTTCAACCGATGGCTCTGTGGCAGTAGCCCGTGTAAAAGCAACCGGTGGTAAGAAAATTAGTTCAGCCGAATGGGCAGAATCAGTCGATCTGAAAATTGGAGATACCCTCGGTAATTAACCGTCTCCGAGGAACCCTAAAATAAGTTCGTTCACTTCATACGGCTTGTCCAGTAGTGGCACCTGGGCTGTGTTTTCAATCACGTACAAACTCTTTTCCAAGTCCCGCCGAATCTATAACAACCAGATTCCGAACTCGTTCTGGATTTTCGATAGCCACGCCCAACGCCATCTGTGCATCCAGCGATAACCCAACGAAATCGGCAGCAGCGATTCTCACCGCGTCCATAAACCCGTTCATGTATCGAAGTGCCTTTGCAACCAAAGGCTCTTCATACGCAACCTACTCCGAGAATCCAAAAACAGGATGATCAGGCGCGATTACCCGATCAGTTTTCGATAGCACTTCGATCCACCTAAACCAAATTGCAGAACCCGCTCCGCCGCCGTGCATCAACAACACGCGAAGACCATCACCGTAATCTAGGTAGTGAATACGTTTACCATCCACCTCGACGAAACGACCCCGATACTCGATTTCGGCTGGTGTACGCAGTGTATACATACTGGATACAATCTTCGGCTCAGCATAATCAAGCGTCGGGTGTGCGCCAATATTTACTTCAGGCGTGATCATTTTTCGTCACTGCTATACCTATTCGATCCTATTTCACGAAGCAACCCGAGTATAAACAAGCGATCCGTCCTACAATCTTCGTTGCACTATGAGTCCCACCAACAACTTCTCCAACATATCGCACTCTGAAGAGACCATCAGCGAAGCAGACTTCTCTGGCGTTTCCGAACTCCAGCTGCAGGCGTGGGAGCTTCTCGAATTCACCAATGTTCGAAAACTACTCGCCAATCGCACACGCTTTTTCATGTCACGTCAGATGGCGCTCGCCACTCGACCAACCTTCGATATCGAAGTTGTCGAACGATTACAAAACGAAACTGCACAAGCATCCCTAATGCTCGCAACCGTAGGTGACATCGGATTAGTAGGCGCCCGTGACCCTCGTCAACTACTCCATCGAGCCGCCATAGACGGCATGCTCACAGGCGAAGAAATCGTATCTGTACTTCACCTACTCGAGTCAATCTGGTCGGCACGCAACACCGTCGTATCGATGAAAGGGCGAGCATCACTTCTCGAAACGATCGCCGCCGACATCCCCGATCTACGAGATCTGGGCAAAGAAATATTTAAGTCAATCTCCGACCGAGGAGAAGTACTCAGTTCAGCAACTCCTAAACTCGCCCGCCTCCGCGTAAACGTCAGCAAGACCTTCCAACGAGTAATGCGAGCAATGGAACGTCTCGCCAAAAGCTCATCAATCAGAGCGTCCCTACAGTCAGGTGCCATCGCCACGAGAGGCGAACGACTGGTTCTGGAAGTTCGAGCCGATGCCCGTGAATCTGTGCCCGGCATCGTCCACGACGTATCAGGCAGTGGCGCAACACTATTTGTCGAACCATTCAAAGCAGTCGAACTCTGTAACGACTGGCGAGAAACAGCCGCCGAAGCCCAGCGAGAAGAAGAACGCATACTTCGTAGACTCTCCCGGCTTATCGGCGACCAAGAAGATGCAGCGATTATTGGGGTCGAAGCCGCGGCTGAACTCGATTTCATCACGGCACGAGCCAGGCTCGCAGCCTCCATGAAGGCACGCCGCATCGCAACCATGCCAGCAGGATCCGACAATGTCACCAATCTTGTTGGCGCCCGTCACCCCCTGTTGGGCAGCGACGCCGTTCCGATCACAATCAACATCGGACCCGGCTTCCGTGGTCTCGTAATAACCGGACCCAACACCGGCGGTAAAACAGTTGCGATCAAAACGATCGGACTCTTCGCACTAATGCACCAGTCGGGAATGCAAGTGCCAGTGAGCGATGGAGAAATGGCCATATTCGATGCGGTCTACGCCGATATCGGAGACTCACAGTCGATCGAGCGATCCGTATCCACGTTCTCCTCTCACATGGGCCGAGTCATAGAAATCCTATTGGAAGCAACCTCAAACTCTCTGATACTGCTTGATGAACTCGGCACCGGAACCGATCCCGAAGAAGGCTCAGCGCTAGCAAGAGCAGTTCTGGCTCACGCTGCCGAAAACGACATGCCGATTGCGATCACATCGCACTACCGAACCGTCGCCGAATTTGCCGCCGAATCAGACTATTTCGCAAACGCATCTGTCGAGTTAAATCCTGACACTATGCTCCCGACATACCAGGTACTTATGGGTATTCCAGGTCGAAGCTACGCCATTCACGTCGCCCGTCACCTCGGCATGCCCAGTCATGTGCTCGACCATGCCCAATCGATGATGGATCCGTCTCGTGCTGAAGCAGAAACCATTCTTCAGCAACTTCTACGAGAGCGTGACGAAGCTAGCCGAATGCTCGCCAAAGCTGAACAAGCCAAGATAGAAGCGGAAACGGCTCGGAAAGATCTTCAGTACAAGCTAAAAAATGTTACCCGTGCGCAAGAAGACATGATCGAGAAATCACGCATGGAGCTAAAGCGTGAAACCGAAAAAATACAGCAATCACTCCGCAAAATCGTAACGAAAGCCAAGAACGACAACGATCTCGAAGTGGCGAAGCGAGCCATCGGCAGAGTCCGCAGTCAATTTTTCGATCCTACGTGGCTTCCTGTTTCTCCTACCGAGAAAGTCGATAAATCTGGTGATGTTGATGAGAACCGACCTCTACAACCGGGCGACGAAGTTGAAATCAAAGGTCTGAATGTTCAGGCATCCGTGATCGAAGTCAACTCAGGTGGAACCATCGAACTAATGATGGGCAACTCTCGAATTGAACTAAATGAACGGCAACTACGACTAATAAAAGCCGCCAATCCAGTGAATGTGAAGAAATCATCCAACAAACTGCCAAATGTCACGATCAACACGATTACATCTGGAGAAGCGGCCAACACATCTGGCGAATTGGATATACGCGGTTCACGAGTGCACGAAATAGGCGACATCGTGAGGCAGTTCGTCGACGACTCTTCGATCCAAGGGCTAACAAGTGTGAGGATCATCCACGGAGATGGAACCGGTGCTCTCCGAGAAGCCATCCGCGTCCTGCTCTCGAAGCACTCGCTCGTATCATCGTTCAGCGCAGCCCCGAGAAACCGCGGCGGCAACGGCGCAACGATAGTCGACCTCGGCTAATTTTCAACATCGCACTTAACTCTGCTTAGTTAGTGGAAATTGAAAACGATTTTGTACTTGGACCAAATGTATGTATCAAACATGGCCAAGGCGATATATCTAAAGGACTTTAAAGATCCGCTTGCTGACGAATATCGTGAGTTGCACAACCGCATCATTGAAAATTCTAAGGCAAACAAACTGGTCTACCCTGCCTCTCACTATCATCGTACTGAGTCCGAGAACAGTCGACGGGTCAAAGACATCGTCTGGCGAGTAACCGATTTCTTATCAGCCGACACGAGATTTCTTCACTCAGTCATCCTGCTCAGTAAACAAGTCTATGGAGCTGCTGCCAAATTTATCGGCGCAGAAGATCGATAGACACCAGATCTCAGCAATGCGTTCAACGATCAACCGTAACAAATAATCCCCTCAAGTCGTTTTGACCAATGGGTCTTGATGAACCTACCTAGTTCACAAGAGAAGTCGCCCCAACATAAATAGTCGAAGAAGAAGTGACAAACCCGTCAAATCCCTGAGCACCCTCAGCGTCCTCAGACGATGAACACGAGATTACGACCACGAACAGCAATACCAACGCTAAACGATAAATCAAAACACACCTATATCAGCGCTAATTACAGTTCCCAGAATCACTCGTCAAGTAATATTCCGTCCGATTCAACCGTTGCCGCCGTCCTCACACGGCAGGATCGCGCTTACGATGGTAGCGAGTTAGCGACACGTTCCAGTGTCTGTGCGATGTCTTCATCGCTGTGCACAGTCGAAACGAACCAAGCCTCGAACGGCGACGGTGGCAGATACACGCCGTTGTCGATCATCCCGTGGAAGAACGTTCTAAACGCCTCTCTATCGGTAGCAGAGGCACTCGCCATGTCAATCACCTCGTTACTGGTGAAGAACACGGTCATAAGCCCACACGCACGATTCACAACCGCAGGAACACCAGCTTTGCTGAACACACCCAGAACACCGTCCGCCAACAGATCGGTCTTAGCCTGAAGATCCTCGTACACGCCAGGCTTCGATAGTTCATCCAAAGTGGCAATACCTGCTGCCATCGCCACCGGGTTACCGGAAAGAGTTCCAGCCTGGTACATAGGTCCTAGCGGTGATACTTCGCTCATGATCTCTGCACTAGCACCGTAAGCGCCCACCGGGAATCCACCACCAACGACTTTGCCGAGGCAAGTGATGTCAGGAGTAACGCCGTATAAAGACTGAGCTCCACCAAGTGCAACTCGAAATCCTGTAATTACTTCATCAAAGATAAGCAATGAACCGTGCTCGGTCGTCAGATCCCGCAACCCCTCAAGGAATTCCGGTACCGGAGGCACAACACCCATGTTGCCACCAATAGGCTCAACAATCACAGCCGCTACTTCGCCCTTATTCGCTTCAAGAAGAACTCGAACCGACTCGACATCATTGAAATCAGCAACCAAAGTCGCAGCAGCATAGTCAGGATGAACACCAGTCGAAGACGCTATTCCCTGATTCGCTAGGCCGGATCCCGCCTCGACCAGCAATGCATCCTCATGACCGTGATAGCCACCGTTGAACTTCAATATCTTGTTGCGACCGGTCTTTGAACGAGCTAAACGCAAAGCTGACATCGTTGCTTCAGTACCCGAACTAACGAATCTAACAATCTCAATAGAAGGAACAGCATCAACGACCCGTCGCGCCATTTCCACTTCCAGTTCGGTAGGAGCACCAAACGAAGTGCCAGATTTCGCAGTCTCGATCGCCGCGTCAATCACTATTGGATTAGCGTGCCCAAGAATCATCGGGCCCCAAGAGCACACGTAGTCGATCAATTCGTTGTCGTCGACGTCCCAAACTCGCGACCCCAACGCCTTCTTGAAGAAAATAGGATCGCCACCGACCGATCCCCACGCACGAGCCGGACTATTAACTCCGCCAGGGATTAGTGCTTTAGCATCGCTAAACAGCTGTGCTGACTTTGCGCGAGACAATATAGGCCTCCGAATTATGAATCACTCATACTCAAAAATACAACCTAGTTATTTTGGCGCGACAAAGGACGCTGTGAACATCGTCAATTAGTCAGATTTGAACCAATATTGTAATTCTGCCGAAATTACTCGAGTTCGTCTTTGTCCCAATCAGCGAGTGCAAATACCTTCTGAACGGCCTCGGATGCACTCTCTTCTTCACTTCGTAAGAAGCTAATCGGGTCGGCAAGAATCCGTCGTACAAGCGAACGAGTCATCTTCTCGACAGATGCCGCCTGTTTATCAGTGAGACCACCTAGGTGAGCAAGCGTTTGCTGAACTTCCTCACGCCTCATCTGCTCAACACGAGCACCAAGTGTTCGAATAACTGGCTCGCTCTCGATCCCAGTCAATCGTTCCTTGAAACGACGAACACCATCGTCAATCAGACCTTGAGCCTCTGCAGCAGCCTCTTCGCGAAGCTCCCAGTTCTCAGCCGATCGCGCCTGGAGTTCGGTAAGGCTAATCAAATTCACGTTTACGATATCACCAGATGCCGACTCAACGTCGCGCGGCATACCTAGATCGAGGATGCTGAAATTGCGATCAGGGCGGGTCGACATCACATCGGCAACAATATCGGTGGTAATTACTGAATCAGTTGCAGCAGTGCATGTAATCAACACATCAGCTTCGATCATCGCCCGTGAAATATCTTCAAATGCAACCTGCGGAGCACCCAGCTCATCAGCCAATATCCTGCCACGGTTCATCGAACGGCTAGAAACAACAATATCGTAAGCACCATAACGGGTCAGCGCACGTGCAGTGAGCTTGCCCATCTCGCCAGCACCGAGCAATAGGACTCGAAGTCCTTTCAGATCGCCAAGGGTGTTCTGAAGTTCCTGAACTCCAAGAGAAGAGACCGAAGTTCGATTACGACCAAGATCGGTTTCCTTGCGAATCTTCCGGCTAGTTCGCAGAGCTGCATGGAAAAGCCTTGAAAGAATCGGGTCAACAGTTCCGGCCTCACCGGCTGCCTGCATCGCTCGGGTCACTTGACCAATAATCTGAGATTCACCGAGAGCTACTGACTGAAGGCCAGCCGTAACAGCGAACAAATGCTCAGCTACTTCGTCACCAGTCTTCGTGTAAATGTAATCACTGATAGTAGTAACACCAGAGTGTTCAGGCACAGCGTCGATGTACTCGCGTAGTTGGCGAACACCAACTTCAACATCTTCGGCAACCGAGTAGATCTCGGTACGGTTGCATGTAGAGAGAATTACCCCTCCGCCAGCATGTGTTGCCAGTCGCTCAAGGTGTTCCCCAAGCGCGTGAGTTGGAACCGCTACGCATTCCAGTATTTCTACTGGTGCACGGTCAATATTTAGCCCTGCGAGTATGAAATTCAAATTGTCAAACCTGTCGATTGGTGCCCCAGTTGGCAAATCCAATAATGAAAATCCCAGACCCTGACATAAACCGTAGGTCAGTTCTTTCGTTCGTTCGACTGTAAAACTTATCACGCCTACTTGGAGGTTCTGCCTAGTAATGTGATGAGTTCATTAAGCTTGGTGATAGCATCAGCGAACCAATTAAAGGTATCAATCAATCGAAAGCTTTACACCCCATATTATGGCTATTCCATCAATTATACCGCCGACAGACCGCGGGTACACAATGCCGGAAATTTTCGTCACCACCGATTGGCTCGCAGAACATATCGATGATCCAAACGTGCGACTCGTCGATACCGATGTACCCGAAGACTACGAACAAGGGCATATTCCGAATTCGGTTAGCCCCGTCGACCACTACTACAAAACTTCTCTTGAAGAACGCACTCACGTCCAAAACCCCGAGCAGTTCGAACAAACAATGGGCGAACTCGGTATAGGCGATGCCACAACTGTAGTCGGCTACAACCGTAAAGGCGGCGTCTACTCGTTCCGGCTCATGTGGGCACTCCACTACTACGGACACACAAACGTAAAAATCCTCGACGGTGGGCTTGAAAAATGGACCGCTGAAGACCGCGAAACTACGAAGGCACCATTCATGGCAGCAGGAACGGCAGGATCGTTTACCGCCAAGGCCAATCCTGAGATTTTCGCTTCGCGAAATCGTGTACTCGATTCTATAGACGACAGTTCAACGATCATCCTCGATGTGCGTTCGGATGATGAATGGACTGGCGCCAACAAGCGCGGAGGACCACGAGGTGGTCGCGTACCAGGAGCAGTTCATTTGGAATGGACGAACTTCATGACTGAAGGCGATATTCCCGTTTTGAAGACAGCAGAAGAAATTCGCAAACTACTCTCGGAAGTCGGAGTGACGCCAGATAAAAACGTCATCACGTACTGACAGGGAGGCATCCGTGCGGCGCACGGATTCTGGACTCTCAAACTAGCCGGTTTCGACAAAGTTCGTGATTACGACGGCTCATGGCGAGAATGGGCAGAAGTGCCAACCTGCCCAATAGAAGCTCTTACATAATCGATGATCAACATTCAGGCTCGTATCGGAAAGCTGATTACTCCATAGCCGAGTCGATACGAGCATGAACAACGGCTTATATCCCGCCACTCTTGAATCGCAAAGTCGTTTAAGCCCTAAATCCGAATGAAGAACTACAAAACTCTCCTAATATGGTCGGTACTCGCTGCGTTTATCTCTATCGTGGCAGTCGCTTGCGGCGGCGATCTCGACCCAGCCGACGCGCCAACCCAAGTCTTGGTTCGGCCCACTTCGACCGTTACCCCAGATGCCCCGGCACCCACTTTAGTGCCACTCCCACTACCAACTTACCCTGACGGCGTTTTGGAAGTTCACGGTGGTAATGGATGGCTCAATTCTGAACCGCTCAAAATTGCCGATCAAACTGCCGATAACAAAGTCGTGCTCGTCGATTTCTGGACCTACACCTGCGTCAACTGCCTACGAACACTGCCATTTCTTAAAGAATGGCATGAAAAGTACTCCGAGAATGGCTTGGTTATTCTCGGAGTACACACGCCAGAGTTCGAGTTCGAAGAGCGGAGTGAAAATGTCGAATCAGCTATCGCCCGTGAAGGAATCGAGTGGGCTGTCGTCCTCGACAACGAGTTCGAAACCTGGAGATCTTTCGACAACCGATACTGGCCGGCAAAATATCTCATCGGTATCGATGGACAGCTCACCTACCGACATTTCGGTGAGGGTTCTTACGTCGAAACCGAAAACGCCATTCGCGAAGCCTTAACTGAAGCAGGCTGGGACGTTTCGGGCATTCCGATCGGCAGCACCAACTCTTCAGACCGCGACCCAGTTGCCGATCGAGTCACACGTGAACTTTACGGCGGCTACGAACGCAATTACACGCAGTCAGGGCTTTACGCAGGTCAAGAGCAGTACTACATCGAACCCGATTCCACTAGCGAGTACGTTGACGATGAAAACTACACTCCCCAACAGTGGTATCTACAAGGTTTGTGGACGAACGGCCCCGAATCGATAATCCATGCCCGTTCTACAGACAATCTGGAAGATCACATAGCGTTCCAATTCGTCGGGCGAAGTGCAAACGTGGTTCTGAACCCACTAGGAACCGAACCATTCGACGTCTACGTTAAAATCGATGGTCGCCCGCTCAAAGCAGACGAAGCCGGAATGGACATCATGTTTAGCGAAGATGGTCGATCGTACTTCACAGTCACAGAACCTCGTCTATACGCGTTTTTGGAAACTCCCGAATTTGGCGAACACATCGTCAAGCTCGCCTCCGACTCAAATAACTTCGCAATATTCGCGTTCACCTTCGGCATCAACGAAGACGGAATTTAATGCCAGCATCTAACGTACGATCATTTCTATGGATAACACTGCTTTTGGCAGGATTTGCGGCACTCGCCATTGAGGTTTTCGGTTCGCCAGGGAACCCCGAGGTTGCCTTTCCCGACTCGATGCAAACGCCGGTTCAAGAATCAAGGTTATCTACTCAACTAGCATCTTTCGCTGAACCAGAACCAAGCTGGACAGTCATCTCCGAAGAAATCCATCTCGAACTCGCTACTCCCGATCTAGGATTAGGAGTCCAGCGATTCGGCGTCGTACTCAGCGATGATTTCGGTCTCATCAAGTTCCCGATTGTAAAGCTAACAGCGAATCACTTCCCGAACGGCTATGACGCTGAATCCGACGCCGAAATCGAAACCTCCGCATTGGCTAGATTCTTCCTGTTCCCGTTCGGAACGCGCGGAATTCACTCGACCAATCTCGAATTCGAGCGCTCTGGTCTTTGGTCAGTATCCGCAGACATACCTCGCCCCGACGGATCAAGCGCACACGTCGAAGTTCGATTCCCAGTCGCCGAAAACGCGAATTCGGTAACCGTCGGGCAAGCTGCACCGGCAAGTGAAAGTCGAACAATCGCAAGCACTGGCGATATTGCAACTCTCACGACCGGCAGTCATCGAGATCCTTATCTCTATCAGCACTCAATATCAGAAGCGCTAGAACGCGACCGCCCACTATTGATCGTATTTGCCAGTCCAGCGTTTTGTACAAACGCTGTGTGCGGGCCGCAAGTCGAAATAGCCAGCGAGCTACAATATGTCTACGGAGAACAAATCGATTTCGTACACGTCGATCTCTACGAGAACCCTCACGAAATCCAAGGCGATCTCAACAAAGGCCGATTTTCACCAGTTCTCGATGAATGGGGACTTTCTTCTAAGGAATGGACGTTCATCGTCGGGGCAGACGGCATCGTCACTCACAGATTCGAAAACTTCGCACCAAAACCAGAGCTCATCAACGCTCTCGATGAAATTGTAGCGAATAGCTAACGAACGCTCCTCAAGTAGATAAAACGTCCCTCAGTCAACTCTCGGAGCCTACAATCCGTGCATCTGAAACATCTGAACGGACTGGATCTTAAATTGACTGACTGGCTCGCACTCGCCAATTCGCAAAATACCGAGCTATTTGATCTGATAGAACAACTCGTCATGATCGAAACTCCAACAAGCGATAAACCCGCCAACGACCGCATTTCGACCGTTACCGCGGATCTACTGAAGTCAATCGGCGGAGATGTAACGGTTCATACTCAGGAAAAATTTGGCGACCACATAACCGCCGACTGGGTAGCCGATTCGGATGACGCGGCTACTCAGCATGCCCTCATCGTCGGTCATCTCGACACCGTATGGCCGTTCGGAACACTCGAGCGAATGGGCTACACAGAAAAAGACGGTCGACTTTACGGACCCGGCGTACTCGACATGAAGGCCGGCATAGCTACAACAATCATCGGACTCCGCACTCTTAGGGAACAAGGTCTATGGCCAAATCGCCCAATAAAAGTCCTATTCAATACAGATGAAGAAGTTGGAAGCCCGTCTTCACGATCGCTCGTGGAAGAATCAGCCAAAGGCGCCGAGTACGCGTTAGTTATGGAACCGGGTCAAGCCGGAGCTGGAGCTTTGAAAACTCAGCGAAAGGGGCTTGGAGAGTTCCAACTCTTAGTCGAAGGTAAAGCCAGTCACGCCGGGGCATTTCCAGAGCGCGGTGCTTCAGCAATCCACGAACTCGCCCACAGAATCATTGAACTTCAGGCGATGAACGACTGGCCAAACGGAATTACGATCAACACCGGGATCATTTCAGGCGGATCGGCACGCAATACGATTCCGGCAACATCCGAAGCGGTAATCGATGTTCGAGTCCGAACGAACGAACAGGCTACTGAGATCGAGTCGAAAATTCGAGCGCTGACATCGACTATCGAAGGCACAACTCTCACAATCACTGGCAGTTTCCACCGCCCCCCGATGGAACGCACACCCGAACTTGCTGAACTCGCAGCTAAGCTCATCGGATGGTCCAACGATTTCGGATTCGAGCTCACAGAAGAATCGACCGGTGGCGGAAGTGACGCCAATCTCACCGCTGCCATGGGCGTACCGTCTGCCGACGGTATGGGTTCTAAAGGGCTTAATCCTCACGCTGAAGGCGAAAACATTCAAATAGGAGAACAAGTCAATCGTCTTGCATTGTTTATGAAAGCGATAAACTCGCTGTAATAGAGCAACGATGATTCAACAGACAGATTCGACTACACGGACTCAAGATGACATCCGGCGCCTTGCCGTCGATCGTGGAGTCGCGCTAAATCTCAATCGAATCCTCGCTCCGTTGAACGGCTATCGACGATCAGAACAAATCTTGCCGTTCTCATCAATGCTCGCCGATTGGTTCGAAGGTGAAACCACCTTATTCCACACACTGCCACCGACTCATCCAGCTCGTGGTGCGCGTCTGGGACAAGTTCGTTACCCAGATGCACCGCACGACCGAGGAACATCACTCGCAGCTGCCTACCTTGAAGAAGTCGTCAGCCGACTCGGGCCCCACGGCGTGAAATCTCGATGGGGCATCGCAACTGGCGATCCATCTCCGATGATCTCGTCACGCTCAGCAACAAGCTCATTTGGAATGGTGGCAATTGCAGCCACCGCTAGGTCGCGACCACACCGAATCTTTTCCCCCGGTTTGCTCGATAATCTGTGGCGAACAACATCGGTACCGCTGCTTATCGTCAACCCTCACCACGCCACGCTAAATAGCGCACCACCACAGCCACCTAAAACGATCATCGCAACGTGCATCCGAAATGCGGCTGACTCGGCGCTGCCATTCGCAAGCGCAATCGCTGGAGCAAGCAGGTCGACTGTGAGAGTCGTCCTTAAGAAATCGGCGGCTTCCGGAGAACTGGAGGACGAATTGATAAACAAGTTCACAAACGACGATGTTCGCATCGAAATTCAACATGTTTCCGACAACCTCGTGCAACAGGTACTGGGACTCCAGTCAGAGAATAACGGATCTTGGATTGTTTCTGGTTCTAGAATGCGATCAGGGATAATCAGATCCATGCTCGGAAGCTATGCCGATTCAATTGCCCGTGGTGCCCTTGGTCCAGTGGTTGTGGTGCCAGATGCAAAGGTCATGCGGCAGCGAGAACGCGCCGCTCACGAACTGACTCGTAATCTTCCATCTTCGCTATAAAGAATTTGTCCTGAGTAACTTTTTTGCACCGATACGTTTAGCTCTCGGATTGTTATTCTTGATTTCGGCGAATGTAGTGACCACCTAGCGCTCCAACTGTAACCCCGAACCAAGTGTACGGAATGAACATCACTGCCAAAACCATCACTAAAGTTATCGGAAGAGTGAAAATCTCTTCCATGCCGACTACGAATTTCAATATCAAGACCACGAAGGCAGGGATGAACATCAAAAGGGCAACCAGCGCTCCAAATTTGATAATCCCATCCTGATCGATCTTCGCCACGCCACTGCCAATAAACCCTGCGATAAACGGACTCAAGGGGGCAGCAACGTAGTGGACGACCGGGATTATGAGAGAGGCGATCATTATTCCGAACCCGACCAGAACACCATTGAGCATTTAGATTCCCCTATAAAACTCGATCTCTCCCGTTAATTACGGCTTCTCTATCAAGAGTACGGCGGTCAAACCGTCTCGCAAATAGCCGCACCCATCGAACCGGCGCCAAATGGTAAGCCGCGTTGTCTCGTTAAACACATGAGTACCTACGAGAGTTTTGCGCACCGGACAACGAGTCGAAATATCCTATAACCGATCGATCTGCGTTTGGCTGAGATCGCCGTGTAAAACCCGATCTATCGTGAAATGCTCTACCAACCCACCCGTCCTCGACATTCGCCGCATCACCAGCGTGAACTCGATTATGTTGAATCCACCTCCACTCGATCAAGCGGCCATCCGTTGCGTCGTGAATACAACAGCAAAGTCATCGTCACGCACGAACCACGTGCGCCAAGCACAAATCGTAAAGCCCCTGCACGACTCCATCGCCAGCACTTGCCGGATCGTCGGCTATCCAAGCAATCCCCTATTCAACCCTAACCGTAACGTTATTAACACTTTCGACCGACACTCTCGCCAGTTATAGTCTCCTCAACCACGTTCGTGTCGATTCAATCGACATAATCCGCTATGTTCAACATCGCAAGCATCTTCCAATCCGTTGCAGCAACCCGTGCGGTAAACACCATCCTGAAATCTTGCTATTTGCGCACCCAAGAAGCGCACTTCCCTTTAACCACCCGAAATCATGCCCAACCAAGACGGCTCTCTCACCAATTCCGACAAGATCACTTTTACACAACTGCTCAATAGAATCGTTCCGGTCGACGACCCCAAAATCGGAGCTGGAGCGCTAGGTTTACGAGACATTGTCGAAGAGCGATCTAAAGGAAAACCATCATCTCAATCGGCGCTGCTCAGGGTCATCGAAGCACTGTCCCTCGACATGATGGCACACGCCGTTGGCGGATTCGTGGCGCTGACTGATGATGAACAGAATTCTGCAATTCACAATGTCGAAACTACTCTTCATTCAGAATTCAACATCGTCCTAGGTATTACGCGAGACGTCTACTACGAAGACGACCGAACCCCTGAACGCCCAACGAGCTTCGATGGAGATAACGAAATTTTCGGCAAGGTCGTAATCGATACCGAACGCCCAAAACCAAGGCAATCCCGTGGGAAATTACGAGCCTAGCAACAGACTTCTTCACACCACTGAAAATCATGTGAGAAACAATTGAGCAACGATACGATAAAAGTTCTTTTCGATACGGATATCGGCTCCGACATCGATGACGCTGTGGCTCTGGCCTACCTTCTAGCTCAGCCTCGATGCGATTTGCTTGGAATCACCACTGTCTCCGGTCAACCGACCGAACGCGCCAAACTTGCGAGCGCAATCTGTAAAACGGCCGGAGTCGATATACCGATCATCCCCGGACACGAAGACCGACTCGACGGTTCAACTCGCCAACCCGCAGTCCCCCAAACGTCGGTGCTGCCAACTTGGGAACATGACACGCACTTCAGTGATCAAGGCGCAGTCGAATTCATGGCTGAAACCATCAGAAATAATCCTAACGAGATAGCCCTACTCGCAGTCGGACCAATGACGAACATTGCACGGCTATTCAACGAACACCCTGATACGGCCTCGCTTCTGAAATCTCTTCACATGATGATCGGCAGGTTTTCCAACAGTCCCGATCTTCCAGCATCAGAGTGGAACGCCCACTGTGACCCTGCCGCAGCCGATGTCGTCTACTCGACTTCCTCATCTCACCACACATCGTTAGGACTCGACGTAACTCATCAGGTCGTGATGAATTCAGGACAAGTCAAAGAGCATTTTCAACACCCATTGCTAAAACCCGTTTACGAAATGTCAGAAGTATGGTTCTCGGCAAGACCTGAACTGAAATTTCACGACCCACTAGCTGCCGTCACACTGTTCGACGAACACGTGTGCGAATACGAACAAGGCACTGCAACGGTGAAACGCACAGATGATCGCGCCGATGGCGAAACAATGTGGACACCAGACGCGAAAGGACCGCATCGTGTCGGAAAGACAGTAGATGCGGCCCGTTTATTCGATTCTTATTTCAGCGTGTTCAACTAAGACAGATCGAAAATGATCTCAAACTCAGCGCAAATATCACGGAACCACTCGACTACTTCAGGGTGCAACGGAACGCCATTCTCTCGTCGTTCGAGTCTCACTTCGTGCTCAGGCAATCCCGCGTAGTAAACCCGCTCTTCGCCCGGCATAGGCTTGGTAGCAGCTAAGCCCTTCAGCATACCGTCCATGTTCTCTTTGAACTCGTCCACATCACCAAATGCATCGACTGAGTACGCCGCAACGAAGTGGGCACGTCGTTGTTGGGCAAGAGTTCCGAATCCAGGTGCGAACGAAAGCTGGCCGCACAGTATGTCTACGATCACGCCAAGACCGTAGCCCTTGTGCGATCCGAGTTCTCGAGTTGAGCCCATCGGAAGTTGCATTCGCGTCGTACCCAGAGTTAGTTCCGTGAACTGACCACCATCCATATCGGGGGTTCCATCGTCATTGGCGACCCAGCCCGGTGACATCTCCTTGCCCATTCGGGCTGCAAGACCGATCTTGTTTCCAGCGATCGAAGTCATCGCAGCATCGAACATGAACGTTGGTTCATTGTTACCCGGTGCTGCAAACGCAATCGGATTCGTTCCCAACTGAGGCTCGGCGCCAAACGTCGGAACCATCGATTTACCACCGGCAGTCATGCACCAGCCGATCATGTCCTGATCTGCCGCCAGCATCGCGTGATAACCGGCAGCTCCCAGGTGACCTGAGTTTCGAATGGCAACAACACCAGTTCCAACCGCTTTGGCTTTCTCTATAGCGATCTCCATAGCCTTTGGAGCAATCATCAAACCAAGCCCGCCATCACCATCGATCGTCGCTGTCGAAGGCGTCTCCTTGATGATCTTCATTTCGGGCGTAGCATTCAACGCGTCCGACGTGTAGCCCGCCACGTACGACCGCAGCATGTTCGACACGCCGTGAGTGTCAATACCGCTCTCATCTGCAAACAGAAGAACGTCAGCACCCAGCTTGGCTTCCGACTCCCGAACACCACATTTCATGAACACTTGCTCGGTAGCAGAACGTAGCTTGTCGACGTCCACTCGAACGGCAATATCATCAGGCACCTGAAAGTGCTTTAGCAACTCGAACCTCGCAATACGATTAATAGCGCGCTATGGGAAGCTTCCCGTCCCGGAACTCTGTGAAACACATGTTTCCACAATTTGGCGGAATATTAGCACCAAATTTGTCTCATCATCACGCATGAAACATATGGTAGTGAGACAGAACAACCTCGATTTGCTAGTTTGGTGCTGTTCCGTATTCAATAAGTCATACTGCAAAAGACGGTAACCGACCTACAGTTGGAGATATCGGGGCTTTAGTTCAGTTGGTAGAGCGCATCGTTCGCAATGACGAGATCCAAGGTTCAATTCCCCGCAGCTCCACCAGTGAGATACGTAATCTCTAGAAGTCACTCCATCTGTCACCAACGAACCGACTTCGCCATCCAGGTTGACCGTTGATTTCCGCAGATACTGCATCTATTGAAATCGATCCTACAGCTTCGTGGAATTTGTCTGTGCCATTAGACACAGTCAGTTCAAAATCGCCGTACACCGGGGCACCCTTGGACGGTTCAACACAGAACCTGCCCGAATCGTAGTTCATCTCAAAGTAGTCGCCACTCGCTGCTGTGAACTTCTGGTACCCACCAACAACGGGGAAGCAAACATTGTCACCGCCGGCTGTTGGGGCGGCAAAATTAGGTGCCAATTCTGAGAACACCACATCGCCATACCCTACGTGTGTGGCAATAATAGTTCCGAAAACTGAATTAGGGCCGTGAAAATGCTACTCGCAGTTCCCTTGAACATACGCTGATATGCAGCCTGTGCATCACCGGATCAGCGCTAATCATGGTTGGAGTGTTCGCTATCAGTGACATGTCCATGTTCCAGCAAATGGGCTTCGGACTCACAGCCGCGGTCTTCATCGACCCAACACTGGTTCGTTCGGTCCTAGCTCTAGCAAGCATGATGCTTCTAGGGGACAAGAACTGGGACTTCCAATCATGTCTCCCACGTCTCGTTGTTGAAGGCGAGTCAACCGACGCTGTTGATACCCCTACGGCACAGCCGACTGGCGTTCTCGTACCAAGTGGTGCTAGCGACTAGTCACTAGTCAGTAAAACTGTGCGTTATGTAATTACTTCCATCGCCCGTTTTCGTTTGTTCTGTTTGAACCCTAGCGAACTACTTACCGTTGAACGCAGCGGCCTGCTTGCTTATTCGAGCGCCGTGGTCGTCAGCGAATCGCTTCACTGCGCCAAAGATCGAATCCTTGTCGAGATGAGCTTCCTTTATCACGTCGCCTTCGGTACCGCCGCTCAACCATTGGTTGTCCCAGTCGGAAGTCAGTGAATACTCGTCAGTCAACGGTCCAACACCGGTCACAGGCCATACTCGGCGAGTTCCCGTGGTTATGACCATTAGATTGAACTTATCGGCATCCGAGATAACGCTCTGCTTGTACTCTTCCGACTGGCGATCGAACAGTTCTTCACTGATCGCAGCAACAACCTTCACGTTTACACCAGCGTCGTCGAGTTTAGCCAAAGAGTCCACCAAGTTCACAGTCGAACTTGAACCCTGCGAAAGTACAACACCGTGCTTAGGCTTGCTCTGATCGTAATCACGGATCACGTAGAAGCCCTTAGCGGCAGCGTTAATGTCGGTGTCGGCAAATTTTGAACGGTCTGCAACAGCGAAGTCAGGTCGTGCGACTTCCATGACGATCACGCCAACCTTCTGATCTCGAGCTGCAATGTTTGCAGCAGCGAAGTAACCAGCGGCAACGTCGTTGTAGTCCCAGAAGCTCAGAACGATTACCTGTCCCTTAGGGAACAGCTTCCAAACCTGAGGAGCGAAAATACCAAAGTGAGTTCGTGCATCAGCAGCAGTCTCAGGGCCCGAGTGTCCGGCGAGGATGTGTGCGACACCCAATCGGAACGGCGAATCTTGGTTTTGCTGGCTCCAAACACGAAGCGGCAGATACATAAGTGGTGTGAAAGCACCGTATGAACCTGAAATCGACCACACACCGTTGAATCGGTTGGGGTCGGTAGAAAGTGACTGACTCGTGAAACCAACCGCAGTGAGGGCGTTTCCCGCCTCTTGGATCGGAGCTTTTAGTCGAGTGCCCACGATGTTGTCGATAGGGTCATAGTGTCCCCAAAGCGAACCGTTGTTGACGTTAATCGAATCTGCAAGATCGGCAGCTACGATTACGAAACGGTTATCCGTCACGTAGTTCGTGTACTTGATGATCTCAGAGATAGCTCGGCGGGTTCCCTTTACGGCTCCAGGCTGTTCGTAGAGCGTGATGCCTACGTCCTTCTTTTCGCCAGTAACCGGATTCTCGATGTTTACCGTGATTGCTTCAAGCGGAAGATTCTTCACTAGGAGCCGTTCGTCCATGAACGGATCTGTTGTGTGATCGACACGAAGCGGCAGATTGTCGTTGACCTTGTCCCCAAGTTCAACGAGCTTATCGGCGAGCCAATCGCCTAGACCGTTCTTTTCGAGTACCGACATTGCAATATCGATGTTGGTCTTCATCTGAAGAAGGTTGTCGCGACCGGAAACCGCTCCATCCTGAACACCTTCGAATTTGACTCCGAATTTCTCTTCGAATGTTGCTGCCAGCCCCTGGAAGTATTCGCCGTTCATAGGCATTCCGTAAGCGTGGCTAGCGTGATCTTTGATCTGCTTCACGCCACCTGGAAGGTCTTCACCATCCGGAGCGCCAGGCCAGAATCCCTTGACCGTGTTGCCGATAACAATCATCGGTCGGCGGTCGGATTCGTCCCAGTCTTCCATAGTCTTCAGGGCTGCGACAACTTGATCGTAATCAGTTCCGTTGTCGACCCGAATAACGTTCCAACCGTACGATGACCACTGGTTCGGAATGTCGTAGGTATCTTCCTTTATAACGCTACCGATGAGTTCGTCATCGATACCAGCGTTGTTGTAAGACATGAGCACACGAAGGCGTTTACCAACTCGGTTTGCAACTGCCTGAGTTTTGAATTCCTGCGAGTGACCTGAAGTAAGAGCGAACTCTCCTTCAAGACCGATAATTTTCAGAGATGAGTCGGCACCCATCATGTCCCAGAATGCGGCCTTACCAGCTGAGGTAGCAATACCGATCCCAGAAGGTCCACCGTTCACGTCGTTCGTGAGGTCGGTAGATTCTGAGTGACCCGATAGTGCGCGAATTCCGCGAATCTTTGCCTGAGCAAATGCAGGATGGTCAGCAAGATCGTTATCTTCAAGGATCGTTGCGAGTGCACCGGCTCCACGACGGAATCCAAGGGCATCCACAGCAAGCATCGAAGCTTTAGGATCGGCCTTGTATTTGTCGTCGCCAGTCTCTTTGTGTTTGCGGTCAAGGGCTTCGCCCATGAGCATCCACATTGCGTAGGTAACAGGAGCGTTGTGACCACCAGCAAGCATGAACTTGTCTGCGAAAGGGTGCTTCGGTCGACGGTAGTCAAACGTCATTCCACCGTTTTCAGGTCCGGCCAGGTGAGAAGAAATTACGTAAGGCGTATAAGCCGTGCCGCCGCCGAAGTGACCAGTTTGGTGATAGTTACACATCAACACAAAGGTCATATTAGTCAGAAAGCCAATGTCTTCCAAACGCTGCTTGTCGTAGTCAGAAACCTGAACCTGTTTATCGGTTGAGACCTGATCTGTGGACGAAGTGTGGATCGTGACGGTTGAACTACCGGCGGATGACATACGTTCAATTACTCCAGTTAAAACGCTAATTTATGCAAAAAGTGAGCGCGTTACTCTACAGGCGTGCGCGTAATATTCTCGGCGTCAGAATATCTGTGAATCGCCTCTCACGCCAGTCCGAAAGGCTCCTATACGGGTACTATCTCAGCGAGATATTTGTAAATATCCGGCATGGCTGAAACCAACACTGATAAATATGACTTACCTAAGACCATCAAAATGACCGATAACTCATCAGCGAAAACCCATCAGAATTTCATCCATGGCAAGTGGCAGGACTCGATTTCTGGGCAGGTATACCCGGTTATGAATCCAGCTCACACATCACAAGTTGTTGGCAGATTCCAGTCCAGCCTTCCGCAAGACGCCGAAAACGCCATCGCTGCAGCAGACGCAGCTTCGAAAGGATGGGCAGGAACGCCAGCGCCGCAACGTGGAGCAATTCTTTATAAAGCCCTCGACATCATGCGTCGGCGCGCCAAAGAGATGGCCGAAGCGATAACGATCGAAGAAGGCAAGCCGATCGCCGATTCCACCGGTGAAGTGAAGCGGGCGATGAACATCATCGAATACGCCGCCGGTGAAGGACGTCGATTGTTCGGGTACACGACTCCGTCTGAACTTCCCGACACTGTTGCCTACACAGTGAAACGACCGCTGGGCGTTGTGGCGCTTATTACTCCGTGGAATTTCCCACTCGCCATCCCGGCATGGAAGTTAGCGCCGTGCCTTATCGCCGGAAACACCGTCGTATACAAGCCAGCTTCTGCAACTCCGCTTTCCGCTGTGATTCTTGTTGAAATATTCGAAGAAGCAGGACTTCCAACCGGTGTTTTGAACCTTGTGACGGGTCCCGGTGGTTCGGTCGGCAACACGCTGGTTGAGGATCCACGTGTAGCCGGAATTTCGTTCACGGGATCAACCGAAGTTGGGACTGCGATTACGGCTCGTGGATCTGAATTGCTGAAGAAGATGCAGTGCGAAATGGGCGGAAAGAACGCTGCTATCATCATGAACGACGCCGATCTAGCGAAGGCGGTTCCGGGTGTCGTGCAGGGAGCGTTTGGCTCGACGGGTCAACGCTGCACCGCAACTTCACGGGCGATCGTCGAAGACGGTATTTACGATGAATTTATGTCTAAGTTGATCGCTCAAACTTCGGCTTTGACCATAGGCGATGGCCTGGACGAGACGAAGGACGTTGCGCCGCTTTCTTCGAAGAATCAGCTCGATACGGTGCTTGAGTACATCGGTATTGGTACTGAAGAGGGTGCTAAGTTAACGCTTGGTGGGCATCACCTTCAGGATGGCGAGTTTGCTGAGGGTTACTACCTTGAGCCGACGATTTTCGAAGATGTGACGAGCAAAATGCGTATTGCCCAAGAGGAGATTTTTGGGCCTGTGCTAAGTGTGTTCAAGGCCTCCGGTTTGCAGGACGCTATTCGGATTAATAACGATGTTGAGTTCGGACTGTCGTCGTCGATTTACACACGTGATTTGGTGCAGGCGTACGAGTACATCAACACTTCGCACAACGGCATGGTTCACGTGAACGCTCCGACACTTGGTGGTGAGGTTCACTTGCCGTTTGGCGGACTCGGTTCGTCGGGCATTGGTCAACGTGAGCAAGGGACTGAAGGGTTTGAATTCTTCTCAGAAACGGTGACTGTTTACATCGACCACTCGGCTGGTACGAAGGAGAGGTCACGGTTTATATAAACCTGCAGGCACAGTCTTATGACAGAAGAGTTCCCAATCGACATAGGTGCTTTCGTCTCGTTTTCCAAAACGGTTAGTGAATCGGATGTGTACGGATTCGCCGGGATCACCGGCGACTTCGCTCCGAATCACGTGAACGAGGAATACATGCGTAAAAGCGGCTACGGAGCCCGCATCGCACATGGCGCCTTAATGGTCGGCTACATGTAGACCGCTTCATCAGCGATTCTCGACAAGTACGCCCGATCAACCCCTACTGAAACAGCCGTTTCGCTCGGATATGATCGCGTTCGATTTCTTGGCGCTGTGTACTTCGGTGACACGATCACCGTTAAATACGTAGTCACCGAAATCGACGAAGAACGCCGGCGTTCTTCAGCAACAATTAAAGTGGTCAATCAAAAGGGTGATGTAGTAGCTATCGCTACCCACATCCTGAAATGGGTTTCGAATACCAAATGACAAACCCACCAGCCCAAGGACTCTCGGCATACATGCCTAAAAAGCCAAAGTCGTTCATGCCCTTCGCTGAAATACGCACCAACGTCATCTCCGGAATCGTCGTTAGAGTCGTCGCCCCCTCACTCTCGATCGCACTCACAATTGCCGTCGGCACACCTCCAATCGCAGGTCTCTACACATCAGCTTTCGCTGGTTGATTTGCATCTTTATTCGGCGGCTCTCGATACACCATTAGTGAATACCATCCTGAAGAAATTCGGCGTGCTCGAATTGGTCGGCGAAGAGAACGTGTTCGACGGAACTGCACTAGCAATTTCAAGTGTGCCATTTGATCCCAGCCGGGCCGTCGATTCTGCCAGTGATGATGAAACGATGCTCACATCAGAAAACCAACCTACTTAACCACCTAAACATCGATTCTTTGGTGACACCCATCAAAATTTTCGCGTTAATCCGTAACGGTTAGTTAACCATTGAGTCGGGGCTACGTGTACAAAAGAATGCTGTTTGAAAAATATTTCACAGCCAGTTAGTTACCCATGCAAGAGCTTTCCATTCCCGCCCGAATTCGAGTAGAAACACTCGCAGGGCTAACAGTATCTCTTGCACTTGTTCCTGAAGCCGTAGCCTTCGCCTTCGTGGCGGGAGTCGACCCACTCGTCGGCCTCTACGCAGCCTTCATAGTCGGACTCGTTACATCGATAACTGGCGGGCGCCCCGGAATGATTTCGGGCGCAACTGGCGCACTAG
The DNA here is from genome assembly GCA_028821715.1 of Dehalococcoidia bacterium. GTDB lineage: Bacteria > Chloroflexota > Dehalococcoidia > Lucifugimonadales > Lucifugimonadaceae > Lucifugimonas. Next base: position 29,495 of record JAPKFF010000009.1, read on the forward strand.
CCGTCGTCATGGTCGTTCTTGTGAAGGAACACGGTGTCGAATACCTGTTCATCACGGTGATTCTCATGGGAATCATCCAAATGGCAGTCGGTGCCTTCAAACAGGGCAGACTTATCAGGATGGTTCCGTATCCGGTCATGCTCGGATTTGTAAACGGCCTCGCCATCGTTATCTTCCTAGCCCAACTCGAAAGTTTCAAAGTCACCGGCCCTGATGGACACGAATCGTGGCTCGCCAGCAGCGACCTCGCAATCATGCTTGGACTCATCGCAGTTGCGATGGGCGTCATATACCTGATACCGAAACTCACCACTAAGTTCCCATCGGCTCTTGCTGGGATTCTGGTTGTTTCAGGAATCGTGATATTCGGAGGAGTTAATACTCAAACTGTCGGTGATCTATCCAGCATTTCAGGCAGCCTGCCAACTTTCAGCGTGCCCGACGTTCCTCTCAATCTCGAAACTCTATGGATCATCCTGCCGCATGCATTCATTCTTGCGGCGATTGGCCTGATCGAATCTCTACTAACCGTTTCGCTTATCGATGGCATTACAGATACAAAGGGTCAAAACAACCGAGAATGCATGTCGCAAGGTGCAGCAAACATCCTCACCGGCTTCTTCGGCGGGATGGGCGGCTGTGCAATGATCGGCCAGAGCATGATCAATATGAAGTCCGGAGCTCGATGGCGACTCTCAGGTGCACTCGCTGCTATCCTTCTCCTCGTCTACATCTTAGTCGGTTCTTCTCTAATCGAACGAATCCCAATCGCCGCACTAGTTGGTGTCATGTTCGTCGTAGTAATAGGCACATTCTCTTGGTCTAGCCTACGCATTATCCGTAAGGTCCCAGTATCGGACGCCTTCGTGATGATCCTCGTATCTGCAGTAACCGTGGCCACCGATCTCGCTATCGCTGTGATCGTCGGAGTTATCGTCTCGGCACTAGTGTTCGCATGGAACACAGCCCGGTCGATCTATGTTGAAGAAAGCGCCGACAGCAAACCCGACCGCAAGGTTTACACGCTTCACGGCCAACTGTTCTTTGCTTCGATTACGTCATTCCGAGATCTGTTCCACCCGCCGCACGATCCTAAAGAAGTCGTTATCGACTTTCAGCACTCAAGGGTTTGGGATCACTCGGGCATTGAAGCGATTATTGATCTAGCACGCCGATACGAAGCTACCGATCGTAAACTCCACTTGCTCCACCTGAGTGAGAACTGCCAGCGAATTCTAAGCAAGGCAAATGTCATCATCGATAGCGATCCAGATATCGACCCTTCATACCGCGTAACCGTCTCAGGCCTCGGAAGCGGCGGCGGCGGCCACTAAGACCAACTCGGACCCATAACCCGCCTCAAATTCGGCACGCTCGAATTGATCTTCAACAGTCGATCAGGCTGACAGACGGT
>JAPKFF010000010.1:0-30777 GCA_028821715.1 Dehalococcoidia bacterium
GTCGACCACCGTTTTTACCAGCACATCCCGTTCTGCTTCATTGAACAGTTGAACTTCACTTGCGAGAGCGATACCGACTCCGTCAACCCCGGCATCGATGTTGTAGTCGACCACCGCACGAAGACCCTCTGTATCGATGCCATCGTTCTTATCGAACGGTGTTTGCAGGATTGGTATGACGCCGTTTATCTTTTTGTAGGTCAATAGATTCTCTGATGCGGGTGATTGGTTGCGGAGTGGACAGTTGGCAATGGCCGTTTTCCGGGTTCTAAGCCGTCAGTATTTCGGGACCGAGTGGGCCGAGCCAGATCGAATGCTCTTTCCAGCCGACGTGGTGACCCGCTACTTCGATTAGCGGTGGGTACTCGCGCATTGCGCCCTGTTTGATCAGCTCTTTCAGGGTTCGCTCGAATGGCTTTTTGGGAAGATCGTTGAAGTACCGACGTGCGATCGGCAGCCCTCGCCAGCTTTCGATTTCAGCAAACGCTTCGGCGTCGATTTTATTCGATGGCTTTGGCGGTCGCTCAAGCATGAATACTTCTGGTTTGCCGTCGTCTTTGATGTATCCACGCCCAGAGGTAGCGAACGGTTCGATGGCAAATATAGATCCGGCTTCGAGTGACCCATCTAAACCGATTCTTGCATTTGGTATTTGTGGCGAGTCGTGGAGTGTGTATCTCCCCAGTCCATGTCCCGTTAGGTTCAGTACCGGCTTGAAGCCAGCTTTGGTGATGACTTCATTAACTCGCTCGCCGATGTCTTCAACCTCGACGTTTGGTGAGCACATGGTGATTGCAGCATCGAGAGCGTCGGAAGCGGCACCGATCATGCTCTTCCAGCGTTGGTCTTCTGAGAGATCAGCTGAAACTCCGGTGTCGACGATTAGCCCGTCGATGTGGGCTCCGACGTCGATTTTCACTAAGTCGTTTTCTTCAAACCGTGAGTTGTCAGTTGGCGACGAGCAATAGTGCGCGGCGATCTTGTTTCGGCTGGTCTGAGATGGAAACGGAGGCAGAGCGCCTGCCTCACGGATGATCGTTTCCATACCTTGTTGGAGATCCCGCAGCAAATAACCCGGCTTGATCGTTTCCGCAGCCCAATTTCGAGCGTTGGAAGCGATTTTTCCGGCTTCACGGAGCGTTTCGATTTCGGCTGAAGTCGGAATCATACGGTCAGAACTACGCGCATGAAGGGTCGTCTAGATTCCAGCGGTTGAACGAAGGTTGCTCACCTCTTGCGAGTGAATCGCGGGTGTCTTTCCACATCTCGTACCACGTGCCTGAATCGTGTAGTTCGGAGCCTGGATTAGATTCACTCCTAGCCACGAATCCTGGGAACACGTCTCGCCCAGTCTCTTCACCGGTTGGCTGGTATCTCAGATCGAAACTCCAACGAATGCTCTTGCTGATGTTCGGTAGTGATGCGTGAACCGTGCGCTTCGTGAGCAACAATGCATCGCCTTTCTTCACCGGAATAGGCATCGAGTCGCCAACGTTGAAGAGATGCTCTGGGATTTGTAGGCCGGGTCGATCTTCATATCCGGGGCAGTGCGTCAATAACTCGCCGCGGTGGGAACCCGGAACTACCGTTAGGCAGCCGTTTTCCACGCCTGCGTCCATGAGCGGGAACCAGACTGTTAGGAGATTAGTTTTGTCGGCTGCTTCGTTGATGACTCCAGCGTCCTGATGCCACGGGCTGACGCCAAACATAACGTTGCCGTTCTCATCGCGAGGAGATACTGATTCAGGGATTTTGATTCGAACGTGCTGAACGGGGTTCGAATAGACCTCTCCGCCAACCACAGATTCTGCAACGTCGATTACGCTAGGTGCTGTAAGAGCGTTGAAAACTGCTGGACCTGCCCAGAACGGGGTGTCGGATAGAACGCCGTTTTGTGGAAGTGAGAAATCGAAATACTGGTTATGAACTTCGCCCGACTCGACGTAGATTTTCGTTACGCGATCGCCAAATTCGAGTTCAGAGTAAGTCGATGTGATCTTGCCTTCAGCGAATAGTTTGTCCGCCAGCGAGTCGAGGACCCCAGCGTATTCGTCTATTACAGGGTCGATCGTAGCTTCCGGATCGAAAACATTTTCAACGCGTACGAATCCGTACTCTTCGAAATGTTCTTTTTGTTCAGCTGTGAGAGCCGTCATTTATCAAATCCCTTCATCGCACTTATTCGTTAGTTCGGTGTGCGATGCGTCTATTGGGGCGGAATGTTACACCGTGTAAGCCAGTGCTTCGTTGGAAATTAGGGCAATATGGTTTGAATCGCTTGAGCGGATTGCGGCGATTAAAGGGACCCTTCGACGCGTTTGCCTTGCTCAGTGCAGGCGGGACTTAGAACGATCGCTCTCTAGCGGCTTTTTGGAGCGGGAGCTAGCGAATCGGCTTCGATGCCAAGTCCTTGGGCGGCGTCGACTGCCTTGCGTATGCCAGAAAGTGCGATTTTAACTATGTTGATCATATTGATAGTTCCGTTTCAGATATGTGCTTGAAGGCGGGGTGATTGCATTGTTTATGGAGCAACAAAAAACCCCTGTTTTGGGACAGGGGTTCTAAATTCTCTACGTTGCGACTTGGATTACTTCAACAAGTGCAACACGCAAAACTAGGAATCCCTGTAGGCGTACAGGTACACATACAGGTACAAGCCTGCTGGGAGTTCGTAGTTGTGGTGCGGAGTGCGTTGTTCATATCTACTTTCAATATACGCCCTGTTTTGATATGTAGGTAAATAACGGCATAGGTAATTCGTGGAGTCGCACTAGGTGGAATCACCAATTCTGAGTTCAACGTTGGTATTTGTCTGCGTTATATGCGCGTTCTCAAAAGCTTGGCAGTGTTCGCACCCTGAACCATCTGGGCTTGATCTGTTGGCAGTCCAGATTTCGAAAACTCGTCAAGCGCACGCTTCTGGCTTACGAGCGGATAATCGCTGGCGAAGAGAATTTTGTCGGCTCCTACTGAGCGAGCAACAACGTCGAATACCTCGGGTCGATATAGGAACGGAAACGCCGCCGAATCGAAATAGACGTTCTTGAGAGCCGACTTAACCTCGGGCATTAATCCGTAGAACGGTAATCCACCTCCGAAGTGACTGAATATGAATTTGTTATTCGGAAACGCGTTTACAAGTGCCATCAGAAGTTCGGGAGTGACGCTGCCTTTGCCCGGATAACCATGCCCAACAGGTTCCGACGCATGCATGAGGATAGGCATTTTTAAATCCTTTGCAGTGTCGAACACAGGTGCCAGTGCAGCGAGATCAGCGTCGAGGATGCCCTGTGTATTTGGGTGGAGCTCTCCGATTCCCTTTGCTCCGGCGGCATGGCACCGTTTTACCTCTTCTACGGCGTCTTCTCCCCAAAGCGGATTCACACTACAAAAAGCTATGAGTCTATCGGGATGCGATCGAGCCGCTTCGAGGTTGTAATCGTTCGAGGCACGGGCGACTTCAGGGTCGGCCCACCCGAATCCAGTACACACCGAGACGTCGATTCCTGATTCATACATCGATGTGATTAGATCGTCATACGTCGAGAATTTCGCATTTGGATCAACGAACAGAGTTCGGAACGTACTGTCCGATCGAGAGAGTCGTTCACGATCAGCGGCAAACGATTCCGGAAGCACGTGGGTGCAGGAATCGATGATTTGGTTTAAGTTGAGTTGGGTCAAATCTGGATAGAGTGTGAATAGTGGGATGATTTCGACCAAAGATACACTGTCTTTGCGATCAGAACGGTTGGGCATTGAGTGGGATGCCGCTACGCTTTTCATCTGAAACATGACGAACGTGTGTAGCACCGATAAAAACATCGGCGCAAACAAGAGGGCGAGAGTTATTAATGGTCTCGATGATCAGGGACGAGGGGCGGGTTCTAACCCAGCCCGACATTCCGCATGCTGAAACCAAGATGGGCAAAGTAGCGGTTATCTACACATCGCCTGAGACGGTGATTGAAGACTATGCACGCCTTCTTGACCTAGCCGATTACCAAACCGCTCTTACCCCAGATATCGACACCTTCCTCAAAGTGAATATTTCGTGGCAGCACTACTACCCTGCCTGCTCAACGACTCCGTGGCAGATTGATGGCGTTACTCAGAAGCTTCGATCTGACGGTTTCGACAAACTTACCGCTGCTCATAACGGAACAGTTGTGGTTAACCCGGCTGAAGGTCGTGAGAAGAACAAGCACAAACTGGTTGAAGATCGACTTGGATTGGATCACGTTACTCTAGACGTTCCGCCAGTGAAGTGGGTTCCCTACAAGCCGACTGCCAAAATGCTGGTTCTCGATCATGTCTATAAAGACGGCCTGTACATTCCTGAGGTATTCCCTGGAACGAATATTGTTCAGCTTCCTACTGTGAAAACCCACGTGTTCACGGCGATGACGGGTGCGATGAAGAACGCCTTTGGTGGCCTGCTTCACCGATATCGCCATTGGACTCACTCTGTAATCCACGAAACTCTGGTTGATCTATTGCAGATTCAAAAAGAGATTCACTCGGGTCTATTCGCGGTTATGGACGGAACGTTCGCTGGTGACGGTCCAGGGCCTCGTGCGATGCGGATTCACAACAAAAACGTGATCCTCGCTTCTGCCGACCAAGTAGCGATCGATGCTGTTGCGGCGAGAATGATGGGGCTCGACCCAATGTCGATCCCGATGATTCGTATCGCCCACGAGATGGGTCTTGGAGTCGGTAAGCCTTCGGAAATCGAAGTCGTTGGCGATGATATTGCGGACGTGAACTGGAATTTTAGTGGCAACGAAAGCACACTCGCTTCCCGTGGGCAAAAGTTGATCTATCACGGTCCTCTGAAGCCGCTTGAAGGCGCGCTTTTACGTTCACCAATCGCCCCTTTGGCATACTGGGCCTCGAACGTTTACCACAATAAATTCTGGCTTCCAATGGTCGGTCGTAAGCGCGTAAATGAAGCGCTCAAAACCGACTGGGGACAGTTATTCGAGAACTATAAATAGGGAACTCACGCTGTGCGATTAGGCTTCAACTTCGTTAATGGCACGAATCTTGGCGACACGCCGCTGGATGAACTGCTCACTTTTTCGGCTCAGTACGGCGCGACAGATATCGTGCTTCAGTCGTACACCGGCATGGGTGTTGGTGAAAATTGGGCTGTGGTCCCCGGTGAATCGAAATGGGAAGTTGATGACCTCGTAGCGGTGAGAAAGCGTGTCGAATCTCATGGACTTCATTTGGAAGCGCTAGAAAACGTTCCAAGTGCTTTCTACGATCACATCATGCTTGGTGGTCCGAAGCGAGACGAGCAGATCGAAAACATGATCTATACCGTGCGAAATATCGCACGATCGGGCATTCCGATTTTCGGTTACAACTGGATGCCATCTGGCGTATGGCGGAACGCTGAAAACGCCGTTTCAAGGGCAGGTACAACGGTTACCGCCTACGACCATTCGCAGCACGCAGATCATGACCTGACTCACGGCCGTGAGTACACCGAAGATGAGATGTGGGCAAACCTCGAATACTGGATAAAGATAATCACACCGGTCGCCGAAGAAGAGGGAATTCGTATTGGAATTCATCCTGATGATCCTCCAGTAGATTCAGTTGGTGGTGTTCCTCGCTTGCTGAACAGTTTCGCCGCGTACAAGCGACTTACTGAGATCGTTGATTCCCCATCAAATGCGATCGAGTTCTGCCAAGGAACGTTCTCTGAAATGAATGACGCCGAAGGTGAAGGGATCTACGACATGATTCGCTACTTTGGCGAACGTAAGAAGATTCTCTATGTTCACTTTAGGAACGTATCTAACGCTGGTGAGCCATTTGTCGAGGAGTTCATCAACACAGGTCACGTCGAAATGATTCGAGCGCTTAAGACGTACAAAGAAGTCGGTTTCGAAGGTGTGCTGGTCAATGATCACGTGCCGGTTACAGCTGGCGATACAAAGTGGGGGCATCAGGGTCGGGCGTATGCTAACGGCTACATTCAGGCACTTATGGACGTGTTCGACGACTAGCCTCGGCTACGACCGACTAGGCGCATCCAAATAAATCGGAGTTTACCAAACAGTTGAATCAGGAAAATTTTGATTGCACCAACTTGTTTTTCCGGTCGCATCCAGCCCTTCGACAACTGCAATCATGCTGTAATACCGGTCGTAGTTCTACGCTCCGGCGGCGGGTGGTGGCCCTTCGGAATGGCCTTCATGGAGAGTGCTGTCGTTGTGCGTGAAAACCCCGAGGTCGCGACCTTGGTGAACGTGAACTACGAGGTCTTCCCGTTCGATTCCTACGGCGTCGGTAAGATCTTCATCGACCATTGACATCAGGTCTTGGATCGTGTCCTGAGTTTGCGATTCGGAAACGATCATTGTGCCGTGAACCATGCCCGGCACGAAATGCAGATCGAGTCGACCTACCGGTTTGCCATCTTCGAGAATCGTGTAGCACTCGCCCGTGGGTGTGCGTACTTCTCGTTCAAAGTAAAACTGTGCCATGAATTATTACCTATGGTTACTCACGTATCTGGCCTTGCCCCCGGACCTTCCACTTGTATGTGGTGATCTCCTTGAGTCCCATTGGACCACGGGCATGGAGTTTGTTGGTTGAGATGGCAACTTCTGCACCGAGTCCGAACTGAGCACCGTCGTTGAAGTAGGTTGAAGTGTTGGCGAAAACAGCGCCGGCATCGACTTCGTTCAGGAATTTATCAATTGTCTTGGTATTTTCAGAAATGATTGCTTCGGAATGTCTCGAGCCGTACTCGGCGATGTGATCCATAGCTTCGTCAATTGAGTCGACGATCTTTATAGATGCGATCAGCCCCAAGAACTCGGTACCGAAGTCGTCAGATTGCGCAGGGACGACTTTGGCGCCACCTACAAGCGCATCGAGAACGCTCATGGAGCGTCCGTCAGCACGAAGCTCAACCTCGTGGAGTCCGAACTCGGATGCGAGGTTAGGCAGAAACTCTCGTGCCACGCTTTGGTGGATCAGCACTGTGTCCATTGCGTTGCATACAGTAGGCCTTTTGGTTTTGGCGTTTACGATGATGTTTAAGGCGTCTTCGAGATTGGCGTCGGCATCGATATATGTGTGGCAAACGCCAACGCCGCCTGTTATGGCCGACATTTTGGCGTTTTCGCCGACGAACTTGACTAGTTCGGCGCTTCCGCGAGGAATCATCAGATCGATCACATCGTCCATCTCTAGCATTTCTTTTACGAGAGCTCTGTCAGTGTTTTCGACGAACTGAACTACATCACTAGAAATGCCTGCACTCTTGATCGCATTTTTGACGATCTTGGCTAGAACGGTATTGGTTAGGATGCATTCTTTGCCGCCACGTAGAACTACACCGTTGCCTGATTTGAGACACAGCGTTGCAATATCTATCGTGACGTTAGGGCGACTTTCGTAGATGACACCGATCACTCCGAGCGGAACACGAACTCGTTGTAGGTTAAGCCCGTTCGGCATATCTCGTTGTTCGAGAATTTCGTCGATTGGGTCTTCGAGTGATGCGATATTACGTGCGGCATCTGCCATGTCTTTCACACGAGAGTTTGTCAGCGTCATCCGGTCCATCATGTGAAAATTGAGACCATCACGCTTGGCTGCTTCGAGGTCTTGCTCGTTAGCTCGCATGATCGACATGTGGTTAGCTTCGATAGCTTCGGCTATTGCGATGAGCGCAGAATTTTTTACTTCAGTCGATGTACCAGCAAGCTTGCGTGAAGCAGTGTTGGCAGCCTTTGCCTGATCGTGAAGTGTTGTAAAAGTGAGTGTCATCGTGCTTATTTTTGAGTAGTAGTTCAGATTAGGAGATTCGGTTTGCCCGTTACGGCAGTGCCATGTTGTTGCGGTGAATTACTTCAGCACCGTAGTAGTGGCCCAATAAATCGGGCAACGCGTTCGACTTTTCGCCTTTTATTCGTTCGACGTCAGTTGAAGGGTACGAAGCGAGTCCCCATCCGATGGTCGTTCCATCGATTTCCGTCACCTCAATGATATCGCCTCGCTCGAACGAACCGGAAACCGATACGATTCCAATCGGTAGAAGGCTGTATCCATTATTCTTCAATGCATTGGATGCACCAGCGTCGACCGCGACGCTTCCTCGATGTTCTGTGCGACCAGTGAGAATCCAGCGCTTGCGACTTTCACGTCGGGAAACGCTGGAAACGAATCGGGTGCCGATTTCATCACCATTGCAGATCGATTCGATCACGCCATCGATTCTTCCCGAGGCAATGACCATTGGGATTCCCGAGTCAGTCGATAGCCGCGCTGCTTCGAGCTTGCTTGCCATCCCGCCGCTACCCTGAAGATCGTGGGGACCGCGTGCGGAATTTTCTATCGATTGGTCGATTTTGTCGACGACCGAGATAAGTTCAGAGTTAGGATCGATGTGCGGGTCGGTCGTATGTAGTCCGTCCATGTCGCCAAGAAGAATCAGGAGATCGGCGTCGACGGTATTTGCGACCATCGCAGATAGTCGGTCATTGTCGCCATAAACTTCGCCCGCGAGTTCTTCGACCGCTACTACGTCGTTCTCATTGATAATTGGTATTGCGCCAATTGAAAGCAAAGCATCAAGCGTATTTCGCACGTTTATATAACGAGATCGGCTTTGCAAATCGCCGCGTGAGATCAGTGCCTGAGCCACCTCAACATCGTGGTTGGCGAAAAGCTGTGCGAACGTCATCATCAACTGTGGTTGGCCAAGAGCGGCTAGCGTCTGTCGATAGGCGACAGTACCTCGTTGGAGTTTGTTTTTGCGCGGCGTGCGTGCGAGTGACTCTCGTCCTGCGGCAACTGCTCCTGAACTGACGATTAATACTTCTACGCCCGAAGATTTCACGTAAGCGATTTGAGCGAATATGCTGCCAATCGTTGCAAGGTCAAGCGCGTCTTTACCGCCTGTAAGCAGATTGGTTCCGAGTTTCACGACGATACGGGTTGGTCGTTTTGGGCGCTTGTTATCCATCGTTTATTGACTGTGGAGCAAGAATGCTCATAGTTGACGCAATATGTACTGGTTATTTTGTAGTGTATGCGACCCTCAGTGCTAGCATAGAATTACACCAAGGTCACCGGATTTTGTTCGATGACCCTTTAGTTGTGTTGGCACGGTGTTGGTTAAGGCTTTTAGCCCGACCAACGTAGGCCCTAAGATATAAGTATCCGGAAATCTGAATGAGTCTGTCGGGATTGCTCCCACTGCTCGGTGAAACCGAACAGTTTGCGGCACTTCTAAATAGCCTCCGTGCTCCACGAGCACAGTCGGCAGTGATAGCACCAGACCCCGCCACTGAATGCACTGTGGCGACACTTTGGCGCGAGTCTGCCGCGCCTATTTTCGTTATGACCCCGAATCCTGGATCGGCCCGACGACTTCATGATCGCCTATTCACTTGGCTTGGCGACGATGCTCCCATCTTCCACTTTTCCGAGTCGGAAGACATCCCGTTCGAGCGTTATGTTCCAGATCGCGGAGCCAGCCATGCTCGACTTCGCGCACTCGCCGCAATGCGTGGTGATGTAAAAGGTATCAAGCAGCCGCTGGTTATCGCCTCGGTAAATGCCGCTGCACAGGCAACTCTTGAACGTGCAGTATTCGATTCATCGACCCACACACTAAGCGTGATAAATCGCATCGATCTTGAATCTCAGACTCGACAATGGGTTGATATGGGCTATATCCATGAACCAACGGTGGAGATCCCCGGCACTTTCTCACGCCGTGGTGGAATTCTCGATATATTCCCGGTTTCGACCGACCGCCCAGTTCGTATCGAGCTGTTCGACGATGAAATAGAGAGCATACGATTCTTCGATCCTGGCACTCAGCGTTCTGCTGCCAAGACCCGAAGCGTAATTATTCCTCCCGCCCTCGAAACATTGCCAATGTTGGCAGATCAAGAACGAGTACAAGAGCTTCTCGGCAATATGGACTTTGCTGGAACTTCAGATGAAGCACAACGTCGAATCCCATCGGAACTGAGTCATGCACTCTCCGGTGAAGTGCTGGACGAAATTTCTTACTACGCCGGGTTCTTCAATCTAGGAAACGTATTCGACTACATGCCCGCCGAAAGCCTGATGGTCGCGTTACGTCCCGGAGCAATAGAAGAGACTTCTCAGGGTCAAGATAGACGCATGACACAGCTTCGAGCGCTCAAAGAGAAGCGTGGCGATGTGCCAGTTGGCTTTGCGCAGCCTCACCTAGAGTGGGGATTCATTTCAGATGCCATCGACGCCCGACCCAAGGGCATAACGTTGTCGCCTTGGGGTATTGACGCTGAAGAACTTCAAGGTGCCGCCTTGGCTCTCCCGCTGAAGTTGCCGTCACTGGTGAGCGGCGGAGTCGAAACGGCTTTAGAAATCGTTCGCAAGGGCATTCCAGAAAATAAACGCACGGTCGTAATAACGAATCATGCACAGCGATTCCATGAAATTGCTGAAGAGGCAGGCGTCGAATCAAGCCTTGTAAAAACTGTAGATAAAGCTCCCGACCCCGGCGAAATTCATATCGTCACAGGGCATTTGCTTACAGGTTTCTCGATCGAAACCGCAGACGGTACTGAGGTTTCGATTCTCAGTGATGCCGAAGTTTTTGGTGTTCAAAAAGAGCGCCGCCGAGTACGAAAACGTCCAATGCGTAAGGGGCCAGCACTCGAGCAACTCAAGCCCGACTCGTACGTGGTTCACGTCGAACATGGTGTTGCCAAGTTCGTTGGAACTCAGGTCATGGGCTCCGAGGGTCAGGAATATCTGGTCCTCGAATACGCTGAAGACGACAAGTTATACGTTCCTACTGAACATCTTGATCGAATACAGCTCTATCACGGCGCCGCCGACTCATCGCCCAGGCTCACCAGACTCGGTACGCAGGAATGGAGTAAGGCGCGAGCACGGGCTAAGAAAGCGACTGAGCAACTTGCTGGCGAATTGATCGCTCTATATGCATCACGAAAGATTGCGACTGGGTTCGCAGCCACGCCCGATACACCCTGGCAGGATTCGCTCGAAGCAAGCTTCCCATTTGAAGAAACTCCCGACCAACTAACGACCATCGAAGCTGTGAAGGCCGACATGGAATCGGCGCAGCCGATGGATCGATTGGTCTGTGGTGACGTTGGTTACGGAAAAACAGAAATCGCTTTACGGGCGGCGTTTAAGACTGTGCAATCTGGTCGTCAGGTTGCGATTCTTGTGCCGACCACCGTCTTGGCACAGCAGCATTTGGAAACCTTTTCCGAGCGGTTAGAGCCGTTCCCGGCGAGCGTAGATATGCTCTCACGTTTCCGTTCGGATAAGCAGCAGAGAGAGACGATCGCCAAGCTCACCAATGGCAGCCTCGATATCGTTATCGGCACGCACCGTTTGCTGCAAAAAGACGTTCAGTTCAAAGACCTTGGGCTCGTAATCATCGACGAAGAGCACAAGTTTGGCGTTACGCATAAGGAACGTCTCAAAAAGATGCGTACTCAGGTCGACATCATGACGCTGAGTGCAACGCCGATTCCACGAACGCTGCACATGTCGCTGGCGGGTGTTAGAGATATGAGCACGATCGAAACAGCGCCTGAAGAGCGGCTGCCGATCAAGACTTACGTATCTGAAGAGAGCGATGATCTAACTCGAGAAGCCATACTTCGCGAGCTTGATAGAGGCGGCCAAGTCTTCTATTTACACAACCGTGTCAAAGACATTGAACTTGTTGCGAGCAAACTGCAAAAGCTCGTACCTGAGGCTAATGTCCAGATCGGTCATGGCCAAATGCCTGAAGACGAACTCGAAAAGGTTATGGCTTCGTTCGATCGCCACGAGTTCGACGTGCTGCTGTGCACAACTATCATCGAATCGGGAGTTGATCTGCCGAACGCCAATACTTTGATCGTCGACAGAGCCGATATGTTCGGTCTTTCGCAGCTGTATCAAATTCGTGGTCGAATCGGGCGCGGTGCTAACCGCGCATACGCGTATTTGATGGTTCCGCGTGCCAAGGCGGTTACCGAACAGGCAGAGCAACGTCTGAACACGATTCTCGCTGCAACCGAACTCGGAGCCGGATACCAAATCGCTTTACGTGACCTTGAAATTCGAGGAATCGGAAACTTGCTGGGAGCCGAGCAGTCGGGTCAGATTTCGGCGATAGGATTTGATCTCTACACCAAGCTTCTTGCCGACGCGGTTAAACAGCTGAAGGCAAATGCCAATTCTGACGAACCGATAGAACCGGAAGCACCGGAGTTCTCGACCGTTCGCGTTGATATTGGAATCGACGCCCGAATTCCCGATAGCTACATCGAAGATCTTGCGCAGCGACTGTCCATCTACCAGCGATTAGCGCGTATGGAGTCGGACAAAGAGATCGACGATATTGATGAGGAGATTCGTGACCGATTTGGTCCGATGCCGCCTCATGTGATGCTGTTGATGAAAACCACTCGAATGCGAGTGATGGCCGAGGCTGCCGGAGTCGAGCTGATAAGCGCCAAAGAGTTCCGCGCCGTAATGTCGTTGAAGCAGTCGACAGGTGGGGCACGAGAACCGTTGCAGAATCAGTTGGGCATTGGCGTTGATGTTGGTCACATGCAGATACGTGTTGACATCGATCGTGACGATCCCGAGTGGATCGACGAGCTGATGGCCGTGATGGATCAGATCAAGATGTTCCAAGAACGAATGATCAAGATGATGGAAATGACAATGGCCGCCAATGCTGGCTTCGGATCCGATGATCCCGCAGGGTCGTCGCCGATGAGCGCAGGCTAGTTAGTTGGGTTGTGCTTTTCGCCTGCCTGTCATTGCCACGTCGTCGAATTCCTCGCAATGACAATCTGACCGAGCCTGATCGGGATACTTGCTGTAACCTGCGCCCTGAAGCGATCTGGCAATGAACACTAGTACAAGATCAGTGGAGCCACTATGGGCGCAAGGAAGCCGTTAACACCTGAAGTTACGATTATTGGTTGTGGAACTCCCACGCCACTTCCCGATAGATTCGGGTCGTCGTACGTAGTGCAGGTTGGCGACGAGAAGTTGTTGTTCGATTGCGGTCCTGCTACGACGTGGAAGCTCGCCAGAGCTGGAATTAAAACCACCGAGATCGACGACGTTTTCTTCACGCATCACCATTTCGATCACGATGCCGATTTTCCTACGTTCATACTCACTCGTTGGGATCAGATGATTCCGAGAGATAAGACTTTGAATGTCTACGGCCCAAAACTCACTGAAGAATTCACGAACGGAATTCTCGACGAGGATACGGGTCTGTTTGCTCATGATTGGAAGGCTCGGATTCATCATCCAGCTTCGCAAATCACTTTCCAAGATCGCGGCGGCGAACTTCCTCGAAAGAAGCCCGACGTCGATCCTCACAACATGGGGCCGGGTCTGATCAAGGCAGGTTCGAACTGGGAAGTTACCGCTGCCCCTGCGGATCACGTTCAGCCGTATCTCGATTCGCTCGCTTACAGAATCGATACTCATGACGGATCGATTGTCCTAACGGGCGATACTGCTCCGTGTGACACCGTGACCGATCTGGCGCGTGGTGCCGATGTTTTGATGATGATGTGCTGGGAGACGCACGATCGTATGGACGGCAATCCTCACGCTGATGCTTCGTCATCGGTGCTTGGTGCTGCTGAGACTGCTGCCGAAGCCGGTGTAAAACAGCTTGTGATGGTTCACATCGGCGCACGTCTAACGACTGCCGAGATGAAGGGACCGCGGGAGATCGAGGCTCAACAGGCGTGGAATGGTGAGCTAATTTGGGGCGAAGAGATGATGAAAGTGCCTTGGCCCAAGGGCTAAGGCTTAAGTTTTTGCTACCTACTGCACGCTGTAGCCGCCGTCGATCGGAATCGATACTCCGGATACGAATTGGGAAGCCTCGGAAGCCAGGAATATCGCTGTACCTGCCAAGTCCTGCGGCTGACCCCAACGTCCCGCCGGGGTACGCCCTTCTATCATTGCGTATCGATCTGGAAATAGCCGACCAAACTCGTCGGTCATTTCGGTAACGATCCAACCCGGCAAGATGGCGTTCACTTGCACGTTGTACTTTGCGTAGGCGATCGCACAACTCTTTGTGTACTGCACAACCCCACCTTTGCTCGCAGCGTAGGCCGGAGCGTACGGCGATCCAAAGATCGACATCATTGATCCAATGTTGATGATCTTCCCACCGCCACGCGTCTTCATAAGCGGGAAGGTCAACGAGGTGACGCTGTGCATACTGGTGAGGTTCGTGTCGATGACATCTTGCCAATCTTCCCCGGAAAGCAGATGAGGTTCGTCGGCACGTTTGTTCGTTCCGGCGTTATTGACCACGATGTCTAATCCGCCAAACTTTTCGACGGTCGCATCAAGAGCAGCTTGAATAGATTTTCGATCAGTCACGTCACACTGAACGGCGAGAACGTTGTCGCCACCGCCAGCAGCGGTTATTTCAGAAACTGCGGCGTCGAGCTTCGAAACTGTTCGAGCAGCCAACACAACTGAAGCACCCTGATCGACAAAGCCCTTCGCCATGCCCAGACCAATTCCGCCGTTGCCGCCGGTTACGAACGCTACTTTGCCATCTAACTTGAACATACGAATTTTCCTTTTCTGCCGGGCGTGCCTTCGCACTTGGGCAGATATCTACCCTCCCACTAACTCCCTCCCTAAGGATGGAGAACCGTCGAAACGTCCACCGGAAATCAAACAACTTTGGCTGGAGGGTTGGTCTCGCGACCAAGTCTGCCTCGGACGCCCGGAGCAACGGAACGGATTATCTCAGACACTTTTGACACTTGCTCTTCACTTCACAGGTTATCCAGCACTCTATTTTTGGAATAGAATTTCGGACGGTCAGTATTGACCTACTTTCATCGTCCTTATTGAAACAACCGGTATTTCAACCAAATGCCGACGCTACGTAGAAAAATATGCAATCCCTCCCAAATCCCAATGGCATGCCCGAAGCACTCGAGGGAGTGCGCGTTCTCGATTGTTCACAGATCCTCGCAGGACCGTTTTGCAGCATGCTGCTCGCCGATATGGGCGCCGATGTGATCAAGATCGAAAAGCCGAACGGCGGCGATGACACTCGACGGATGGGACCTCCGTTTATCGACACTGAATCGGCCGCATTTTTGGCGATGAACCGTAACAAACGCAGCATGGTGCTGAATTTCAAAGAGCCAGCCGGCGTTGAAGCGATGAAGAAGCTTGTCAAAGACGCCGATATCGTTATCGAAAACTATCGCACCGGCGTTATGGAACGACTCGGACTCGGCTACGAAGATCTAAAAGCCATAAACCCCGGCATCATCTACTGCTCGGTTTCCGGGTTTGGTCGCACGGGTCCTTATGCCAAACGGGGAGGTTACGATCTGATTGCGCAGGGAATGAGCGGAATCATGAGCTTCACCGGCGTTCCGGGCACTGCACCTGTGAAAGCGGGTGTGCCGATCGCCGACATGAACGCCGGAATGTTCTCTGTTTACGGCATCCTTACCGCCTATATCAATAAGTTGAAAACAGGCAACGGACAGTATCTAGAAATATCGCTTCTCGAAGCGGCACTCGCCTACACGGTTTGGGAGTCGGCCGGATACTTCGCTACTGGCGAAGTGGCGGGTCCGCTCGGATCGTCACACCGTAACTCGGCGCCTTACCAAGCTCTGGAAACCAGCGATGGACACATCATTGTGGGCGCTCCGAATCAACCGAACTGGGAACGACTTTCAAGAGCGTTCGGCTGCCAAGAGCTTATCGGCCGTGAAGAGTACAAAGACAATGCAGGCCGATTAGTAAACCGCGCTAAACTCGAAGAAGAACTTCAGCTAAGGACTACTATGAAATCTACCGATGAATGGCTGGTTATTCTTGAAGATGCAGGCGTTCCAGCGGGTCCGATTTTAAATATGGAGCAAATCTGGGCCGATCCTCAAGTACAAGATCGAGGCATGGAAGCGGTTCTCGAACACCCGACTGCGGGCACGACGAAGAACATTGGTGTCGCGGCGAAGTTATATGGAACACCCGGAAGAATTACCGAGCCAGCGCCACTGCTCGGTCAGCACACGCGTGAAGTTTTACTTGGGACAGGTTATTCCGAAGAAGAAATAGCTAATCTCGTCGAGTCCGGCGCTGCCGTAACGAACGATATTTAGCCTGACCCGTCTGTAAAAGATCGTGGGTTGAACCGCTAACGCTTGTCGAATTCGGCTCGAAGGTAGTTCACGAGGTGCCACATCTCGTCTTCCGAAAACACACCGTCTTGTCCTGGCATCCCGGCCACTGCGATTCCATCTCGAATGAATTCATACAGGATCGTGTCGCTGTGAATAGGGACGTGAACAATCAGATCGGCGGGTGGCTTCGGCAGTCCCGCTCCTAATGGCCCATCACCTAGACCGTCGACTCCGTGACACGCAACGCAAGCCGTGGCGTAAACCGGTTCGCCAAGTGCCACTGATTCAGCAGTTGGAGGGAACGGATTCCGAATGGTTTCCGGCAAGCCAAATCGTAACACTTGTACGTTCAGCACAAACAGCAATCCAAGCACGACTACAACAACGCCCAGTGCAATAAGAGCTTTTTGGGCGTCAGCAGTTCTGAATATTTTTCGAGCTACTTTGCCACGAACGCCGAGCAGAACGACTAATCCTCCGATGATCAGTATCTGTAATCCGAACAGCAAATTTGCAGTGTCGTTGTCAGGTCTTATCGCACCGGCTGCCGTTTCAGTCGATTGAGCGTCGAAGCGGAACGCAGTGCGTGAGTCGAACGCGTCGGGTCGTTGGACAACAACTTCAGCTTGATACTCGCCTGCAATATTGATCCGAGCGCCGTTAAGACGCCAAATGCCGGCTCCTGTGTCTTCCAGCGATACGAGCGGTTCACCGAGATCGTCATCTACGAACTTGAGTCGCACCCGCACGTCCACAGCGTTATCGATCACTTCGCCGTTCGGCTTGGTCAATCTGACTATTATGTCGTTAGGCCCGATTTCGGCAGGATTGATCTTGATATCAAATTCTGTACCTTCTGCCTGATCCTGATAGGCAACATTTTCTGTAGAGACGATTCCAGTTCGACCCGCGTACTGTCGAGCGGGTTCTAAGCTTGCCAGCCAACCAACTGCAGCGAATACCAGAACTGCGATAGACGCCTCGATAACCAATGATCGACCAAATCGACGTTCTCCACCGATGCCGAAGTTCTTGGCTACCTTGAATCCGTTGTAACCGGCGAATACGAAAAGGGAAATGATCAATGCCAACTTACCGACTAAGAACCAACCGTACGGCGTAGGCACCGCAGCAGGAATTGTGACCTGAATGTAGGTAGAGAAAATTCCGGTAGTAACCAATATCCCTGCGCTCAGCAATCCAAGCACAGTGAATTTTGAGATCGCTAAATTGAGTAAATCGGAAGCGTCTGATCCGCTTAACTCCCTGATGAAAACAGGCACAGCGATTGCTAGATAAATCACGCCACCAAGCCAGACCATCGCCGACACGAGGTGAACGAAGTCGGTGACGATAGCCAAGTTTTTTATCTCAGACGGCGAAGCGGCATTATGACTGCTTGTGGCGATCAATCCCAAAAATACTAGGCCGAGAACCGCTGCTACCTGAGCAAATACCGAATCTCCGAGAATCGAATGTTCCCGATTTTGCTGTTCTTCGGATTCATCTTCTTCGTAGTCATCGCCAGCGGCAGCCGATCGCTTGGCGACGAAAAACAAAATTCCAATGCCGATTGCTGCGACTATACGATACGTCCAAAGTCGCCCCCATCCGCTGTCGAACGCTACAGATTTTATAATCGCTAGGTCAGGAGCGAACGCCGAATTATCAGATAAAACACTTGCTTGTTGAAGCAGTTGCCCCAGCATTGCCAATATCAGCACTGCAAGCGAAATCGTTGCGACCTTCGACCATGCATTCGACGCAGCTATTCCTGCAATTCCCCAACTGTCTTTTGCCGAAGCACCGTAAACAACCGGAACACCTATGATCAGTTCAAATGCTAGTCCGCCAATGACGATGGCAGCACTGAGAAATACGAGCCAACGCATCCACGGGTCGGCGACAGTCTGCAACAACGGCTGCTCGACTGCATCTATCTGTGCACCAGCGGAAAGTGGTTCGCCAACGGCAAATACGAATGACCCAATGACTTTGTGACCGTCGACCGACGAAAGATTCTTCCAAATGACGGTATAAGTGCCGTTTTCTAGTTCGGGTAACCCGACCGACATCGCCGATGGCTCTGAAAGATCACGGGTCGAATCATCGAGGTCAACTCGCTCGGCGGCCGAGTTCAACACGGTCACAACGCTGAACGACTCTTCAATAGGTTCGCTGTACCAAATAACCACACGGCTGGGCGAAGTTTCAAGTTCACTGTTAGGTACAGGTATCGAATTAATCTGGTTGGCGTGTGCATCGATGCTTTTGCTCGGAGAAACGAGCAAAACAGATATTGATGCGAGCGTGATCAGCCCGAGTAACGATCGGAAAACTAGCGGGTTTCGTTCAAACAATCGACTCAACGCTTACGTCGCGCCTTTCTCTTTTTCCGTCGCTCTTCTTTATCTTTACTAGCCTTCCATGAGAGGAAACCTAACGCAATTAAAAGCACACCGATCCCGCCAAAAATAATCGCCTCGTCATACGGCCCGCCAACTCCATGGAGTACCGGTAATCGAGTCATCTCAATCTGAATCGGTGTAATTTTAATCTCCTAAGCGTGAATTACGCTTTTTTACCCGAACGCTGGAATGCTAATCCACCGAACACTAATCCGATAAGACCTAGTACCAATGCAACGACAGCTAATGTGTTTGCACTTGAAGCAGAATCGGCAGCATCTGAAGCGTCCGTTCCGGCAGTGTTGGCAGTTTCAAGAGCGCCACGTGCGGCGTTCTCTGTTTCACGAGGTCCCGACAACTGAACTGGGAATTGAATGTCGGTAGCAGTAGTAACTTCGTCAAACGTTGTATTGCTTGATTCGAAGCTCTCGTCGATGGTCTGGCCTTCGAGGTCGCCGAAGAAACGGAAGTTGTAAGCACCAGGTGAAGTCGGAATGAACTCAGATTTGTAGTGACCCGGTGAGTTCCAAGCTTCGTTCAAATCCATGATCTGAGAAACCGATGATGCAACGTGAGTTACTTCAACTTGAAGCGTTGTGACACCGATGACTGCGTTCAGTGCAATAGGGGCGCCGGCCTCTGGAGTCACATTACTAAGAGGGCCACTCATTACAACCGTTGGCTCACTCATGTGGTTCTCGAATTTGACCGTCGTTCCAGCCTGGATCATAACCATTTCTGGGACGAAACCATTTTCGTGAATCTCGACAAGAACTTTAGACGCTGCCGGATTGTCGTGACCAATCATGATCGAACCCTGAGCCTCAATAGGATGAGCATGGAACGGAACGGTTAGATCTTCGAAATCGTGATCGAATGTGAATTCATAATAATCACCAACGGCCAATTCGTCGACGAATACTCCACCGTGCGATACGAGATCGATTTCTGTTGCCATTTCGTCGCCCATCGACATATCCATGCCGTCATGGTGGGCGTGATCTTCTTCAACAACTAGCGATGTGATCCGCAGTGAAACCCCATTCAACATTCCTTCGACGGCAGGTTCGGTTATGAACCCTACGACGAAGTTATAGCCACCAACATCTCGCCCCTCGTGAGCGAGTACGGCGCCGGTTCCGAGTACAGCGAAAAGTACAGTAAGTAAAAGTGCAGCTCGTGTGCGATAAGAAAACAGAGACATTTTAGCTCCCAACTAGTAATCGATCTCTATTGAGACGATTCGAATAAACCAAACATTGCGCAATTAGGCGCGTCGAGGTGGTCTATCCAAAGGAGCGATCGTTTCGTTGTCGGGGACGATGGATTCGCCGACCTGAATTGCGACCAAGTGAGAGTCGAAATCTGGCACTAACGACTCTAGAGCCGCTCCATCTAGCGTCAGCGGGCCATGAAACCCCGTTACAGACGTGCTGGTGACAGATAAGCCGTCACCGGTCGTTTCCCCGGAGGAATGATCGTGATTGACCAGCGAGTGATCGTGAAGATTCGTATCTTCTCCAACAAATACATGAGCGTGAGCGGGTGAACGATCGGCGTAGTGATGGTCGACTGCCGGTCCGAAAACTGGCGTTAACAACCCCAAGACCATGACAACCGGCATGAGACTCATTCCGAACGAGATAATCGTTCGTCCGAATCTATGTTTAGCTCGTGTTACCAAAAATCTTCAGCCCATTTAGTCGCTACGATGGCGCTTCACACACATCAGTTTATTTATCGACAAATCAAGGATGTACGTGCAGTGTGCCTTTGCGCAATTGCACTGTATAAATATAAAGACAGGATTCACCGAAGTGTCCAACCGAACTGGCGGCGAGATGGTAAGAGATAAATTTAGTGCCAAAAAAACGCCGTAATTAGTTGAAATTCTCGGTTATAACGAATCCCGCCTGCATGAGGAATACCAGCACTGTTGCTAACAGTACCCACACGATATCCAGATGGATGGGTTGTATTTTATCGCCTGTAGTTCCTTTCAAACCAGAAATCTGGTCGTATATTAAATAACCGGTGATTTGCTGCCTTCAACTAAAGGTCACTGCCCACCGAAACCATCGAATTAGGTCTCAAGATCAACAGAAATAAAAACCTAGTCCTTTGGCTAATTACGAGATTAGGAACGTTTTTTTTCACAACGGTTGCAGAGGTGTTCCACTTATGCATCGAAAATTTCACAATGATGTTTTCGCAAGATGTCAGCGGACGATTCGGGTGTAATCCGAGCGAATTTCCGCTGACATCCTGAGCCTCCCCCCAACAACGATCCCAAGTGCATATACACGCCCAGATCAGCAAGTGCGTATACACGCCGGATCAGAAGGATGCCAGGAACGTCAACAAAAGCTATACGGAAAACGTGTACGATTTGCCAACACCACACCACTCCATCATTCCTGCGGATCAATTATCACCATGGCAAAACGCATCAACCGCGCAATCGAACTCCTTGAGCAAGACCAACCGATCTACTACGACGGAGGTCACACGGGGCACGTACTAACCTACGAACAAGGACTCAAAGACGCACACACATGGGCCGACTACATCAACGTCGGTATGGAACACGGTGCGTTCGATATGAGCGGTCTCGACAACTACATGAACGGTCTAATCGCTGGCGGTCCGACCAACAGCGGACACCGTACCCCTCCTGTAATCGTCGAAACGCCAGTCGAGGGTTCATCTGAAGAGATTATCCGATTCAACGCATGGCAGTTCCGAATGATCCTTGCGCGCGGCGTTCATGGAATTCTTCTTTGCCAGGCTGAAACACCTGACGCCGTTCGAGCGTTCATCGAATCGTGCCGTTACCCGATCAACATGAAGGGTGTCGGATACGGACTCGAACGTGGAACACGTGGAGTCGGTTCACAACCAACATCTGCTCCTGTTTGGGGTGTCGATGGCGACACATATGTTGATAAAGCCGAACCGTGGCCACTGAACCCTGAAGGCGAACTACTTTTGGGAGTAAAGATCGAAACAGTTCGGGCGCTTACCAATTGTGAACAAACTCTTTCAGTACCCGGACTCGGATTCGCCGAATGGGGACCTGGCGATCTACATATGTCGTTCGGAATCAAGCGCGACCCTAGCAAGCCAATGGATCCTCGGTTGATTGAAGCACGCGAGCGCGTCAAAAATGCATGTAAAGAAAACGGCCTAGCGTTCCTCGATGGTTGCACTCCCGAAAACGTCGCCGACAAAATCGACGAGGGCGTCAGAATTATCGCAGGCCACCGTACCGACACGGCAGAAGCAGGCAGAGCCCACTCAAAACGTACGATGCCGGTGGATTAGCCGCCGTATGAAAGGTGCTCGATAGCCTCGGCAGCACTAATCGCATCTCCTACGAGAAAACTACGAACTGTGTTCGATCGCGCATCAACAGCTTCGGGAGCACTCATTTCACGTGCGTCTTCACTGTTCCTTCTGCTATAGAAAATTCTTCTGGGATGTCGGCATTCGTATCACCGTGAGCCATCAGCATGAAGACTTCTTTTTCCATGCGTATCCCTGCAGAGATATTTTTGAAATTGGCGACTAATTTTCAACGTTTACTTTTATGGTTACGGCTTATAACACTTGGTCTATTGCTTCTAGCGATGCTTCGATCGCCAGTTCAGCTGATCCCGCTGCAAATACGCTCACACCCACTTCGTACCCGCCCTCTTCAAATGCAATATCGGTGGCGAGGTAGTTGATGTGACCGTTGCTGAATCCAGAGAATACTGTGTTTGCTGAACTCGATCGCGCTTTGACGCCCTGCGCAAGTTCGACAAATGGCTCCACAGGAATCGAAACCAAAACCGTCTCGCCAATTCGCATCGACTGGGCAGTGATTTCGATATGGTCGTTACGTGTGTTCGTATCGGAAAGACGTGCGACGCTCAATTGAATGTTCGCTCGCATCACCTTCGAAACGGCTTTCCGAATTTCTTCCTCGGAAGCCACTGAAACTCTTACTGATTCAAGTTCTTTTTCACCGGCATCGAACCCGGCTTGTGCGTCCGCAAGACTAATTACGTCTCGACTCGGGAGATGGGCAGAGACATTGCTTACGCGAACCGTGTCGTCTGATTCGTTGGTAGGCACGTTGGAGTAAATTCCAAGGTCGGCACCTGAGATCAATATATTATCGAGGTTTTCTTTTCGCTCGCGTGGCTCAATATCCAGACGAACGCGGGCAGCTTCCGCACCGAGCTTCGATCCAGCCTTTCGGTACACACGAAGATCGCCAGTAAACCCATCTACAGGTCCCTGATTACCGCTCGCCCCTTGCAGGAACAAGCAAAGACCGCCAACGGTATGCTCAACGACTGAACGCATTGGCCCAGGGAAGTCCGGAGTGACCCACTGATTTTCGTGAGCCATGATTGTTGGGTGCATCGCGTAGTTCACGATAGTCGCAATGGGATTATCGTCAGCGTCATCGAAGCTAACAACGTCGACCGAATGATCGACAGCGCCGCCCCAGTTTCGCCCTGTAAACATCTCTCCATTATCTCGGGATGGCCGTCGGTTGATGTTGATGTCGCAACTTCCACGCCCAAAACCCGTACGGGCGGGCTGTGCTGTCGCTTTCGCCTCGACAACAGCTTTCGTACAGGCGGATGGAATCGTATTCCACCACTCATTCGCTAGATCAATGCCGTCTTTAATCCACTGCCCAAACGTAATCGGGCCTGAGTGAGTGTGCGTGTAAGCAAGGCGTATATTTCCGAACGGAATACCTGACTCTTTCGAAATCAACTCCCTAATCTTTTTATCTTGCAGGTTAGTGAAAATTCCAATGTCGACATCGACAATCGCAAGCTCGACGTTATCTTTGGTCACAACGAGAGCGGTCACGTGCAGTGGCATGTCGTTGCCAAGCGAGACCTGGTGGGTCTGAGCCCCCCACCCGGCGTGGGCAACTCCAACTTTTGGGCTGATATCCACTCGGGCTACTCCTGCGTTGAGCAACGAACACACTCCGTGATTTGGTGATGATCTAGTTTTCAGTGCAAAAACGTCGGGTGAGTGTACTCCAGGCAATGATTATCCCGGCTCCCAATTTGTCATCGCGAGGAGGAACGACGTGGCAATCAGCGGGCTCACCCAACACAACTCAGCAATCGAGGGAGATCTAGTCAACGTGTCAATGGCAGATGTGCGAAGTTCTGATGTAAAAGCGATTACGCCTAAGCCCGAACTTTGCTGTCGAAATTGATCTCTACGTGCGTAACGTCGCAGTAGGGTTTCGTCTTTGAAGCACCGCATCGACATAAGCGAAGTTTGCCGTGATGGCCGTATGCGTTGCCATCTTCGTCGATCAGATCGAACTTGCCTGAGACTTCTAAGGAATCATGGTCTTGAATACGAATTTCTACTGTCATTTTACCGCCCTCGAAGAATCAACGAAATCGCAACTGCTGTGCGCTCCTGTACAGAACGGCTTCTCGGTGGATTCGCCGCAGCGACACAACCAAGTTTCGTCAGTCAATTCCAGTTTGTTGCCTTCACCGTCAATCAATACGAAATCGCCTTTGACGTGGTACGGACCATCGTCGCCGGGAATAATCGTCGCTTCAGCCATTATCTGCTCCTAAATAAAGTTGAGTTTTGCCGGTCCGTTTAATCAACTGAACGACTATCCCCGTGATCCAGATGTATTAAACCATGCATTTGGCGCGAATGGCGCAGGAGTGGCGTGTCGGAAATCGTCTGACGAGAACCTATCTCAGATCGCAGTCGATGCCGGTTTCTGCGCAGTACGACTCAAACCACTCGATTACTTCCTTGTGGAACGGTATACCAGTTTTCATGCGTTCCTTTTCATCTTCGTCTTCCTTGAGACCTGCGTACAAAACGCGCTCGAAGCCCTTTGCTGGCGGAACGTCGACTATGTACTGCAAGAGGGCGTCCATATCGTCTTTGAACTTCTCAGTATCGGTGAATGCTTCGATATCGTAAGCCTGGAAGAAGTGACCACCCGAACCACCGACAATTGGACCCGGTCCGTAGCCGGATAGTTCATTACAAATAATCTCGTTCATTAGCGCTAGGCCGTAGCCCTTATGCGATCCGTTCTCACGGGTACCTCCGATGTGGAGTAAGTAGTAGTCGCCAGTGTCGGGAGGAGGAACTTCTTCAAGGATCGGTTCACCGTCAAGATCCGTCACCCAGCCCGATTCGATATTTGCACCGATTCGTCGGGCTAGACCGATCTTGTTATTGGCAACCTGAGTAGTCGCTACATCAAATAAGAACGGTGGCATGTTCCGAGCTGGCGCGGCCCAAGCTATTGGGTTCGTGCCCATAACGGGTTTTGAACCGAACGTCGGAACCGTCTGATTAGCTCCTCCAGCAGTCATACAGTGGCCAATCATGCCTTGCTCAGCTGCCATCATTGCGTAGTAGCCACAGCCAGCGAGGTGACCCGAGTTTTTCACGGTAACGGCCGCCATTCCAAACTCTTTGGCTTTGTCGATCGCCTGCTGCATTGCCCATGGGCCCACGTGAATTCCAAGCGCGCCGTCTGCGTCGACCGTCATGGTCGTTTTTGTCTCTCGCTCAATTTTAAAATCTGGAGTGGCGTTTAACGTCTTCTCACCGTACTCAGCGACGTATCGACGTAGTCCGTTGGAAACGCCGTGAGATTCCACACCACGTAGATCGTTCTTTATTAGAACATCGGCTGAACTCGCAGCCTCGTCGGCGGGTACTCCGCTGTGTCGAAGGATTCCCTCGGTTACGGTCCTAATGCGTTCTACAGCAACGTATACGCGGTCTTGTTCGGGAACTTTGAAGCGTTCGAGCATTGGGGCAATACCTTTTCATCAACAGATGACGTAGAGACAGTGCTGCCTGAATAATTTCCATACGGAAATTAATGCGGTCAGAAATTGCGAATATTGCAGCCGCAACACTTTACTTCAAAAGACCTATCGCAAGTCGCAGTCGATGCCTGCTTCGGCACAATACGACTCGAACCAGTCGATGACCTCGAAGTGATACGGAATGCCATCTTTAAGGCGCAGCTTCTCCTCTTCGTCTTCTTTAAGGCCCGCATACAAAACTCGTTCGTGCCCTTTGGCGGGCGGCACATCGACGATGTACTGAAGCAAGGAATCCATGTCGTCGAGGAACTTTTCGGTATCCGTAAACGCCTCAATGTCGTAAGCCTGGAAGAAATGCCCGCCCGGTATTCCATGCACCGGACCAGGACCGAATCCTGATAGCTCGTTGCAGATAATTTCGTTCATCAGAGCCAGACCATAGCCCTTGTGTGAACCGTTCTCTCGGGTACCACCGAACGGCAGCATGAAGTACTCACCCGGTGCGGGAGTATCGACTGGCTCCATGATCGGGGTGCCTTCGGAATCTGTGATCCACCCGGGCTCAACTTTCGCCCCGGTGCGGCGGGCGAGGGCGAGTTTATTTCCAGCGACTTGCGTTGTTGCTATATCGAATAGAAACGGCGGCATTTTTCGTGCTGGTGCAGCCCATGCAACCGGATTCGTACCCATGACTGGTCTTGACCCGAAAGTCGGCACTGTTGAAAGGGTGTTACCGGCCGTCATGCAGTGTCCGATCATCCCCTGATCTGCAGCCATCATCGCGTAGTAACCGCAGCCCGCGAGATGACCCGAATTGATCACCGCTACTGCTGCCATGCCGAACTCTTTCGCCCGGTCGATTGCCTGCTGCATCGCCCATGGACCAATATGTGTGCCGAGGGCTCCATCAGCGTCAATTGTCATAGTCGTCTTGGATTCCCGAAGCACCTTGTACTCGGGAGTTGGGTTAATCGTCTCAGTGCCATACTCCCGAACATAACGACGCATGCCGTTCGAAACGCCGTGCGATTCGTTTCCGCGAAGATCGTTTTTCATCAGCACGTCGGTCGATACTCCGGCGTCTTCAGTCGACACACCGTTGTGCCTGAATATCGCTTCAGTCACGGCTCTCATCCGCTCTTGTGGAACATAAACACGGTCTTGTTCTGGAACCTTGAAGCGTTCGAGCATGCGTGCAGATCCTTATCGGTTTCAGGAAGTGAGCGATGGTATTCGGTAGCGGCAACACTCTACATCACGCCAAGCGTGATTTGCGTTCTGAACATCGGCGGCAGTTACTTGTTGTGCGACAACCATCCCAGAACGGATGGAAATCTCTTCATGACTTTCATTCGGCGAACTGGTTCGCAAAATCTTTTAGTTCTCTGGTTTATTAGGCATTTTTTAGATCTTTAGTGCCCTATTACTCGGAGTATGCTTCGCCTCAAATAATAAGAGGATCAACGAACGCATGGAATACCGAACCGATGAACAGGTTATTACCCGAGCTCGACAGATCGCACCGCTGGCAGACGATGACCTGCCGTCACTGATCATATTGGCTAACGGTGTCAGAGAGTATTGTGACTTAATGGAAAGTCTGATTCCTGAGCTTGGTGGTGAGATAGACGTGACAAAAATGTCACGAAACATGGATGGTGACGCGTAATGTTCGCCAATCCCCACCTTCTGTCTCTCTCCGAGCAAACTCGCCTCATTCGTGAAGGTTCCCTCACCGCAGTCGAGTTGGTTCAGTCACATCTTGATCAGATATCAAAACTCAACCCGAAATTGAACTCACTAATAGCGGTCGATCCCGAAGGTGCGCTAAAGCACGCCAGAGAGATCGACGCTGCACATGCCAAAGGTGAAGAACTTGGGCCACTGGCCGGTGTGACTCTCGGTGTAAAAGACGCAGTTCCTGTGAAAGGTATGCCCTGGACGATCAACTCTCGTTTGTTCGAAGACCGAGTGCCTGAAGATGACCCACCTGCTATAGCCCGACTAAAAAAGGCAGGAGCAATCATCATTGGTAAAGCCAATTTAAACGAATTCTTCTCCAGGCCAACTGAATCCGATCTAAATCCCCCGCCATGGAATCCGTGGAACCCAGAACGAATGTCTGTCGGATCATCAAGTGGCTCCGGTGCTGCGCTGGCTGCCCGAATGGCAAGCGGAACAATCGGTGTCGATGGCGGTGGAAGCGTTCGACTTCCAGCCGGAGCCCACAATCTATACGGAATCAAACCAACTCACGGGCTAGTGAGCCGGACCGGCGTGGGGCGAAGCGAACATAGTGAGATATGTCCGCTTGGGTTCACTGCCCTCGACACAGCGATGATGCTCGAAGCCATGGTCGGGTACGAACCCACCGATGACCTAAGTTGGGCAGGCGATGTCCCTGCGTACGCAGCAAATATCAATGCAGATATTAACGGGTGGAGAATAGGTGTCCCGAGAGGGTTTATCGATTCAGTACCAAACGAATCTGAAGTGATGGAAGGCTTCGAAGATTTCCTAAAAGAACTCCAACAACTGGGCTGCGAGATAGTTGAATTCGACATTCAGGGGATGGCTGAAGCCCGCGCTGCAACGTTCCTAACTCTCTTCTCAAATTCCTACCAGCGGCACCAGAAAACAGTGAAGGAGGACTGGGGCACCTATGGACCGCAATCGCGAGTAAACCTTCTTCAAGGCGCATTCATGTCGTCGACCGACTTAATCAATGCAGGCGATGTCGGTCGAGCGTTCAAAGCCTATTTTTCTAAGAAATTGGATGATCTAAATCTGAAAGCGATCGCTACGCCGACTTCTCCGTTTGCAACAGCTGAGCGATCACGTCGCCCGGGCGAACATTCCCGTGGAATAAACGCTTGCTACACAGCACCTTTCAATATATCTGGGCACCCGTCGATCAGCGTGCCGGCTGGATTCGGGGAAGCGGGAATACCGGTTGGAGCAATGCTTACAGGTGGGCTTCACGACGATATATCGCTTCTCCAACTGGCTCACGCCTACGACAAAGCCGTCGTTTGGAGCCAGCAATCTCCGTCCCTCTTAGTAACCACTAATGTCAGACCACCACCACCTAATAAGCAATAAACGTCGTGCGCTTCTCGGCGGTATTTTTCAGCAAATATTGCACACGCCACTATCAAAGCCGTTGTTGATAGCGGTTGATGGAGTCGACAGGGTTGGCAAAACGGTTTTCGCAGGCGAACTACCGAACATGCTTATGTAACTCGGTATAGAAGTTGTTGAGTCCAGCGCTGACCACATTCACAAGTCAAAATCTTATCGGTAACGTTGAGGTGAATACTCGGCAACCGGGTTTTACGAGGGTTTGTTCAACTATAAAAGATCAAATCTCTCGTGCTTGACCCGCTCAAGCCAGATGGTAATCGACAGTGAGTGCCATCAGCATTCGACCACACAACCGATTCGATGAGAAGTCCCCTCGCTGCGGGGTTCAAACCCATGTGGGTCGAGGTACTATCTCGACCGACAGACAGCTAAAAGTCTGAACGGCTACCGAGTCGACCAATACCCTTCTGGCACGATCAAACTGAGAGAAAATAATGAGATTCGCCATTCTCGGCATTTCGCACGAGACCAATACTTTTTCAAAGGTCCCAGCAACTTACGAAGAATTCGAGAAGGCGACTATCGCCCGCGGACAAGAAATTGTCGATCTATACGCCGAATCTCAGTACACCATTTCGGGCTATCTTCAGGGTGCTGAAGAACTTGGATTTGAAGCTGTGCCGCTCATGTACGCGAACACAGGACCTATTGGAACCATCACCAAAGATGCCTACGACCGTCTTTCGAACGAAATGCACCAGCTCCTGCGTGATGAAGGTCCGTGGGACGGCGTATTAATCAGTAACCACGGTGCAGCGGTTTCGGAAGAATTTCCTGATATGGACGCTGAATTTACTCGAGTCGTTCGAGAAATTGTCGGATCCGACGTTCCAGTCGGCGTAACGCTCGACATGCACGCAAATATTTCAAAAGACACTGTCGCTAACACCGACGTGTGCATCGTTTGGCGAACCTGCCCGCACCTCGACACCAAGCTGCGGGGTCGCAAGACAGCCGAACTCATTTACCGAACTGCCCTAGGCGAAATCAAGCCTACCCAGTTCATCGAAATGCCTCCTATGCTCGTAAACATCGTCAAGCAGTTCACTGGCCAAGAGCCAATGCTGAGTCTTGTCGATGAATGTGTAGCAGCCAACGAAATCGAAAACGTGCTCGACACGTCGATTGCCGAAGGCTACCCATACGCCGACGTCGACGAAATGGGAATGTCGTGGATCACGATCACCGACGGCGATGCAGAACTCGCTGAAAAGACTTCAAAAGACCTTGCTGCTGCAGCATGGACCAAGCGAGTCGATCTCAACAAGCCAGTTTCCAGCATTCCAGACGCCCTAACTCAGGCTGAAGAGCTTTACGTTGGACCCAAGCCCGAAGGCATCGAAAACTTCATGCCAAGCGATGGATCTGCTCTTGCCGAACCTGAGAAGAGTGCCCACTCGCATTTGGGACCTATCGTTCTAATGGACGTTGGAGACAACATCGGTGGGGGATCTTCCGCCGACTCGACTCATATTCTCAAGGTCGCCAAAGAGATGGGTGTGACCGGATATCTTCAGAGTCTCTACGACCCTGAAGCGGTCGAAGCGTGTGTCACCGCTGGTATTGGCGCCGAGCTGGCGCTTGATGTCGGAGGCAAGACCGACGACATGCACGGCGAGCCTGTTCACGTTGTTGGGACAGTGTCGGTGATAGACGATGGGCCATATGAAGAAACTCGACCAACTCACGGTGGCTATCGCTTTTATGACGATGGCAAGCGAGTGCTGTTCAACACGGTAGATGGCATGACTATTCTGCTTACTTCGGCACGTAGTGGAAATACGGCTCGAGCACAGATGTACTCGATGGGCATCAACCCTGAAGATTACCGAGTCGTAGTAGCGAAGGGTGTTAGTTCACCTCGTCCCGCCTACCAACCGATTGCGGCTGAAATCATCATCGTGAATAGCCCTGGTGTAACGTCTGCAGACTTGGATACTTTTGAATTCAAAAATCGACGAATACCTCTGTATCCGTTTGAAGAACCCGACTACACACCATAGACAAGAATCAGGAGGCTAATTTGAGAGTAGCTATTCTAGGCATTTCTCACGAGACCAACACTTTTTCTATCACACCGGCGACGTATGGAGAGTTTGAGAACAGTAGCGGTCACGTCGGTAAAATCTTGCGCGGTGATGAAATCGCTGATCAGTATGCAACATCAGAATACAC
>JAPKFF010000096.1:0-7309 GCA_028821715.1 Dehalococcoidia bacterium
CCAGAATCTGCGGTTGCTCTCGCAAAAGAGTTTTCCAAGGTGAAGTTCTCTGAGGCTGTTGAGCTGCACGTTTCGACGAGCGCTGACCCTCGGCATTCGGATCAGCAGATTCGAGAGATTGCTGAGCTTCCTCACGGTACTGGTAAAAATGTTCGTGTTTTCGTATTTGCTCAGGGTGATGCGGCTCGGGCTGCGGCTGATGCGGGTGCGGAGTTTATTGCGGATGATGAGTTGATTAAGAAGATTGAGGGTGGCTGGAGCGATTTTGATGTCGCTATTGCTACTCCTGACCAGATGGGTAAGATCGGTAAACTCGGTCGGTACCTTGGCCGTAAGGGTTTGATGCCTAATCCGCGTACGAACACTGTTGTTCAGCCTGACAGGGTTGGGGCGGCTGTTGATAGTGCGAAGAAGGGTCGAGCTGAGATTAAGTTGGATCGTGGTGCGAACATACATGTTCGTATCGGTACGGTTGGTTTCGACGATAATCAGATTTTGGATAACCTGTCGAGTGTTTACTCGACGATTCTTCAGGCTAAGCCTGAAGGTGTGAAGGGTCCGCTGATTAAGAAAGTGAC
Organism: Dehalococcoidia bacterium; assembly: GCA_028821715.1. GTDB lineage: Bacteria > Chloroflexota > Dehalococcoidia > Lucifugimonadales > Lucifugimonadaceae > Lucifugimonas. Next base: position 579 of record JAPKFF010000096.1, read on the forward strand.
TCTTTGCACGACGATGGGTCCGAGTTTCCACTTGGATCAGTCGGCTCTTGAGGCGCTTACGCAGGCGTAGCGTTAGTCGCTGTCGTCATCGGATGACTCGGCTACGCGTCGCAAGTCTCCTAAAATATTCATAGTGAGGATCCTATTTGTCTTTGCCTCCGGGCGTCGTCGGACGATTTTGTCGCGTATCACAATCTCCCGACCCTCTAACTCCCTTCGGTGTATAGCGGGTGGATTATTTGTTGGCATTTGGGTGTTTTTTTTTGTTAGAATTGATTCCATACAGTTGAATACTGCGACCGCAGACAGTTGGTCCCGGGTAACGGGGTAATGCTTTAGGCGCCATCCGAGGTTTAGATCGTGCATATTTCGTCGTTATTGGCGAGTGCATTTTTGCCCCGGACTAGGTACCGGGGTTTTTTATTGGCTTTCTATGTTGTGGTCCAGACAGGAGGTCGAATGCCAACTGATAAAGGAATAGCGGCGGTTGCGGAGATGAAAGACATCTTCGAAGCTTCTCCGCTTGTAATTGCTGCTGAGTACAGTGGTGTTGATGTTGCCGGTATGACCGGTTTACGTCAGGAGCTTCGCACTAACGGTGCGCGTTTTAAGGTTGTGAAAAACACTTATGCGCGGATTGCTGCTGATGAGGCTGGACGTTCGGATTTGAAAGACGTTATGACTGGCCCTATTGGGTTTGTTATTTCGGATGGCGATCCGGCTGCTGCTGCTAAGGCTTTTGTGAAGTATTCCAGTGATAACGATCTTCCGATCAATATTATTGGTGGAATGCTGGATGCTGACGTTTTGTCGGCTGATCGGATTAAAGATCTTGCGAAACTTCCTTCTAAGAATGAGCTTATTGCGAAGATACTTAGTTCGATGAACAGTCCTATTACTGGATTGGTGATGGTTATGAGTGGGCCTGTTAAGGCTCTCGCCACGGTGCTTCAACGCCATGTGGATAATCAACAAAGTGGTGAAGCCGCTTAGGTAGAGGTTGGGTTATGGCCGGGAGATGCGTTAGTCGCGCTCGTTACTTGTGTAACTCTGCTTCGCGTCGCAGTTCTCTTTAGGCTCCGGGTCTCGTCGGACGACTTGGTCGCGTGTCGTAGTCTCTCCCTCTAGCTTCCCCGATCCGGGGAGGACCGTTGTGAACGGTTCTCGGTGGTACGAAATATTAGATTGTTATTAGTTCTCGATTGTTTTCGAGACAAATTTTGGAGAATCCAGAAATGGCCCTAAGTAAAGAAGATCTGATCGAAGAGATCAAAACTATGTCGGTTCTTGACCTTGCAGACGTCGTAAAGGCGCTCGAGGAAGAGTTTGGTGTTAGTGCTGCTGCTCCTGTTGCGGTTGCTGTTGCTGGTGGTGGTGCTGGTGGTGGTGAAGCTGCTGCTGCTGAAGAGAAGGATGCTTTTGACGTTGTTCTTAAGGGCATTGGTGACAAGAAGATTGCAGTGATTAAGGCTGTTCGAGAGATCACTCCTCTTGGTTTGAAGGAAGCTAAGGACCTTGTTGAGGCTGCTCCTAAGGCTGTTCTTGAGGCTGTTACTAAGGACGAGGCTGAGACTGCTAAGGGCAAGCTCGAAGAAGCTGGTGCTTCTGTAGAAATTAGCTAGTTTGGCGTTTGGGACCCGGGCGTCACTTTGTGACTTTGGATCCAGCGTTATAGCTTGGAGCGTCCCCGGACAACTTGGTAGCGCGTCGCAATTCACCCTGACCCTTCCGTCTCGAAAGGGACTGGTGTGGGTGGTTGATCGTAAATAAGGAAGGCCTCGGGTATTTTTGCTCGGGGCTTTTTCGCGTTTGGCCTTAGTAGTTAGTCGCGCTCGTTACTGTGTAACTCGGCTCCGCGTCGCAATTCTCCTACCCTCGTTTAGTAGAGGTTGTGGGATTGTCCGCCGTCGACGTTGAGGCAGGCTCCGGTGATGAGATCGGCCTGAGTCGATGATAGGAAGGCTACTGCTGCACCTATTGGTTCTGGCCAGCCGAACTTGCCCATTGGCAGGTTTCGGTCGATAAATTCTGCAACGGCTTCTTCAGTGTTGTTTTCGACAAATTTTTCCCAGGTGCCGCCGGCGTGTAGAATTGAGCCTGGGGCGACTGAGTTGACTGTTACGCCGTCTTTCGCGACTGCGATTCCGGTGTGCTTGGTGGCTGCGATCATTGCTGCTTTGGCGACCATGTAAGGAGCTGTTCCACCATACTCACGTCCGAAGATGGACGAGATGTTGACGACTCTGCCCCATCCGCGTTCTTGCATGCCGGGTACGACGTGTTTCATGAGGGCGACTGCCGACCAGAGATTGGCGTTCATGACCATGTGGAAGTCGGCGAGCGATGAATTGACTAGGTCGGATGTACCGAGGCTGCCACCTACGTTGTTTACGAGGATATCGATGGGGCCTAGTTCGGCTTCTGTTTTGGCTACAAGATCGGCTGCGCCTGATTCGTCGCCGAGGTCGGCTACGAATGCCCCAACTTTTACCCCGGTGGCTTTTAGTTCAGCTGCGGTTTGGTTGAGGGTTCCTTCGCCACGTGCACAGATTGCGACGTTTACGCCTTCTGCTGCGAGTGCAAGTGCTGATTGGCGTCCGAGCCCTCGGCTTCCGCCGGTAACGAGGGCAACCTTGCCTTTAATTCCTAGATCCATGTTGTTAGTTGCTCCGTTGGGTTGTTTTTCAGTTTGCTGGCATATGTTTCGTAGTGATTTTACGATTCGCCATATGGTGAGAATTTGTCCGTTACCAGAATATTAGTAATGTATAGGTAACGGGGTGTTGGTAGATTGATTATTGTCGTCTGTCACACTAAATGTGAGTGAAGATGGTACTAAGGTGCGTCAAACTTGGTGTTTGGCGCGTGTAAATCATCTTGACTGACGATTTTGCTGTGGTGTATCGTGACCGGGTGCCGTTGGCGTTCCTACGGTTACTTGAGATTGTGTGCAATACAAAACGTAAGTTTTGGTGACATGGTCTGCTTGGGTTATTCACTTAAGCGAATGTCCGCCAGTCGGACTTTATATAAATTATTAAATGTGCTCGCGAACTTGTTTTCGGGCATGCAATTAGAAGTATCTTGCAAAAAAGAACTTTTAGGAGGATGCCGATGCTAGGCTCCGTTATTCCAAGACGAGTAGTCCTTTCCTTCGCATTGGTGGGCTTGGTGGGTTTAGTTGGCCTCATGATGGCCTTATGGTCGACGCCCGTTTCGGCCGACTCTGAGGGCTGGGACCTTAGTGTTGCACCGGGTAGCGTCACCAGTTTGTCACCTGGAAGTATTTCCTCTGGAGCTGCTGATGCGTCCTCATCTAGTGCAGAAGCAACCTACGAGTGGTCAGTAACAGGGTCATGTGGCTCTTTCGACTCTACTAGTGCACAGAAGGTTCTTTTCACAGCAGCTGACGGCACATGTAGTGGCGAGCTATCGTTATCAGTGTCACGAGCTGGATCTGCAACGGTCAACTCGTCTGTAACACTGTACGTTGTTGGTTCTGAGGCTATCGTTGTCCTGCCTGCTACAGGTGGTTACTCACCGAATGCCATGACTTTGCTTTTTGCAATGTTTGTTGGGTTCGCCCTCCTTGGCACTGGTGTTGTTGCTGCTCGACGAGCACGACAGGCCGGAGTGAATTCCTAGTTAGATAGATTTACGTTAAACGCTTAAAAAGAAAGAGGCTTACTTCGGTGAGCCTCTTTCTTTTTAAGCGTTTAACGTAATTTGCTCCGATTGTCGTCGGGCGATTCGGAATTGCGTTGGCGTTAGGTTCCATCGTTGTCGAAGACTTGGTAGCGATCCGGAATCTACCCCCCTCTAACTCACTCCCGAAAGTTAGTTGCAACTAACACTTTTTCCCTTCTGGATGGAAGGGCTAGGGCAGGAGACTGAGAAGCCTGACTGAGTCGTTCGACAACGATGGAACCTAACGACGAGCGTTTGGATTTCAGGGTTCTTTTTTTGTGGAAATCTGTTCTACTTTGCAGGTTCAACATTTTTGGTTTTGTTTGGAGCGGCTGCGATCGTGATTTTGAGTCTGCTTGGCGGCGTTGGTTCAAATAGCGAGATTAGGCATCAGCGTTTGATTGTTGACCTGTTGATGTTGCAGCATGATTGGTATTGAGATCAGTTGGTGCAGTTTTATGGTGACCGAATACAGCCGATGCGTTCTGATGGATTTTTCGATCGTATGGATAGCGTTGTTGCTCATTTGAATCTTGTCACTGTGGGTGATTTGTCCAAGGTTTAGTATTAGATGGTGGGTGTTTGATGTCGGCTGTTCCGCAAGTGAGTGCGATTCCTATTGCTGGTTTACCTGAAATTGTGGTTGGTGATGATCTTGGGGTGTTGATTGCTGGACAGTGTGAAGCGAACGGTAGTGCGCTTTTGGATGGTGATTTGGTTGTGGTGGCTCAGAAGGTTGTTTCGAAGGCTGAGGGTGCTGTTCGGGTGATTGCTGATCAGATGCCGACTGCGCATGTGGTTGAGCTAGCTGGGACATTGGGTAAGGATCCTCGTATTGTTCAAATTGTGATGGATCAATCGAAGAGAGTTGTCCGCGCTGTTCCGGGTGTGTTGATTGTGGAGACGGTACACGGTTTTATTTGTGCGAATGCGGGTGTGGATCAGTCGAATATAGAGGCTGAGGGCGTTGTTACGATTTTGCCTGTGGATTCAGATCGTTCGGCAAGGGAGATTCGCGATCAATTGCGGGATCTGACGGGCTGCGAGGTTGGAGTGTTGGTTTCGGATACATTCAATCGGCCGTGGCGCGAGGGTTCGACGAATGTTGCTATTGGTGTCGCTGGGTTCGATCCGATTAGCGATTTACGAGGGAGTATCGACGATTTCGATCGTGAGATGACGACGAGCATGGTTTCGCTGGCAGATGAGGTTGCTTCGACTGCTCAGTTGGTGATGGGAGAGAGTGGTCGAGTGCCGGTCGCGATAGTACGCGGTATCGGCTGGAACTCGGGTGAATATTCAGCCGGTCGACTTATTCGACCGGCTGAGAGGGACTTATTCCGATAGGCGTCTGCTTATCGGGTTGGCAGGCTACTTGGCTGGCTTGGAATCGCTGGATCGTTTGGCTTCTGCTGCTGGTTTAGCGCCAGCTGCGCCCTTGGCATCTGCTGCGCCTTTAGCGCCGCCTTTAAGTGCTGGCGATTTATTGCCGTACCAAGAGGAGTATTCAAATGAGTTACGGAACTCTTTCTTTTCACCGCAAGTTTTGCAACTGCCTTCACTAACAGCGCCGTTTGGTGGATCGATTACCCAGTGGTGTACGCAACCGCCTTCGGTGACTTCAGCTGTTGTCTCTTCGGCAGGTGCTGCTTTTTTCTTCGACGATGACGCTGGACTCATATATGTGCTGGCTCCACGTAGTCGTGGTTTTGTGTTTGGCGATTTGCCTGAACGGAATCAAAAACCGACTTCCTCACAATTTTAACCCATCTTTGTGATTCTTGCGTATTTCATTACTTGTTAGCCTGAATGCTGCAACGATATGGTTTGTTTAGTATCGATGAATAAGTGCGTGTTTTCGGTGGTAATTTTGCCGTAACGGAATGTGCTGCATTTGGAGTGACTGAGCACTGGCGTGAATGTTGATGAGCTTGCAAGAGAGATGCAGTTGGCTCCGTCGACACTTCGTCGACATTCTCGAGCGCCACGGTTTGGTTGATCATTACGATGTTCGCAAGCCTACGGGGCGGCCACAGTATTCTTTCAATCTAACTGAAAAAGACCACGATCCAGTTCCTAATGACTACAGTTGGCTTTTGAACGCACTGGTATCGCCGTTCTTCGATTGATGACGACATTATTTTTGCGGTTGACCGATCAATGGTTACCAGCTTGCTAGGAAATGATATTGAGCACAATGTTGAGATGTCAGCGGAATCGAATGAGTTCGTTTACTCGCTTGATGCAAAGCAGCTGGCGATTATTGACAGTCGGGCGCTCGGCGGCTAGCCTCAGTTAATCAATTGAATATGCACGGTTCCTCGGTGTTACGTTTCTTTTTTTTAGAAATACGTAGCCAATAGGGAAAGCGGTGAGAATCCGCTGCGGTAGCGCCACTGTAACTGGGAAGACTATTCACACTAAGCCACTGTTGATGAAACGGGAAGGCGTGGATGAGTCGTTTATCTGAATTTGCTTGTCGTGAGCATGATTCGGGCAATGTGCCAGGAGCCAGGAGACCTGCCGGGGAACATCTTAGTGACTGCTCCCCGCCTAGGGTGTGGCCTTACGGTGATAGCCTTACTGAATTTTTAGGAATCGGTGTCACCCGTGGACCCTTGACGATGCAGTCGGGGTTTTTTATTGGCTTCGGATATAAATAACGGTGCGCAGCGGGTTTCGACTGGCTCAACGGTGCTGAGGCGGTTGATTGCTGGCGTAATTTTGCTTTGCGGTGCGACTATATTCGTCGTAATCATCGCCGCTTCGATTGGTCCGTTTTCAGTGCCGTTCACTCACACTGCTAGCACTTTACTTGATTTGATTGGCATTGGTGAGTCGGATGCTAAGCCAACTGAGCAGGCGATTATTCAGAGCATTCGCCTTCCGCGTATTTTCCTGGCGTTTATCGTTGGCGCAGGCCTTGGTATTTCTGGCGGAATTATGCAGGGCTTGTTTCGTAATTCGATGGCTGATCCTGGGATTATCGGCGTGTCGAGCGGCGGTGCTGCGGGCGCCGTTTTGGCGATCGCTACTGGGCTGAG
>JAPKFF010000011.1:0-29539 GCA_028821715.1 Dehalococcoidia bacterium
CGGAACTGGTAGATCGTGTATAGACGTTCGCCCATTGCAAGAGGAATCGGCTGCTGTTGAGCGACCCAACCCCACTGATCCATGTTTTCCGGCTCGATAGGGTCTTCGTAGAAATACAAGTTGAACGGTTCGAGCGCACGACCCAGTCCGATCGCCTCTGCGGGTGTTAGGCGATTCACAACGTCGATCATGATGTCGGTGTCGGGTCCTGCCGCTTCTCGAACGGCTGCAATACGCTCAACGGCGTTATTCTGCATGCCGGTGAAGCTCATATTTTCGAGTCCGAGTCCTTCTTCGAAATCGGAATTACCGAAATCTCCGAACGGATAGACCCTAAGTGCAGTGAATCCCTCTTCGACCCGTGCCGCCGATTCTTCAGCCAGTGCTTCAGGAGAATTGCCCCCAAGATGCGTATACAGGCGAACTTTCTCTCTAACCGGACCGCCAAGTAGTTCGTACACCGGCTTATTGAGAGCCTTGCCCTTGATGTCCCAAAGTGCGATATCGATAGCACCGATGGCGGCCATCATGTCTGAACCGCCCCTGAACAGTTGGCGCCTAAACATGTGCTGCCAGTGTCGTTCGATGTGGGAAGGATCTTTGCCGATCAAGTACTCGGCGCAGTACTCCACGGCTGCCCTTGGGACGAATGGCGTACCGCCAGTTCCTGATGCGGGGTGAAGTTCGCCGACACCTGTAATTCCTTCATCGGTTTCAACTTTCACGTAGTTGAATCGATCAACAGGAAGAGTTGTTACTGCTATGACTTTCATAAAGTGGGTGTTCTCAGGCTAGTAGTGGATCGTCGCATTGAACACCCATGAGTGACATTCTGCAATAGATGAGTAGGTGCAAAAGTACTAACCGAGTGACCGGTCTCAGGTGTAATATTTTCGAGCGATTTACGCAGCCGGTTTGAAGATTTCACGTACGAATTCGTATTCCACGGCTTTTTATTTTGTTTACAAGGAAAAATACTCATGGCAGGACCTCTCCGCGTTGGATTAGTTGGTGTTGGACAGCGCGGGCTTCAGCACATTCAGGCATTGGTAGGCATGCAGGCGGACGAGATGGTGCAGATCACCGCTCTCGCTGATCCTTACCCGGAGAACCTTGAAGACAGCAAGATCAACAAGTTCGTTGAAGGCTACTCTTCGGCCCGAATCAAGATGTTCGACAGTGCCGATGGCATGATCGAATCTGGTCTTGTCGACGCCATCTGGTTCGTCATTCCACCAAACCAGCACAAAGGCGAGATCGAACGAGCTGCAGAGCGAGGAATCGCTATTCTCGCTGAAAAGCCTCAGTCGCTTTTCTTAGACGACATCATTTCTCAGGACACCGCAATCACCAAGGCTGGCATTCCAAGCACCGTCGGTTTCCAGATGCGACACGATCGTGGATACACCGATATCCACAACTACCTCAGCGACAAGTGGGTTGCTGCCATGACAATGATTGCCGAAGGCTCAGTCGAGGGTCACGGCGTAAAGCACACTCGAACTGAAGAACAGGGTGGTCCTGCCAACCGAGTTTGGACTGCTAACCGAGCATGGTCGGGTACATCGGTTGTTGAAGCCGGTATTCACCAGACCGACATCATGCGGTACTGGACGAGCGACGACGTTGACTGGGTTCGAGCAACCTACACCGACCGTCCTGCTGAGCTTCACGAAGCCGAGGGTGACAACCCGATTGCCTACACCGTGACTTACGGCATGAAAAAGGGTGGTGTCGCGAATATCATCTTCACCAAGCCTGCACGTTCGTATTACGGCGGTCGATTCGATGTGATTATTCACACTCAGGGCACGATCAAGCTCGAAGACGATTTTGTTGACTACACGTTCGATGGCGACTGGCCTCCTGCTCAGAACCCAACTATTGATCAGGTTCGCAAGGTGATTTCGGCAGGTCCACACACCACAGCTATGGGCAAAGAGAGCACGCGCGCTATTGGGCAGGCATTCGCAACTTCGATCACCGAGAGCAAGCCTGAAAATCGCTTGAACTCGTTCAATTCTTCGATCAACTCGCTTGCGGCAGTACTCGCAGCGAACATCTCTAACGACCTAGATGGTGAGAAGATCGTTATCGATGAGTTCATCAACGACGATAGGTACGCCAAGTACCGAGTGAATCCAAATCGGGCGTAATTAGATAGATCAACAACCTAGCCAACCCTTGCTGGCAATTATACTGAGCCCCGTTGAACGGTCTCAGGATGACAACTAAAAATTCAAGCTAAATCGAGTAAGTTGTACCTCAGGAACAAGTACGGGTTCACGGAGAAAACATAAATTGCCAATAGCAGGTGAGTGGTTCACGCCTACGGGGTTGAGTTTCAATTCGATTGAAGTACGACCTGAGACGACGTGGGTGCATTTTGCTCTTAGCGACAGCAACGGCATTGTTGGCCAGGGTGAAATCACTCACACTCAGCTCGATCAAAGGATCGCACCTATCGTCGCGAGACTGGCTAATAATCTCCGCGGTGAAAAACTCACCGATGACTCAGACGTCATCAAGCTGAACAACCTGACAATCGAACAGCTTGAATCTGATGTCGCATTGGCTAGTGCTGTCAGTGGACTGCGCTGTGCAATCGCCGATGCGCTCGCACGTGTGCTCCAGCTGTCACTAGTCGATTACCTACGTGAGTTATACGGTCACGAAGGCAAGACCGATCGTACAGTTCAGATTTATTCGAACATTAATAGAGCATTGAAGCCGTCTTTTGATGGCCTAATCGACAGGTCGCCAGACGGATTCGCTGAAATGGCACAGCGGGCGATGGAGGACGGATTTACTACGGCTAAGTGCGCGCCTTTCGATGAGTGTAACGCTCCGTTCAACAATCCTGGTGTTCCTCGAGAAGCCGAAATAGGGCTAGACCGCATTCGTGCGGCGAAAGACGTGATTGGCCCCGACCGAACGCTGTTGGTCGATTGTCATTCGCGGTTTGATCTTCAATCTGCACTCGCACTCGAGCCTGAACTTCGAGAAGCGGGCGTCGGTTGGTTTGAAGAACCGGTCGATCCCATCACCGATGCTGATGATTTACGAATTATTCGTGACAAAGCTGAAATGACCATGGCTGGAGCCGAAATGGGCTACGGCGTTGGTCTGTTCAAGAAGCTCATGGAAGAAGACGTACTCGATGTTGTGATGCCTGATGTGAAATTCTGTGGTGGTCCCGTTGAGGCTTACTTGATCGGACGAGAGCTTGAAGCCCGCTGGGAAGGTTCTGTGTCTATGCACTGTCCGTCGGGCCCGCTGTCGTTACTGGCATCTGCGCATGCAACCGCTGCATTCGGTGCCACGATCCCTCTTGAGCACGCCGTGTACGAAGCAGATTGGCGAAATGAGGTATTGGAGCCGTTCGAGATCGTGAAGGGCGGGCATGTCGAACTACCGGACGGCCCTGGACTCGGTGCACGTGTCGACCCAGTTGCTATTGCCATGCGTGGAAAGCAGTGGACCGAGTAAGACGCGAACGCTGTTTAAACCTCGACAGTTCTTTTAATCTCGCTTCTACGAAATTCGCTACCCTGTGAACTCGTTCAGGTCGGGATGACAAAGTCGACTCTGGGTTACGTATAAGCTGAATCTGGCTACTCTCACACTGAAAGTTCACAGGCGTGCCTTCCGTTCCACCCGTTCCTTATGTCGTTGGCCCAAAGCTGATTCATCGTTCTGTAATGGCAGAACGATTGATCGACTTTGAGATCGAACCTGGCGCTGAATTCGCGGTTGAGATGCATCCGGGCGGATATTCGCTGGGTGAAGAATGGGAGGGTCTTCCTAAATCTGCGCAGAGTTCTGAAAACGGCGTCATCTTGATTAGCGTTGTCGATTCGCTAACAGGAATTCGACCCCGATTAGCGCTATTGCCTCCGTTTCCAATCAGCGATGCATGCGAGTCAAACTCGTTCGACACTGTTCGGCAGCACATGATGAATCACCATGCGATTGCGATCATTCTTCTCCGACTAGGTAACTGGGCGATCGCTATCGCTGAAGATGGCGAACTTGTGGTTACGAAAACGGGAAGCCGATATGTGAAAAATCAGCATAAAAAAGGCGGGCAGTCGTCGAACCGGTTCAGGCGTGGTCGTGAGAAATGGATTCGCGAGCTGTTCGATCAGGCGGGCGAAGTTGCGAGTGCTCGATTTCGAGATTACTCAGGGCATCTGGAATACTTAGCAATGGGTGGCGACCGAGTTGTGCTTGGCCAGTTTTTGAAACGGATCAAGTTGCCTGATGGTCTTGCCGATAGAGCTTTGCCAAATCGAATATCGGTCGACCAGCCGGGACGAAAGGCTCTTGATGATGCTGTTCGAGATGTCTGGTCGTATCGTATGTACGAGTTCGTCGATTAGATATTGTTTAGACTATTTCCACGCCGAACCTAAAACCGACCATATATACAGTGTGGAACTATACGTATAGATACAGGAGGCGTAGCATCGTGCAGCCCAGCGGTTTTGGGTATGAGGCGTCCGTACCAGATCATCGAATTATTCTGGAAAACCGGTGAACGTCCTGAGGTCGAACCTCTCAAGTGGATTTAGAAATAGAGGATATTCAAACTATGACTAATACGCGAGAGCGCGAACGAGTCGCCTACTTCAACGGCGAAATAATCCCTGAGTCAGAGGTGAAAGTGCCCTTCAGGGATCGTGGTTTCAAATACGGCGATGCCGTGTTCGACATGACTCGAACGTTTGGGCACAAGATTTTTAAGCTAGAAACTCACATTAGCCGGTTTTATAACTCGCTCAAGTACGTCGATATCGACCCAGGCATGACCGAAGCCGAGATGGTCGCTAAGACTTGTGAGGTTTTGGCATCCAACTTGCACTTGCTGGGACCTGACGAGGATTTCTGGGTTGGACAGCGAATTTCACGTGGAGTCGATCTCGTCGGTGGCGACATGTGGGAGACTGCAGGTGGCCCTAATGTGATTATTGAGTGCGCACCACTCCCTCTGAAGCCTCGCGCTCGACTGTATAAAGACGGCATCGATGTTCTTGTGCCTTCTGTTCGTCGAACTCCGCCTGAATCACTTAGCCCGCGCGCAAAGTCGCACAATTATCTCAACCTGATCATGGCCGACATGGAAGCCAAGGCGCAGGATCCTGAATCGTGGGCGATTCTGCTCGACACTCGAGGTTTCCTCACAGAAGGCATCGGATCGAACATATTCACGATCAAAGATGGTGTGATGTACACACCGCAAGAGCAGTACGTACTCGGAGGAATATCTCGTGAAACCGCAATCGAGATGGCAGAACGGCTAGATATTCCGGTTGTGACCAAAGATATCGATATGTTCGATGCGATGACAGCCGATGAAATATTCCTAACTTCTACATCACTCTGCATTTGCGGAGTTAGATCGTTCCAGGGTCGTCAAATTGGTGATGGCACCGCAGCTGGCCCGATTACGAAGGCCTTGATGAACGAATACGTTGATTTCGTTGAGTTCGACTGGATCGGTCAGTACTTGAAGCGACTAGAGGACTAGGTTCAAACAAAATTGAGCACAGATAAAAACCTATACCTCCCGCCTAAGGGTGAATGGGAACGACGTGATGCTTCAGTTTTGGGCCTCGATCAGTCGAAACTCGACGCAGCAGTTAAGTTCGCCAAAGATAACGAAATCAATTGGCCGATGGACCCCAGCAAAGGGCAAGTCGGTGGGGATGCGTCGGAGTGGGCAGCCAAACTCGGGCCGTATAAGGATCGTGGCGGTCCGGCTGGCGTCGTTATCAAAGACGGCTACATCGTTGCTGAATGGGGTGATATAGAAAGAGTAGATCTTACCTTCAGTGCAACGAAGAGCTACGTAGCGACGATGGCTGGGTTAGCCTTCGATAAGGGCATAATTAAAAGCACGTCTGACGCTGTAATCGACTACGAAAGTGGTAAATCGATCACGATGGTCAATTCTGGCGATCCGGTCGATGGATTTGATACTGATCAGAACCGTGGAATCACTTGGGAGCATCTTCTTCAGCAGACCTCGGAATGGGAAGGAACGCTCTATACCAAGCCCGATATTGTCGATTGGAATCGGAATCTCGATCCCGAGGGCATGGGTTCATCTGGCGATTTCAAGCGACGTACGAGGCAGGTTACTGGGGAGCACTGGGAATACAACGACGTTCGAGTAAATCGAACTGCGTTGGCGCTATTGGCCGTTTGGGAAGAGCCGCTTCCAGACGTTCTTACTCGTGAGGTTATGAACCCAATTGGTTCGTCAGGAACCTGGGAATGGCATGGATATGAAGAGCATTCAACGGTGAATCTCGATGGATTAGTGACTGAATCGGTTTCTGGCGGCGCGCACTGGGGTGGAGGTTTATGGGTCGACACTCTCGATCATGCCCGTTTTGGCATGCTTTATCTGAACCGTGGTCGCTGGGGCGACAAGCAGATCATTTCTGAAGAGTGGATCGACATGATGGCCGTACCGTGTGGTCAGAACGATCAATATGGCTACATGTGGTGGCTTAACACTGGTCATGTTCGTTACGGGAAGCACGCTTCTGAAGCTACGTTTGCGGCTTCTGGCGCTGGTGGAAACTGCGTGGTGGTCGATCCTGAGAAGGATCTGGTGGTCGTGACGAGATGGTGCGAAGACGTTGCGGGTGTAGTTGATCTGGTGTCTCAAGCGGTGGGCTCTAATTAACCACCAATGAAATCGTCTTACACTGAGGGTTCGGGAACAAACAGTAATTCACCGGTGACCGACGAACGACGTCCACTTTCGGCCAAAGCCGGGGTGTTCGCACTTACGCTTTCAACGATGTGGGCGGGCAATCCGGTTGCTAACAAGGCTGGATTGGCAGATGCGGGTCCTCTACGACTCGGGTATCTGAGATTTATTCTCGGAGCGATCGTGGTGTTGATCTACGCAATCGCCACCAAGCAATCGTTCAGAGTGCTTCGACACGAATGGTTTCCACTTGGACTTTTGGGATTGTTGTTCACGGTTCAACTTGCGTTTATGAACGTGGGACAGGACTATACGACTGCAGGGCACGCAGTGGTTGTGACCACGACATTCCCGCTTTGGACGGGTGTCTTTGCGCACTTCTTTGTACCGGGTGATCGAATGTCGCGTTCGAGGACGTTTGGAACGTTGATCGCATATTCGGGGGTCGTTGCTGTTTTCTACAAAGGATTCGCAGATTCTAGTTCGGAATTCCTTATTGGCGACTTGTTGCTGCTCGTTTCAGCAATGCTACTGGGTGGTCGTCAGGTGTTCCTATCGCAATTAGGACAAGGAATAGCGCAGCACAAGTTGCTTATGGCTCAGAGCGTGTTCGGGATTTCCACGTTCGTGATCGCTAGTTTGATATTCGAAGGTGATGAGGCTTTTACGGTGACAACGAGGCTCGTTGTTGCGCTGCTCTACACAGGTGGGTTGATCGCCGGGTTGGGCTTCATTGGCCAAACATGGCTGTTGAAGCGATATCTTCCATCCCGTGTAACCGTCTTATCACTTAGCCAGCCGATATTCGGAGTGTTTTTCAGCTGGTGGATTCTTGGCGAATCGATCGGAGGGGAGCTGTACGTTGGCGCGGTTCTGGTCGTAATTGGCTCGGCACTAGCTCAGCGGCATGGTAAGTCTAAAACTAAGCTGCCAAAACCTGCTGGTGACGCTTCTCGATAAGCGAATGTACGACTTCGATAGTTCGTAGCGGTTGGCTGAATTCATATCCTCTTAGATTCGGGCTGCCAGCGGTTGGGGCACTTAATTTATGCTCGTGTTCACAGAAGGAGGCAGTAGGCAAGCACTTGATCATCTTAGGGTTAACATTCATCCGAGGTATCTTGTTTCTCGGAATGGACACTAAGTGATGTTGCGCGGTGGGCAGATTATGGGGAGTGGTATAGGTAGAATTCTCGCTGAACAATGTCAGATACAGCGCCCAGCACAAAAAATACCGAACCTTCGTCAGGATTCCCGACAACCGCCGAGACTTCAGGAATTACACGTCTAAGCAAGACTGATAGTGAGACTGAAGGTGATCATTTGAGACGAGTCGCCTATGAATTGAGCGGATCGGGCGAAGAGAGATTAGGCAAGCTTAGGTCGATGCTTTCGAGCAGAGATTCCGACGAACAGGTGGTGGCTGCTCGAGAACTTGGGAAGATCGGATCACTCAAAGCGATTCAAATGCTACGTGATCTTCTAGTTTCTAGTCACGAGATATCTTGGAAACTCGCCATACATGGGCTACGTGTAGGCGGATCACGTGAAGGATGGCTGTGCCTTGAAGGTGTGGCGCAGGAAGACTCATCGCAGCTTGCTTCTGACAATCAAAGATTGTCGGATATTTCATTTAAACGGCTGATGGCGATGGGGCGTACGAAGATGATGGATCGGCTATTCAGGGCTGCTGACGGTCATTCAAGGTCGATACCAGGCGACATTGCTAAGAAATTCTCTGTCGATGCGGTTGCGACCCTACCTGCAATGCACAAGAGTGTAATGGAGCACCGTCTTGGACTCATAAACGGTGCATCGGCGACACCTTCCGATACTGCAGCGGCTCTGGGTATCGAGCTTTCGAGGGCTCGAACGCTCGAATTAGAGAGTTGGCAGGCCATTCATGCGCCCACCGAGTTCTAATAGCGCCGTCCCCTTTGTATCGTAGGCATATACTGCTGGAGAATTGAGCAAAGATAAGCTAGCCGAGCAACCAAGAATCGTCGATGAGTCCATTCAGAGGCGATTGTTTGCCGTGGAGCAATTTCATGGATGCTGCCTAACACCCTCGCTGCTGCCTTCCGATCACTAAATAATCGTAACTTCCGGTTTCTTTGGTTTGGTCAACTTCTATCGGCGACAGCGATGCACGCCGATATGGTTGCTCGTAGCTGGCTTGTGTGGGATCTAACAGGGTCATCCACTTCCGTTGCGTCAGTTCTTGTAGCAAGAGCCGTGCCAATGCTGTTTCTCGGGCTTATTGGCGGTGTCGCCGCCGATCGGTTCGACCGTCGCAAGCTGTTGATGATCATCCAGATATGGACGCTGCTGATGCACATCGTTATGGCTGTGTTATTGCTGGCTGGCGTTATCGAGCTTTGGCACGTGTACGTATTAGCGTTCGGGCTTGGTGCCGGAATGGCGATGAACCAGCCCGTTAGAACATCGATCATTCCAAACTTGGTCGATAAGAAAAACATGGTGAACGCCATGTCGTTGAATTCGATTGCGATCAACAGCACTAGGCTAATCGGCCCGGCGTTGATCGCAATTCTGATCAAGTACACCGATGTCGGCTGGGCTTATGTTTGGGCATCAAGTGCGTTTGTGCTGGTGATCATAATGACCACCAAAATCGAAATTCCTCACATTTCAGTTAAGGGAGTGCGAAGAAATCCGGTTCACCAGCTTATGGAAGGATTCGTGTTCATCGGTCAGCACCGAGCGATTTTGGCTTTGGTTTTGCTTGGTCTTGGTCCGCTGGCGATCGGGTTCTCACATCAAGTGTTGCTCCCTCAGTTGGTCGAAGAGCAGTACGGATATGGCATCGGACTAATGGGAGTTCTGACGTCTGTAGGAGCGGTCGGTGGTCTAGCAGGCGGCCTGTTTATCGCTTCGAGAAAAGATGTGTCTTATAAAGGTAAATTGATGCTTTTTTCCGCAGGATCGTATGGTCTAGCCTTGCTCGGATTCGCTGGTGCTTCGTATCTGTGGATGGTATTCCCGTTGATTATCTGGATTGGCGCTTCGCAGACGTTGTTCAGGGCAGGTAATAGTGCGACGTTGATGGAGATTGCACCTGATCGACTGCGTGGACGAATAATCTCGGCAACTCTTCTAGATACTGCCCTTTCTCCCTTAGCGGGAATAGCCGCCGGATTCGTTGCCGATCAATACGGCGTTAGAGCGGGCTACATGCTGCTTTCGGCAGGGTGTCTCGGAGTTGTGGCTCTCACTATCGCCATCTATCCGAAGATAAAAGACCTCTAGTCGTTTCTTCTGTGGCTAATACGACATAAAATGTTTCCGTTTCGAATCACACGTTCAACCCGCAGCGGCGGTCTAATGAGCGACTATCCGACCCTAGTAATGATCAAGACGAGCCCTTAAAAACGATGAAAATTACCGATATCAAAACGTTTCTAGTTAAGGGTGGAAACCGTAATTGGGTTTTCTGCAAAGTTGAAACGGACGAAGGTGTTCACGGCTGGGGTGAAGGCACGCTCGAAAGACATGAACAGTCTGTTGAATCTGGCATTAATATGCTTGCTGCACGATTGATCGACCGGGATCCGACACAGATCGAACGCAACTGGCAGATCATGTACCGTCACGGATTTTGGCGTGGTGGTCCAGTAATGGGTTCCGCTATGGCTGCGATTGATATCGCTCTTTGGGACGTGACGGGCAAGATATACAACCTTCCCGTGTACAAAATGCTCGGTGGGGCAGTTCGGGATCGAGTTCGAGCGTACACGCACGCTGGCGATCTTCGAGGCGGATGGGACGCAGTCGATCAAGGGTTCACCGGCTTCAAAACAGGCGGATGGGATCTGAGCAAACCAGCATTCCATGAAAAGGACGGCGCTGATTATCTTCACGAGAAGATAAAGGAGATGAGAGATCACCTGGGTCCTGATATGGAGATAATGATCGACAACCACGGACGCTCAAGGCCGTCCGAGGCAATTCGTCGTATGGCATCTGTCGAAGAATTCGATATCACCTTCTTCGAAGAGCCAATTGCACCAGATAATCTCGATGCGATGGAACAGATTCGAAATTCGAGTGTGACGATGGATATCGCTACTGGTGAACGATTGTTCTTCCGGTACGGATTCCGAGATATTTTACACCGACGACTTACGGATGTGATTCAACCGGATATTGCTCACACTGGCGGTATTTCCGAGATCAAGCGAATCGCTTCGATGGCTGAAATCGAGTACATCAAGTTCGCACCGCACAACCCGAACGGCCCGATCGCAACCGCAGCTTCGATGCATGTCTGTGCGACGGTTCCGAACTTCCTGATTTTAGAAACGGCAAGAGATATGCCGTGGCATGACAAGATTCAAACGACTCCTCTTGAGATCAAAGACGGTTACTTCGAGCTTCCCACTGCACCCGGTCTTGGAACTGATCTTGACGAATCGATTATCGCGGAACGGATGTTCGACCCTGATATCGAAAGAACTCTAGGAAATTCAGGCGTCGGTTCTGGAAGCTGGAACGCTGAAGATATGTCACCGGCCGACGTTTAAGTCTCGTATCCAACCAACTACTCAGGGCTAAATTTACGATTTAATCTATGACGAATCAAAAATTCCGCGCGGCACTTTTCGATATGGACGATACGCTGATCGATCGGCACGCAGCGTATGGCGATGTGTACAGAGTGCTTTACGAACAGAATGAAGTGATACACGGATCAACCAGTTGGGAAGACGCACTCGAATATTTCTGGACGCTTTCGCCCGATAACGCGACGAACGTAAATACAGCAATTTTTGAAATTCAGAAAAAATGGCCAGGTGTACCTGGTGATTCGAAATCTCACTACGATTTCTACTTTTCGAACATGGTTAAGTTCATGAAAGTGCTGCCGGGGGTGGTCGAATTTGTAGATTGGATGAATTCGAAGGATGTTGTTTGGGGAGTCGTGACCAACGGCGATCAATTCCAGCATCAGAAAGCAGAAGCAACGGGTCTCGACAAGAAGGCTCCGTTCGTGCTGGCATCGAAGATTGTTGGAGTCGATAAACCTGAACCCGAGGTGTTCATTGAAGCAGTGCGACTTCTTGAAATAGAGGACCTTCAAACTGAGGATGTTCTGTTCGTAGGCGACAATCCATACACCGACATCGTTGGTGCCCACGGCGTAGGAATGAAAACTGCGTGGATACGAATGGGTCGTGAGTATCCTAGCGATGCTCCCACTCCCGACTACATAGTCGATAGCGTTGAAGAGCTGAAGCACTTATTGGCGTAGTTTCTAAATCTAAATAACTCTCCCTAAGTTCACTTTGGTGTCCTGAAATTCCGCTGAATTGACCTCTGCACTTAGCGTGTAATCGAAGCGGCCGCTAATGATCGAAAGCGAGAGGGCAAATTGGTTGTAGCAGCAGTACTAGACACCGGACGTATAGGCGGTAGCTAGATTCGAGGTCAATTCGCTGTAGAAAATCTCCGAGGCAGTTCGCCAATTAGCGTGCGGGGCGCTCTAAACCCCGAGTCCGCCCTGAACGATCTTGTCGTCTCGGACGATATCTCCAAGCTGGAGCGTGTGCGTCGAGTCGTTTATCGTGCCGATGCTCCAACCGTGTTTGCCGAAGCGGAATCTGCTAATTGAGCAGTTGAAAATGTCGGTTCGCATGGCGAGACGGTTGTCGATGCCCATGATGTAGTGGAACAACGCACGCATCGTGTCGCCATGACTGACGACTGCGATGGTGTGAGTTCCGGGCTTCTCGTACCACTCTTCGTTGTAGAGAATTTCATCTTCGAGCCAGTTTGATGCTCGGCGTTCGACCCAGCGCATTGTTTCGCCGTCGGCAGCTTTGAAGTACTTGCCCTTCTCAGCCATAAGCAGTCGAACTTCGGTCGTCATTACGTCCTTGGCGAGCTTTCCTCGCCAGCCGGGAGTCTGCTTTTCGATTATTTCGTCGACTCTCGTGAACTCGTCGTCGGGAATGCCCATTCCCTTGAGTACGCCCTCGGTGGTCTGCACAGCACGTACAAGCGCAGACGAGTAGATCTTGTCGAACTTCACGCCTTCTTTGCCGAGACGCTCGCCAGTGGCTTCAGCCTGTTGGTGACCTCTATCGGTCATCGGAGCGTCGAAATTAACACCGGCTGCGATGCCCGGGGTTATGTTCGACTGTGATTCGCCGTGTCTGATGAAATAAATATCGAATTCAACATTATCGTGAATCAATTCAAAGGTCTCCGAGTGAAATTAGCGCTTGCGGATAAAAAGCAGCAAACGAACCGTATCATCGGCGAGGCATGCAGTGGGAGAAAAGTTTCGACTAATGAACTATGAATGCCGGATCAATAAGTCTGGGATTTCCATGCTCGCTGGAAGACAGATCATTTTCGAGTCGAGACAATGAAATCTTGACTAACTCGTCGAGCAAGTTCCAATTATTAGATATGCTGACCCGCCACGTAACGATGTCATCAGGATTGAGCTACACAAGGTAGTCATACATCGCTTTTACGCTCACACCGGAGAGGATTTTATTCTCGCTTAGTTCTTGATCGAGATTTAATCCTGATGAGCTAGATAGTACTTCGTACCAGAGGAGAGTTTTTCCAAGTACGTGCTTTGCCGATTGTAATATTTAGGACGATTTTTGCAGCGTGAGACGAAGGAGTTTTTGAATATCCACGATAATTCGAGTACACAAGTGTCGTCCGCACACCATAGTTGCTCATGGATAAGCTTTGAGATTTTTGTATGGCATGATCTCGTTGTCGGAAATGGGATTACGACAATGTTTGGTTCCGGGGTCAGAAAATTTATCACTAGGACTCATTAGCTTCAGCTCACAATAACGAACATCGAGTAGTTGGAGTACTATTACGCTCGGCATACGAAGGCGACGGTGATTCGATCCGCCGAACATCCAACTCAGTCACCTAAGAGGACAATATGAAACCAGCTGCCTTGAAAGCTGCTCTGAAAGATAAGACACCGGTATTTGGATTTATGATCTCGGCCACCGCGAGCATGCGGTGGGGACGAGTGTTTGCTGGTAGCACTCTCGATTTTGTAGTCATCGACTCAGAACACGGATCACGTGACCGCCAGCTCATCGCCGACACAGTTGCGCAGATGCAGTCGCTCAGCATTACAGCTATTGTTCGAACCCCAAACACAGACGAGGTTTGGGTTGCTATGGCGTTGGACGCCGGAGCTGACGGAGTTTTGGTTCCTTACTGCGAAACAGTTGATGAAGTTCGACACACCGCAATCAAGGCCAAGACTCACCCGCTGAAGGGCGAGTACTACGAGCGAGTTGTGGAAAGTGGTGAGTACCCGAGTGAAAAATCGGAAATTTACCTCAATAACCGACACAAAGACCGTATCTTCATCATGGGTATAGAGAGCGAGCCAGCAGCGAACCGAGTTGAGGAATTGATCGAGTGCGCTCCTATCGACGCTGTGTTTATTGGCCCAAACGACATGACTACTTCACTGGGAATTCCTGATGAAGTTGACAACCCGATTTACCTCGACACTTTGAGTAAGATCATCAAGGCAGCAGATGACCGTGGGTTGCCGACTATGATTCACCAGCAGACGATTTCAACGTCGGCCAAGGCGATTGAGTTGGGCGCACGGTTCATCATGCACTCGTCGGACGCTGGAATTCTTCTACGAGGAACTCAGGACGAATTTGCAGAGCTTCGTAAGATCGCTGGCAAGAAGCACGGCGGCGTAGCCGAGGTTGTTGCTGAAGACACTCTCGACGTCGTTTAGCACTCACAAAGTGGTTTTCTCAACCTCTCATGTTTGAAAATGAAAAGCCCTGGTCGCCATGACTGGGGCTTTTTGTTTGTGCTTTTCAGAGTGTCATTCACTCACTGCGTTACGACCGAGTTGTAGTTAGCTGAGAATGAACTTGCGGAACGATTCAGCGTAGCCGGCACCGATTTTCTTGCCGAGCTCTGCTCGTCTCGACTTCATCCACTTGCCAGCCTGTTCAGGATCATCAACCTGGCTCGTGTGCTGCTTTAGAGCGGCAATCGAAAGGTCTACATCTTGTTCAGTGAGCGGGTTCCAGAAATTGGCACCATCACCGAAGCTCATCACCCATACCTCGCGAACCTTGTGCGGCTCAAGACCCTCGTCGTAAAACAGTTCAGGGAACGTTAAATGGTCACGAGCGCTCGGGAACACGGCAGATAGAGCCGCCTCGCCAGCTGCGAAATGGTCGGGGTGACCAATGTACGTCGAGTTAAGGAGATCACGTGTAGGGCTGGTCGTAATCAGAACGTCTGGTTGGTGCTTCCTGATCTGCCGAGAAATGTCTCGACGAACTTCTAGCGTTGGCTCCAAATATCCGTCTGGGTACCCGAGGAACTCAACCGTCTTAAGCCCGAGCGTCTTACCGGCAGTTATCTGCTCTTCGGCACGTAGTTCGGCGAGTCTTTCCGATGAGATCTTTCGATCCTCGGTGCCCTTTGATCCGTCGGTGCACAGAACATACACAACTTCCCAGCCCATTCGAGTCCATTTCGCCACGCTCCCCGAGCACCCGTACTCGGCATCGTCGGGATGGGCAGTGACCACCATTGCACGCTTGAAATCGTCGTTAGAACCGTTGCCGGTTGTCATGGAATACGTAACCCTCGAGGAACGAAAATATAAATAGAAAGGCGATCAGTAAAAATCGATCACAGTCCTAAATTTTAGCATCAGATCGGCGATGCAGCCGGAGATTATTTCAAGTGTTTGGAAACGAAATTAGCCACAGAACGTACCGCTAATTCTGAAGAGAAAAAAGTGCTGTCATGATCGGTATTAGGGAGTCCGGCGAATTCGAATCCGTATCGTTTTGCCGATTCTTCAGCGTTTGGAAAATGAGCATCCTCTTCACCACAGAACAACATAGTTGGCGCTTTTAGGTTGCCTAATCGACCCTCAGCACCCTTCCACCAGAGCAATGCTTCGTGCGAGGCTGCCAGTGCGATAGGATCGTTGCCGGGTCGATCGCCATCAGGTTTTTCTACAGATTTCGCCCTGCCTGATCGAAGAATTTTTATGTGACGAATGAATCGATCGGCGTTTGCGGTTGCGGGAAGCAGATGCATTCCGCCAATTGCCATCAATGAAAGTCGGTCAGGAGTCGATGCCGCTAGTTCGAGTCCGGTCCGCCCTCCCATCGAAAATCCAACGTATCCGTAAGTTTCCGAATCGAACTCGTCTGCCAGAGCGTTCACCACATCTGCTCGCCGTTCAACCGTGTGATCTTTAGGATCGTGCGTTCGAGTCGATAGGCCGTGTCCAACTGCATCGAATATAAGCAATCGGCCGTGATCTCGAAGCGAATCGAGCCAGCCGCCGCGATTCCAATCACGGCCCCAAGATCCGAATCCGTGATGAAGTATCAAGAGCGGTCCCGACCCAGAAATTTCGTAGTTAATCTCGAGTGAATCGAGTTTTAGCTTAGACATCGGGTGATTCTAAATGCTCAAACGCTCGCGGTTTGGGTCGGGCGACTGTAAAATCGTCAAGTCGTATCTTTGAGGCAGACGCCTTGGGCACAAACCGCAAGTCTTCAGATGGAGCGTAAGAACAATGTCAGACCCGCTCGTTTCGGTGATCATGGGCAGCACTTCGGATTTGCCGAACATGCAGCACGCCGCAGACATACTTGAAGAACTTGGGGTGCCGCACGAAATCCGAGTCGTTTCTGCGCACCGAACTCCCGATCTAATGTTCAAATTCGCCGAAGAAGCAAAAGATCGTGGGATCAAGGTCATAGTTGCTGGCGCCGGAGGTGCCGCTCACCTTCCTGGAATGACCGCTGCGAAGACGATATTGCCGGTGATCGGTGTGCCCGGCGTTGGGCCGCACCTCGACGGTATGGATTCGCTTATGTCGATGGTTCAAATGCCCCGTGGGTATCCGGTTGGAACCGTAGCCATTGGCGAATGGGGCGCCGTAAATGCCGGTATCCTAGCCGCGCAAATTATAGGGCTAATTGATCCTGTGATTCAAACGAATATCGAAAAGCGGAGAGCGAAAATCACGGCTGAAATCGAATCCGTCACGTATGTGAAGCCTGCGGGCGAGTAATCGATGCAACGAAAATCAATATTGAACCCCGGCTCGACTATCGGAATTATCGGAGGTGGTCAGCTGGGGCGAATGCTCGCTATCGCCGCTCGGCAGATGGACTACAAGACAGTAGTTCTTGATCCCGACCCTAACTGCCCGACTTCGCAGGTTGCCGACGGTCAGGTCACTGAGGCATATGAGAGTAGAGATGCTTCGAGGCAACTCGCCCGTCGTACCGACGTTGTTACCTACGAATTTGAGAACGTTGATGCTGATTCGGTTTCTGCCGCTGCAGAACTGAAGCCAGTTCACCCGTCACCTGATGTGTTGCGTACTGCTCAGCACCGGTTGCATGAGAAGAACGCTCTTCTAAAGGCGGGAATACCGGTTGCGCCGTTCCGGAACGTCGAATCTTTGAACGATTTGAAAAGTGCTTCAGACGCGCTTGGGTACCCGATGGTGCTGAAGACTGCGACTCAGGGTTACGACGGTAAAGGACAGGTGATTATCACCCGAGCCGAGGATATTGAGCAGTCTTACGAGAAATTGAACAAAGGGCGAACGGAACTCATCGTCGAGCAGTTCATTCCTTTCAAGATGGAAATTTCCACGATATGCGCGCGTACTGTCGATGGTAAGACCGCGACGTTCCCGCCTTCTGAAAACATTCACAGCAACCACATTCTTGATGTTTCGATAGTTCCTGCACGTATTGACGAAAGCGTCACAGAGAGCGCTCGAACACTCGCCGCTGACATTGCTTTACAGCTTGATGTCGTTGGTCTGATTTCTGTTGAAATGTTCGTTACTAACGAGAACGAAATTCTTGTGAACGAGCTTGCTCCCCGACCTCACAATTCAGGTCACTACACGATGGATGGTTGCGACACTTCTCAGTTTGAACAGCTGGTGAGAGTTTTAGCGGGAATGCCTATCGCAGAACCAAAGCTTCATTCGCCGACAGTGATGGTTAACTTGCTCGGTGAAGTGTGGGAAGACACTGATGGGAATCCCGATTGGGAGCGAGCATTGGAATTGCCGGGTGTGAGTTTGCACTTGTACGGCAAGTTAGAGGCGCGCAAGGGCCGCAAGATGGGCCACATCAATGTGGTTGCAGATACTGTTGAGGACGCCCTCTACATCGCCACAGAATCACGCGACAGGGCATGGCGGCGCTCACGAGCTTAGATGCCTTGGTCATTGCGAGGAGTCCGGTAGAACGACGTGGCAATCAGCGAGCATTGGTAACGCTGTGTTCTATCTTGGAACGATTTTAAGTGAGGCGGAGTTAAGTTCGGTTGCTTAAAACGCGTCGAAATAGAGCGTAGAGGTGCTCTAAGTAACGGATTTCCATGTCACTCACTTTTCGTTCCTCGGAATGACAAGCCATGCCGTGAACTCAGCAGGATATAGAAGGAGTGGAAGTCCTATTCCGAAGAGTCGTCCGGGCGCTTGAACTGGGTATGCGCGTCGACGTCTTTACCGACTTAGGTAAGCTCAATTTCGCCGTTGTGAACCGTGTAAATCTTGTCGGAGAGATCCAAAAGCGTACGGTCGTGCGTAGTGGCAACGATCGACATGTCTTCTTCCGAAACCATCTGGCTGAACAGTCCGAATATTTCGGCAGAGTTCACAGAGTCAAGCTCACCAGTTGGTTCGTCGGCAAGGATTACATTTGGCTTCATAGCGACGGCTCGAGCGATGGAAATTCTCTGTTGCTCACCACCAGATAGCTCGTAAGGGCGATGCTTTGCGCGTCGACCGAGTCCAACGATGTCGAGAACTTCGTTTGTTCGCTTTGATCGTTCAGATGCGCCGATTCCTGCTATTCGCATAGGAAGTTCGACGTTCTCGTAGGCCGAGAGCAACGGTAGAAGCGCGAACGACTGAAATACGACACCGATGCGATGCCTTCTCAGCTGAATAAACTGCTTCTCGCTGAAATCCGCCATGTCATTGCCTTCAAACATCACCTGCCCTGAAGTTGGGTGGTCGAGACCTGCCAACATGTTCAGAAGCGTCGTCTTACCCGAACCTGAACGTCCGACAAGGGTTATGAATTCGCCACTGCGTACTTCGAGGTCAACTTCTCGAACGGCTTGGATGGTTTCGCCAGCCAGTTCGTATTCACGCGATGCCTTGATCGCGTGAATTATCGGAGTTGTTGCTATGCGTGATTCTCGGGCTGTAATTTGCTCACTCGCCTGACTCAAGTGTCACCCTTCCATCTTTCATATCAACTCGAACTCGTCGTCCAATATTTAGTTCGTCAAGCATGTCACGAGGAATCTGCACCGACCCTGCCGAGTCGATCAGCAAGAATTCTTCAGTATCCGATGAATCTCCACCCAGTTTTCGTTCGAACGAAATTTCTCGAATGGTTTCGGTGCTCGTCTTGCCATCTTTGATCGCCACGGCTCGCCCCACACTTGTTGCGATTGCGGGATCGTGAGTAACGATAACTATAGTCGTGCCGAGCTCTTGGTTAACCTTATTGAGCAGTTCGAGAACTTCGGTGCCCGTTTGGTCGTCTAGCTCACCAGTTGGCTCATCAGCGAGCAATAGAGGAGGCTCATTAGAAAGACCAACTGCAATAGCCACACGCTGTTGCTCACCACCGGAAAGCTGCCCGGGTTTGTGACCGGCTCGATCGCCCAGCCCAACAACATCCAACAGCTCTTGGGCACGCTTCTTTCGGTCGGCCCCCGGTGCTCCGGAGATGACCATTGGTAGCTCTACATTTTCCAGAGCTGAGAGATAAGGGAACAGGTTTCGAGATGTTTCCTGCCAGATAAAGCCGACCTCGTGTCGTCGGTACTGGACGACCTCTTTGTTGGTCATTTGAAGCAAATCAAAATCGCCAACTCTGATAGTTCCTGCTGACGGAGCATCATACCCCGCAAGAATGTTCAGTAATGTCGATTTACCACTACCTGAAGCACCCACGATGGCGATGATTTCGCCACGCGCTACGGATAGTTCGAGACCACGCAGCGCAACGACTTCTAAGTCGGCGGCTTTGTATATTTTGAACAGTCCGCTGCACTCAATGTAAGTAGAGTTCGATGTTGTCACTTAGCGTCACCTCTATTTAACGAGTTATTGATCAACTTTCGCCCATCCTCATTATTCTATGTATCGACATTCGGTATACAGAAATTAGGATCAGACCAATTACCACGAGAAATACTACGCCTAATAGCCCGAACGTGATTCCAAATCCAAACCAATCTATTTGAACTGCCATCGGTGGCACAACTACAGCATTTTTGCCTGAACTCGCGAGGTACGGCATGATAGTCGAACCCATTCGGGCGCCCATGAATATGCCCAATGCAACGGCGACGCCGATGACCATGACTTGTTCGAGAACGACCAAAAAAAGCATCTGCTTCATCGATAGACCGATGGTTCTCAGCAATGCCAGTTCAGCACGACGACCGTCGAACGAAACTTTGGCGTGCACTAGGAATCCGATAGCACTCACAACCAGAACTGTGAAGAATGCAATTCCCAATAGAGCTCGCCATCCTGCAGATACCAACGGGTCGAAAGCCACGCCTGCGAGTTCGAGGCTGCGGTCGGTAATATTCGATCCAGGACGGATTCTTAGCCCGGACAGTCGCTGCGTGATAAGTGGAACAGCTCTATCGCCAGCCACTACCGATTCTAATATGCCGTCTTCGGCTACCAGCAGTTCTGATCCTTGAAATGTCGAAACCCATAATTCAGTCGGTTGAATATTTCCGACCGCTCGCGTGATATTCAGTCGTTCGTGAACAGCTTCGTAATCTGTGAGAAGGAACGGTTCTTCATCAAGTGAGAGAGTCGGGAAGTACTCGACGATATCTCGAATGGAAATGTTTACGGGCACGCCATCGAGTGAAATCTGGAATATTTCGCCATCTTCCCCACCGAACTGCTCTATAAACGAGGTGCTGGCAACGGCTGGAACAACTTCAAGTTCCGATCCGTGAGCGAGTCCTCTGTACTCATTTGGACCTGCAGATGTCCAGCGTAGACGAGCAACACCGTCGATCAGAGATCCATCGGGAGTTGATGCCGGTAAAATGCTGTCGCCAAGTGCCTCGCGGGTTGGTGCCATCGTTCGCCAGTTGTTCACAGAATCAAACGTTTCTATGATGATTAGTTCTGTGCCTGACGCGTTAAGAACAGCGATATCGTCGATATCAAGAGCTGCGGGCCCTAGGCCTTGCTCGTAGTTGACCACACCGATTGAGTGCAAGCGTATGGGCGCCCTTGGGAGCAAGCCCGGAACACCCCGGAAAGGCGTTGCTTGAATGCTCGATCCAATTCGGCACCACTCAGGCGGTTCGCCGTCGATAGGAATCGGGCATTTGAATCGAATCTGATCGGACGCCAGTGGAACTATTGATCCAAGAGGAATAGAGAAAAACTGGCCGTTCGCATCGGAAAGCCGAGCGACCATGAATGTTGATGGCTGCCTTACAAGCGGCAAGATGTTGGCTGTGAGCCATTTTCCTTCTGTCGGTAGTTCTATTCCCGCGGCACCACCAACATCGAGTACTGCTACTTTTGAATCGAACGGTGTTAGACCAAAGTCGTCTCTAAACCAACCGACATCTTCGATTGTTTCTAGATCAACTCCAATCAGCTGAAATCCCTCAACGGTCACACCCGCATTGATGTTCGCCGTTTCTCGATAGATAGGCGAAACAGACTCGACGTCTTGGATTGCGCTCAATTCTTCGACGATGGAGAGTGAAATACCGCCCGAGCGAACGTTTACGGACGTGATTTTTACGTCGGCGCCAGTTCGGTAGTACGTCTGGTCTATCGCACTTTGCTTCAGCGTAGCTCCGAAGCTGGCGGCGAACACACCGAGCGCGGCAGTGAGGATCAACAACAGCGAAAGTCGTGAATGATGCGCTGGGTTTCGAGCCATCTGCCAGATGCCCAAAATCAAAGCAGGCGGAGTGATCGACGACATAGGACGACGGGAAAGCACTCTACCCGTTAAGTCCATTCCAACCGGGAATATTCGCAGAAGAACGAGACCCGCCGATACTAGGAATATCGCTGGAACTCCGAGTATGAGTTGGTTGACCGTCGTTTCACCAAATATGCTCACGGCTACGAACGATCCCTGCTTTGTGAGCTGCCAGAAGAGGAACATCACCAGTCCGAGGAATCCTAGGTCTAAGTAGTACCGCTGGACAATGGCAAGTCGGGCAGGTCGAGCGCGAGTGACACGGCTCGCGATAAGTCCGAGTCTTGTAGCCCTGAGGGCCGGTATAAACAACGCCAACAAGCCCAAGAGACCGCCTAAGAACGCCATTTGGAACGCTGCGAACGTCAATCTAACAGGAAGAGCATCTCCGTTGTTCAGATCGCCGTAGATCGGAAGTGTTCCGATAAGTCCAACACCCAATACTGCGAGGAATGGTCCTGAAACCGCTGCGATTGCCGCTAGGAAGCCAGCTTCGATAATGAACACAGCGAGAATCTGTCGTGAAGTTGAGCCACGTGTGCGCAGTAGTCCGATTTCACTTCGTTGAGCATCGACTAATAGTGATGCGAGGGTAACGACGTAGTAGAGCACGACAAGGACTATGAGTATGAGGACGATAAACATTGGCAACCTGTTGAAGAACAGATCGGTCTCAAATGCACGCAGTACTTGGGGTAAGTCTGATCGTAGGAGGAAGCCGTCGACAATTGCCTTGAGTTCGCGTTCAGTGGCGTCGATAGTATTCCGTATGGATTCAGTTTCTGAAGCAACGATTCGCTCAGGATCTACGTCGAGCCACCACGCGTAGTCGGTACCCATATTGGGGAAGTAAGGGCCGAGACCATCGAGGATGGTCGCTTCGGGAACAATGAAACGTGCGAATTGCAAGGTCTTAGTTCGAGACCCGAATGCTTCGTTCTGAATTCGCCAGTGATCCAATTCAGGATCGTTTCGTTCATATAGTCCCGTTACGAGAATTTTGACCTGATCGTGAACGTCCTCCCAATGAGGTTGCACCGGATAGACATCGCCAACTTTGATGTCCATCGTCTGGGCCGATTGGACGTCGAGTACGCCTTCGACTTGGAACGAATCATCGGCAGCTACTTCGGTAGCCGGGAGAGACATTCGTCCTTCGACAATATTGAGACGCTCGTCTGCCTCAGGAATGGTCATCATCGCGACGCGGCGGCAGTCACACTCAATCAGTGCATCGCTATTGCTTAAACCTACGTTTGATCTACATGGGCAATCGGCGGGGCTAACCATAGACGGGGGTAAATCGACGAAGAACGTCCATGTTTTTAGTGCAAATTCGCGTTCATCGAGAAAAGGCTCGAATCGTTTGACGATTGTGCCGTTCATAGCATCGACGATTGTTGAATGAGTTTCTCTATTGGTCGGAACCTGACCAGCTTCAACTAGAAGGTCGATATCGGATTGTTCATGAGTCGAAAGTGCGCGTTGCAGTGCAACATCACGCAAGGCATCGAAGAAAATTACCGAACTCGCCATGATCGTGGACGCAAGCACGACGCCAATAACGACTGCAGATAGCAGCCGCCAGTGGGCAAGCGTTCGCTTGATTATGAGTTGAAAAGAGTTGCCAATCATGTTGACGTTGCCGAGAATCCTTCTCGAGCCATATGCGCAATTTCTATCTCACGAAACGACCGAACTGAGTTGATCACTCCGGCTAGGACATTTACAAATATCGCACCAATTGTAACCACTGGAAGAAGCCAATTTGTCTGCAATATAAGTGGCGGAATAAGTTGATTTCCATTTGCGGTGTGAGCCATTGACCCGACCATCAGGAAACTGACGGCGAAACCAGTGCCGATTCCGACCAGAGTCCCAGTAATAATTGTCGGAAGTAGTTCGGAAATTGTGCTCAGACAGAAATCACGAGTACTTGCTCCTAAGGCGAGAATCAAAGCTGAATCACCCTTTGTTCTGAGCGAATACGCTGCGAGGAACACCGCGTACGACATGATCCCGATGAGCCCCGAGACGATCGTGGCAACGATGCTCACTACTCGCCAACCAGTAACTGCGATTGGGTCGACGAACGTGCTCTGGATTTGCTCTGCTCGCGAGTCGATTTTGGCAAGCCGAAATACGTCACGTACCTCTTCAGCGATTTCGTCGGTTGAAAGATCAGATTCATCCAAACTTACGAACAACTCGTTCGGTATCACGTTTCGACGACCCCGAAGCTCAATGAAGTCGATTACGGCATCGATATCTACAACCGCAAACGGCGCCCGCTCGGGATCAAGCGTCGGGAAGTATTTGATTGTTTCGATGACCTCTACAGGTACTAACCCGCCTTGGATATCGATCATGAAAGGTCGTCTTATTCCGACACCGGTTTGATCTAAGAATGTTTTACTTGCGATTATCGGAATTGGTCGGTCGGCAGCTCTACGGTATATACCTCGAATGCCATGGTTCGACCCTCTGCCAAGTGAAATATTTCCTATGCCAGTGCCTGTATCACCTTGGATTTCTCCTGAAATACCTTCTGGTTCGGGAGTGATAGTGAATCCTGCATCTTCACCTTCGGTGGTGGGCAGGCCTGTCCAAAGTTCAGGAATATCGAAATCGATGACGAGATGTTGCTGACCCGATGATGTGGTCGCAGATAGATCGTCGATTAGCACGTTCGTAGGTGGTGCACTATCGGGGCCTACCTTGAGGAAGGTTTGAATCGACGTTATTTCAACAGGCTGTGGGAAGTTCGATATTCGAGCAGATGTTTTAAACCACCCCTCCTCAAACGTGCCCATGTTGATGGTGTGTGTCTCACGAATTCCGTCTCGTAGAACTATCCAAAGCTCGTGATTTGGGGTAACTGGTTCGCTCTTCGCCCAGATGGAAATCTCTGACGTATCGGGCGGAAGTAAAATAGGCTCAGGTACTACTCGAACAGCCAATCGATCGACCAGTTGATGAATCCCTGTTTCAGAATCAGAGAAATCATCTCGGAACCAGGCGACTTGCTGGAAGTCGATCGGATCGATAGCGAGAAGAGTAAATAATGAACCGATAGAAGTCGTCCCCACTGTCGATTTGGTTCTAAGTGCGGGCGTTGCAACATCGATGTAATCGAGTTCACGAACTTCTATCAACTGATCCCGACCCACCTGCCCTGCTGACCCAGAGGTTGTGACATGGATGTCGGCACCGGTATCGTACAAAACTTGCTCGATGGTAGAGCGTTCAATAGTGGAAACTACTGTTCCGGCGATTATTGCCGTGCTGATAGACAGCGCTAATGCCAGCATTGGCCAGCCGTGAAAGAACGGTCGTCTCGCCACGTTGGCGAGTCCGACTCCGATAGCTGTCGAGTTGGATCTCAGTCCAATGCCTGCAAATACGTTTGTGACGATTGGGAATAATCTTAGCGCTGCGAGAGAAGCTGCAACCACTATTAGAGCTGGAGCAGCGAGCAGGCTTAGATCGGGAGCCAATTCGCCTTCGCGTTGCGAAGTTACGACGCTGGAACGACTGCTTACTTCCCACCAAACTATGCCGCTGAGTGCGACCAACAGTGCATCAATGTAGAAGCGCTGAAACCATGGAGCGTCGATGGGGCGGGCGTCACTTGATCGACTCGCCGCCATCGTCGAATGATCCCAAAACGAGGATGCCGTTGTGACTACCACTACTGTGCCAATTGCTGCTCCGAACGACCACAGCCATGCCGACGTCGATAATTCAACAGGCATGCCGTTTCCTCCGGTAACTGCACTGTAAGTCGGAAGATAGCCAATCATTCGGATGAATAGCAAAGAGATCAACGGAGCGATCAGTGCGGCAGGGACCGAGGCGATTGCTGCTTCGAGAACGTGAATCCCTAACTGCTGCTTCAGATTGAACCCACGGCTTCTGAGCATAATGTAGCCAGAAACTCGACGACGTCCTAGTAGTCCCGACGACATTGTTAGATAAAAGGCGACACATGCCAGCAGTAATAACGCCATTAAAAGTAGCGGTATGCTGCCAAAAAGCGCTCGTCGCTTCATGGTGTCGAGTCGAGGAATCAACTTGGTGATGATGAATGGTCGCACAATTGAGTCATCGAGTTGAAGTTGCAGATTGTCGAAACTGGATTGCAGATCATCAACCGACTTATCGGCGAGCAACGCTTGGTCGGTATAAAGGAACCAGTCGTAGTTTGCTGGTAAACCCGCATTCGCTTTTGCCACGATCGTGAACATTGAGTTGCTCGTGGTAAGCATGATGAGCGGCTGCTCACGCCCTTCGATGGCGGGAGCCAGATATGCCTCGCCTAGTTCGATCCAGAATACTTCTTCGGAATTAACCTGCTCGAACGTTCCGGTTATCACTGCCCTCACGAGACCTGCGCCAGTATCGATAGGCTGCGAGTTGATTACGTCGCCTATCGATAGCTGGAGCACCCTCGCTCGATCAGCGAATACGGCGACTTCGATAGTCGGTTCGCCATCGATAATCGATACGGCATCAGTCGGTGCCACGCCTTCGAGGTAGGTCACATGTTCATCGAGGTGCTCTATGAACTGAAATGCACTCTGCGAAGCGAGGCCATCTTTCCGCATCGGTTGACCAAGCCACCCCCACCAATGTTCACGGGTTTTTGTGAGCCGTGTCGATGATAGAACTAAGTTGCCTAGGTGCTCGTCTACCGCTGAAAATACTGCTGCGTCGGCAAGCTGGTGATCTTCTGCGGCAAGTGGAATCCACGAACTGTTGATGTGGACGTTTGTGTTTATATGACCAATATCTTCGACCGCTGCCCGCATCGATATAATTTCTAGCGACCGACCGTACTGAGGTATGCCTGATGCTGTTGCTGAAGCAAATAGTGCTCCGAGCATTAATCCGACGATCATCCATGAATCGGGTTTGGCACGTGTTCTTATTAGTCTTAGCAGGCTCAGATTTGTTCTCGAATTATTCCGGTTCGACGATGTAATTGCGGCGTTTTAGGCAAATCATAAACTGAAGTAACTTGTTTCACTCATGCATGTGAACCGATTTTTCACTAACGATTGGCGTTATCGCTTGATACGCTGGAAAACTGGAATATGGTCTACTCGACCCGGACAATACCATCACCTTGACTTTTATGCGTCTACCAAACCTATTAAATTTTCTGTTGCTGGTGATCGCGGTCGCTATTGTTGTATCTGCTTGTTCAGGTTCAGGTGTTAGCGATAATCCTTCTGGTACGTCCGAGGCTACAGCAACTGCTGAAAGCACAGAATCCCTTCCTGAAGCGACTCCAGTATTCACGCCAACCCCGGTTTCGAGAACTCCCCAGCAGCAGCCGTTATCGACTCCTGAGGTAGTCGAAATTCTGACGCCGTCTGTAGTTCAAATCGCTGTCAGTTTGGATCGTGGGCAGGGTGTCGGGACTGGCGTGATTCTCGATGACGATGGTCTAATTCTCACGAACTGGCATGTAGTTGAAGGTGCTCTAGTGATAACGGTCGGATTTGAAAATGGAACGATTGCTGAGGGTGAGCTGTTCAGGCGTGATCCACAGCTTGATCTGGCCATCATCAAGGTCACGGGAGAGACCGGGCTCACGCCCGCTATATTTGGCGATTCGGATGCACTTAGAATCGGTGAAGATGTAGTTGCCATCGGGCATGCTTTGGGTCTACGTGGTGGGCCTACGGTCAGCAAGGGTGTTGTGAGCGCTCTCGATCGAACTATTGTTAGTGACGCTGTTGGTGACCTCACAGGCCTGGTTCAAACCGACGCGGCGATCAATGAGGGCAACTCGGGTGGTCCGCTCGTAAATATGTTTGGTGAAGTCGTTGGTATCAACACTGCGAAGATCAATATTGGCGACCGTATTGGATTTGCGATCAATATCAACTCCGCAAAAACTGCTGCCTACAGCCTGATCGCTCAGGGACCAGTTCCCCCTCCCGGTTTTCTGGGAGTTGGTGGTGTGGATGTAACTAGAGCTCTTGCTCGTGCGTTGAGGCTGCCGGTTGGTGAAGGCTTCGGTGTGACAGTGATCGAGCCGGGATCGCCAGCCGATGAGGCGGGAATTGAACTAAACGACATCATCGTGCAGCTCGATACGACCGAGATTACTCGTGGGCAGGATCTGACTGAGTTCCTACGTGAGCACCCGACTGGCAGCAACATAAAAATTACAGTCGTACGAGATGCCCAATTCTTGGTTTCGCTAGAGGCAACTTTGATCGAGCGACCTGAACGCTAGTCTCAGTTCTCGATCGGTAATTCGCTCGTCGATCACACATTTGCGCATTCATTCATGCAAAATGTGCTGAATTATTCGTTATCTAAATCGAAGTGCGAAGGACATTTGAATGACTGAGCAGATTGGTTCTGAGCTAAAAGGCAAAGTTGCGATCGTCACTGGTGCTGGGCGTATGCGCGGTATCGGCCGAGGAACCGCCACAGTTATCGCCCGAATGGGTGCGCATGTCGTAGTTACTGGAACAGGTCGTGATCCTGCTTCTTTTCCTCAAGATGAAAAAGACGCTGGCTGGAGAGATATTCATTCAACTGCTGAACAAATTGAAGCGTTTGGCGTGAGTGCGCTTCCACTCGTCTCGAACGTGGCAGATCAAGACGATGTTCAGAAAATGATCGATGCCACTCTTGTTGAATTTGGTCGACTCGACATCATCGTGAATAATGCCGCTGCACCGTACGGGAATGATCGTGTTTCGGTGATGGATATGCAGGCTGACATATTCAAATCGATAGTCGATGTAAAGCTAATGGGAACGTTCTACGCCTGCAAAGCTGCGGCTACACAAATGGTCAAGCAGGGCGAAGGAGGGCGCATCGTGAATTTATCGTCGACAATGGGTAAGAGTGGTCGACCCAATACGAGTGCTTACAACGCCGCCAACTTTGCTGTCGACGGTTTTACTCAGGCGTTGGCTAAGGAAATCGGCGTGCACGACATTACCGTTAATAGCGTTTGTCCCGGCCTTATCGAAACTGCAAGGCTTGATCCAATGGGACGTACCGATCGCTGGGATACTCGGCTTGCTGAGATTCCGTTGAAGCGCGCAGGTACAGACGAAGAAGTTGGCGAGCTAATCGGATTCTTGTGTAGTCAGCGGGCGGCGTATATCACTGGCCAGTCGATCAACGTCAATGGTGGCGTGATTACCGAGCGCTAGTTAAATATCGAGACCTTCGTATTCGGCGATTTCGACGAAGTCTTCCGCTTCGTCATCCCACGCAAACTGCCGAGCCTCTTGGACGCGATCTCCATCGATACCGACAACGATCTGATGAACTGGGTACGCAGGGCCATCGCCCCAAGGGTCAGACGCATTCGCCTTGTCGGTTTCCGAGAAGTAGGCGCGCCCGTTCGGATGCGAATGGTAGATGATTCGGGGTCGAACATCATCGTCGAGAGTCCTGCTCAGCGCTAGCAGATCTCCATCCGAAATAACGAATGCTGTTTGAGCTGATCGGTCTTTCGCGGTGGGGTGCGTTTCTGGCTCGTAGGCGTTGATGGCAGACCGGACTCCGGAGGCCTCATTTGAATCCTTATTACCTGTCAGCCAGCCACAGCATTCGTTTGGGTATGACTCACGGGCGAATTTGTATATTTCCTCGATCGAGGCGCGTGGGACGTTGATCGGCTCGGGCTTTGGCAATGGGTGTTCCTGAGTGGGGTGTTGTCGTTAAGGGCGTATTCGCCCCGGAAGTTAGATTCGATAAGACTATATGGGATGCGTCTGGCTAACCACATCCG
>JAPKFF010000097.1:0-7196 GCA_028821715.1 Dehalococcoidia bacterium
AGGCGACGGGCGGATTCGAACCGCCGAATAGAGGTTTTGCAGACCTCCGCCTTAAACCACTTGGCCACGTCGCCGCGCAAATAATCTCGCTGTTTTGCTGATCTAACTCCACAACGAGTTCAGTCAACTACGAGATATTCGGTTATCGCCCGTAAACTTCGATTCGCTAGAAGATCTGATCGATCTATACAAGCAAGCCAAGATTTTTTCGAGCAAACAATATCTGGTGCCGAGGGCGGGACTCGAACCCGCACGTCCTTACGAACACTACGCCCTCAACGTAGCCTGTCTACCAATTTCAGCACCCCGGCACGGGGTTAGCAGCAATAAAGCTGTTAAAAATACGCACTTATATATTGGCAGGAGCGGAGGGATTCGAACCCCCGGCCGCTGGTTTTGGAGACCAGTGCTCTAGCCAGACTGAGCTACGCTCCTGCGCGGATCAAACAACAGCCAAATAAATAGACCGCCGATCATCACCAGCACCCAATCATACCTTGACGATTGCGAGCCTGAAAGCCGATGAGTTGTCTGTTTTTACAGAAATTTGCTTGGTTCAATGTTCAGATAGAACTGATTTTGTAAAAACTTTTATAACGTCAAGTTTTTACATGTTTTCGAAAATCCAATCACGAAAAGAATATTTAGGTCTGTACATGCGATCTCTTACTATGCAATCGGAAGTGTCCCAAACATCACTTTCTCTGGTTCTCAACGGTAAACGTTAATCCAGCAAAGTGATGCGTAAGAAACTCTCATCATAGTTAAGTACTCCCATTACCAGCCAGAAAACTAATTGCGCATCTGCACTGGTTGATCGGTCCATCAATGAAAGAGCATCTCACCTTGCTGTATTCCTTAATTCGAATTCGGTCGCCTTGGCTAGGTTCTACAACGCATGAGAATCTTGTGGTCCTCTAGCAAACACCTAAACACAAATCACACGCCGATCAAAGCGATCCGACGTAAGCAACTGAAAGGGGATTAGGTAAACTTTCAAATTGCTATCAAAGTGCAGAGACCATACATGACGATACGATCTAGAAAATTCTCAAAAACCCCAAATCGAGTAACGCTCGATCAGCGTATCGATCAAGCGATAATTTGGATAACGGTTCTCGCGCTCGTCGCCCTACCGCTGTTTTTCAGCTTCTTCAATTTCGTATCAGTCTTCAACGAACCTAAGGTTGTGATGCTGCATCTCACAGCAGGCGTCATCGCAATTCTGTGGTTATGGCAAATTGTTCTAAACCGAATCAATGACCGATCGGCAAACGACGACGGACTTAACTGGGATCTACTCGAATGGACTGGCCGGAACCCGGCACGCTGGGCGTTGGTTGGAATAGCGGTATGGGTATTCGCTCAACTCGCTTCGACCATCCTATCCCCACTCCCCATCATCAGCTTCTTCGGAGGCGACGAAGCACGCTCAGGCTACAACCTCTACGACAATCTCTCGCTGATCGTCATACTCCTATCAGTCGCCATAAGATTTCGAACGTTCAAAACCCTTCAGATTCTGGCTTATACCCTCGTAATTACGGGGACAATCGCCGCTGCCTACGGAATCGCTCAGCACTTCGGCTGGGACCCAATAGGAAATAATGCCGGACGAACTCGTGTCATCGCCAGTTTTGGCAATACCTTGAACTTCGGTGGATACATGGTGATGTCCATTCCAGCGACCTTAGCGTTCGCATACAAGAAGTTCGATCGTAACCGAACCGCACTCGTCATTGTCACACTCGCTCTCGCTCTTCAGATTTCAGGAATTTGGTTTTCCGGTGGTCGAGGCCCGTTTGTTGCGGGTGCCGCGTCCATCATCAGCTTCTTCGCAATCACCGCAGTACTCGGTAACAAAAAAGAGATCCTTAAAAGTTTAGGAGTCCTTGCCGCAGCTAGCGTAATCACTGCAATAGTCGTCGCCTTACCATCGGCACAAGGTGATATCGGACTGTCACGAGTGATCAGTATTGGTAATCAGTTCAGCTCAGAAACTAGCTCTACAAACATCGAAGGTGGGCTCTCAGGTCGATTCAACATCTGGGAATCGACACTCAAGATGGCGACGCAATGGGACCTACCTGTTGAAGAGCCAACCGCAAACAAATTGCTTCGACCATTGTTCGGCGTGGGCCAAGATATGTACGTCTATGCCTTCCCGCTCGTTGGCAAACCACAAACGAATCTCTCATTAGTTGATCACGCTCACAACTACGAACTTCAGCTTTTAGCCGAACATGGATTTGTAGGATTTCTAGCATTTGTCTCTAGCGCAACCCTTTTGAGTCTGGCAGTACTGGTGATGGTACGAAGAATGAGACGATCGGGTAACGGCATCGACACCGCAGGATTCTTAGTTCTGGCGCTGTCACCAGCGATGATTGGTAAGTTGGTTGAGATGCAATCCGGTGTTGCTCGAATATCGGATCTCGCCATGAATATGGCTCTCCTTGGTGCTGGCATCGCTATTTATGAAGTAGTAAATCGACATCTTTCGAGCGAGCAAATCGAGCAGCCGAATACCGCCGTAAGAAAACCATCATCGGTCAATTTTTCGGCATCAAATCAGATGGTTCTCATATCAATGACCGCCGCCGCCGTTCTGGTTACGGCCACCGTAATATCGATCTTCGTTTCATGGGATCTACGACGACTTTCAGCAAGCAGGATGCTCGCCACAGGTTACGACGCCCCGACGGTGGAAGAAAAGGCCAGAATCTGGTCCAAAGTACAAGCACAGGCCCCTGAGCGTGAGTCATTCACATTCACACTTTTTGAAAAATACTGGATCGCCGCTGAACAGCAGTATGAACTAGGGAATAAAGAAGAGGCCCTCCGCCTGTTGAACATTGGGCGTGACATGTTGCTTGCATATGAGGAGCGCGACTCTCTAGAGCTCGACACCCAGATCGGCCTTATGAAGGCGGCAACGACAATGGCGGTCTGGGGTTACTCTGAATTTCAACAGGAACTGGCCGACCGCGCAATAAAACAAGCCGAGGCAAACCCTGCGTACCCCACCATCATTGGAACCTCAGCGACGGCCTTAACAAGTGTCGGTCTACATGAATTGGCAATCGAATATGCTGACCAAGCGATTGCAACCGAGGCAACCACGCGACCGTGGGCAAAAGCCTGGTACGCAAAGGGACGAGCGCTCTACGAGCTCGGAAGAGAAGACGAGGCGATTGAAGTTCTGAACACCGCTACAGAAAAAGACCCCGGCGCAGAAGGCGCAATACTATCTCATCAAATCCTCGCGCAAATCTACAAGGCTCAGGGCGACGATGCTCAATATAATCTGCACACCGAACTTGGACAAGGCGATATCACGGTCCAGGAATAGCAAGGGCACTACTCTCACTTCATGACTTCACGTGCGAGAAGAAGAAATCAGCAACGAACCGAAACCGTTTCGATATCAAAACGAATCGACTCAGCGATTCTGTGGATCACCCTTGGCACGTTGTTCATCGTGCCGTTGATCTTCGGATTCGCTAATTTTGTTGCACTCTTCAGCGAACTGAAACTAGTCACGCTCCACCTCGGCGCAGGGTTAATAGCGATCCTCTGGTTATGGCAAATCGTCATCGACAAGATAAATGCACCCGAAACCGATAAACCATCCGATTTCGATGTTCTACGCTGGGCAGCGAAATCACCTGCACGTTGGCTAATCATAGCCATCGCACTGTGGCTTCTCGCGCAAGTCATATCCACAATCCTTTCCCCACTACCCATAATCAGCCTCCTTGGTGCGGACGACTTACGTTCTGGATATAACCTTTACGACAACATCTCACTATTCGTAATATTCGCCGTGGTCGCCGTAAGGTTCCGAACTGAACGCCGCTTGAGGCTACTAGTTTTGACGCTAATTAGCTCTGGCACCATCGCCGCTGCATACAGCCTCGCCCAACACTTCGGATGGGATCCAATCGGCGACAGTGAGGGGCGCTCAAGGGTGTGGTCTAGCTTCGGCAACCCGCTGAACTTTGGTTCATACATGGTGATGACCATTCCAGCCACGCTTGCTGTAGCAATCCCTAAACGAGAACGCAAATACCTGTGGATAGGCATTCTCGCTGCAGCTATCGGACTCCAACTCGGCGGACTTTGGTTATCTGGTAGCCGAGGGCCCTACATCGCTTTCGTAACCGGTCTAATTTCATTCGGCATAATCGCCATGTGGATAGGACAATTCAAGGCTATCGCCTCCTCAGGAATCACGCTTGTCGGGGGACTCGTCATAGCCATAATCATCATCACCATCCCATCTCCCCAAGACGACACAGGCTTCTCTAGAATTCTCGATATCGGTGATCAAATAGTTGGATTAAGCGACGAAGAGCTCGACCATAAAAATGGTCTCGATGCTCGATTCGATATTTGGGGGACAACGCTGGAGACCGCAACACGGTGGGACACCCCACGTGACGAATCATCGCTAAGTTCTGTTCTGCGCCCGGTATTCGGATTTGGGCCAGATATGTTCGTATATTCGTACCCACTCGTTGCCGAACCGCAATCGAGCAACAACCTTGTAGATCATCCCCACAACTACGAACTACAAATATTGATGGAACAAGGCATCGTTGGACTCTTCCTCTTAATGTCAGTACTGGCACTTATAGCAATAACGATTTACCGGACCATCACGATTCTCAAATCACAATCCAATGAACTCAGCTTGTTGTCGATACTGCTGCTCGCAACCGCACCGGCGTTGATAGGCAAAATAATTGAGATGCAATCGGGAGTTTCTCGCGTCTCGGAACTCACAATGACTTTTGCCCTTTTTGGGGTCGTCGCAGCGATCTGGTTTCTTGTGTCAACAAAGTACCCTTCCGCCGGATCATCGACCGACGAAGCACTGCCGTCCAAGCTCTCATTCTCATTGAAATCCGGTACAGTCTCGAAAATCACCATTCTGGCTACGCTCGCTGTTTCTGCAGTGGTATTAATTACTCTGGTCGGTTGGGATCTTCGGCGAACAAGCGCCAGTCTAGCGTGGTCATCAGCCGTGTCTGCCTCAACTGATATGGAACGTGCCACCGGGTTGTTAGAAAGCCAAGTCGATGCACCAGAGCGACACTTCTTTACGAACTCGCTGTTCATCGAACTATTCAACGCCGCATTCGAAGAGCACAACCTCGAAAACGAAGACGCCGCCTTCCAGTTGATGCACACAGCCCGACAGCTATTGCTTGATTATGAAGAACGCGACCCTTACAAACGTGACGTTCAGATCAATTTATTCAAAACCGAAATTCTGCTCTCGAACTGGGGACAGACCGATTTTACCGAAAAGGCCGTCGAACGCTCTGAAACGATCTTCAAGCTCTATCCAGCCTATCTATCAATGCTCCAGATCGTAGCCGATGACATGCCCTTCGTCGGCCGAGATGATCTCGCAGCCGAGTACAACGCCCGCATACACGCAGCTAAGTAACTCAACACCTTTAGTGCTGAGCGAGTGCGGAGGGTTAGAAAGCCTGAATAATAACCGATGAGTCAGATGAACATAGACCTCGAGGGTTGGGACCTTCACCGTACGGCATGGAAGAACAGGTTCGATATCGCAGGGGCACTTATAGCAAGTGGAGACGATGTTAATGCAAGGGATAAAGACAATCAGGGCTCATGCTGTCCTATCCCGAAACTGAGCGCTAGCAAGCCTAGCTTAATGACAAATACAACAGTGCCGAATGCTATATTGCATTCTCAAACATGACATCGCATAACATTATTGATCGTTTCACCACTTATGCAGTTTTGGGTACCGTCTTCCTTGTGCCGCTTGCCATGCCTGTATTTCATGGCGAACTAACTTACGCTTTCGGCGAATTCAAGACATTCACACTCCATCTCGGTGGAGTTTTAATTACCGCAGGCCTGACTGCAGAATCAATATCACATCGACTTGGTGTGCAACGATCCCGATTAAATTTCGATTTAATACGGCGAAATCCTGCCAGCCTTGCAATCACAGGGTTGGTTCTGCTTTTAGTGACTCAGATCCTATCGCTGATAATGTCCCCTCTTCCACATGTGAGTTTTTTTGGTTTACACGATGGATTCAACGGATTCAACGTTTACGACTGGATTTCCATGTCTGTAGTAATGCTAGGAGTCTCGCTCAAGATACGAACAGTTGAAAGACTGGAGTTGCTTGTAAACATCCTTGTGATTGGGGGCGCATTGACCGCCGTTTATGGTCTAGCACAACACTTTGGATGGGACGGATTCGCTGGCAGGCAAGCTTCGTCACGTATTTTATCGAGTTTTGGAAACACTCTTAATTTTGCAGGCTTTCTCGTAATCACGATCCCGCTAACGATTTCATTGTTTGTTTCAGATAGATGGCGAAGACCACATCTTGTCTCGGTAGCTATATTGCTGTTGGGGATCCAATTATCTGCGGCGTGGTTTACGGGCGGGCGGGCGGCATATATTGCAATATTCGTCGGAATTATTGCGCTTTTGTTTTTGCTAGCGAAAGCAAAAGGATCAACCACCCTTCTCAGAACGGTCGGATTAGTCACGATTTCGGGGTTGCTTGCGGCCCTCGTGATAATCGCTCCATCTCCTAATCCCAGCGAAGGATTAACCAGATTAACTTCTATTGATGATGAATTTAGTCAGCTCCTTACAGAACAAACTTCTTCCGGAGGTGGAGCTTTTACTGGGCGGTCAGAAATTTGGAAGACGGCATTTAGTCTCATTCTTGATCCTGAAGTCCCTCAGGACGAATCACACCTGATCACCCGATTACGAACGGTATTTGGTTTTGGACCAGACATGTTTGTGCATTCGTATGCCCTCCGTATGGAACCAAGGATCGAAATACAGAATCAGGTAAACGCCCACAACATACTTCTACATGTGCTCGTAACAACAGGATTACTAGGATTTACCTCCCTCGTGATTGTAATCGCTGGATTTGTTTTGATCGGAGCTAATGTCTTCTCTCGAATCACAGATACAGGCCAAAGTTTTGACAGTCGATTACTGCTGTTATTGGTATTTTTTGCGGTACTCGTAGGGAAATCAATTGAGCTGCTTGCCGGGATACCCAGAGTTGACGATTTAGTACCGCTGGTAGCGATTGTAGGCGCAACTATTGCTGCCTATTCACTAGTCGAAGATCGCTCCTTTGGTTCAATTCCTGCAAAAAATCAAGGTCGACG
>JAPKFF010000098.1:0-7181 GCA_028821715.1 Dehalococcoidia bacterium
GATACTTGAATCAGAAAGAAGTTGGCGTTCTTATCTACGCTAATGCCGAAGATGCCCAAACTCTTGGAGTAACCGCTGCTGATAGTCAGACCTTCAGGCGTGAAAAAGACGGTCAGGCTCCAGACGGTAATCTTGTCGACCGAATCTCGTGCCGTGACGCGGCTGGTGCATCGGCAGTGAAGGCGAACACAGGCTTCACGTCGAAGTCTTTCTCTGCTTCATATCTTGATCCCGAACTTGGTGATTCTGACGACATCGAGGCTGTGGGTGGCGCATGCTCGAACCGATTCCCGACGTATAACGATTACACCGTTATCGGCAATATTGTGATCATGTGCGAGAGCGATGGTCGCAATCTGACTGAGCCTTCGACTAATTGTGAAAAGATCGAAGAATGGTTGCTGCCGGCTTAATAGCCGTTGTGCTATGCGAAATGTACTGAAGAATCAGATCATTATTACGATGACCTGATTTCGGTTAAACGTCCGTTTCAAGTCCATAAACTATTGGAGATATTTCCGAGTACCATTGATTCGTTGTTCTAAAACCCTATTTCGCACGGTTGCACTAAAGGCTGCTTTTGATGAATCGATTTCTACTTATTTCGAAAGTTCAGTTGTTGCTGATTTCGGCGCTGTTGGTTGCAGTAGTGGCGGTTGCGTGTGGAAGTGCTGAAGACGAATCATTGGTGGCCTCAGGCGGCGATGACGCCACTCCTCAACGAGTCCGTATAGTCGAATCGACTAAGATTTTCACTGAGGATGATGTTAAGGCAATCGGATGGAAGGGGCAGAGGGATTTCCAACTCGACTACCCAGGAGCAACGACCTTCAAGTGGGGATACCTGAATCAGACGGAGGTTGGTGTTCTGATTTATGCTTCGGCTGAAGACGCTAAGACGCTGGGTGTTGCGGCAGCAGACGATCAAACCTTCCGTCGCGAGAGTGATAATCAGGCTCGTGATGGTGATCTAACTGACAGAATTTCTTGCCGACGCCCTGTCGGTTCTTCCGCTGTAAAGGCGAACACAACGTTCCCTTCGAAGTCGTTCTCAGCATCGTACCTAGAACCCAAATCCGACCGTTCAGATGACGTACTAGCTGCTACATGCACGACCCGATTCCCAACCTATAACGACTACACGGTAGTTGGAAATGTGGTGTTCATGTGCGAG
Source organism: Dehalococcoidia bacterium (assembly GCA_028821715.1). Lineage (GTDB taxonomy): Bacteria > Chloroflexota > Dehalococcoidia > Lucifugimonadales > Lucifugimonadaceae > Lucifugimonas. The sequence goes on from JAPKFF010000098.1 coordinate 1,175, forward strand.
GGTGACGACGGAAACTTACTCGATCCTTCGACTAATTGTGAAAAAGTTTCCGAGTGGTTGATTCCTATCGAGTAATGCTTCTGGCATTCGTCAATAGGTCGAAAAAATACTAGAAGCGGAAGTAGATAAATTCTGCTGATGTATCGGCTCTGAGAGCCAATATACCTATAAACGACGTGAGCGTAAGAGCGGTCAATGCGACCATTCTGCTCACGTCGTTTCGCGCCCAAATGTCGGCGATACGAGGGCGATCGACAATAGCGTGAATCCAAATCGGTAGCGAGTAGATTAGAGCAGTTATGCCGAAGGCTAGGGCGAGCTTGAGGTCACCGGTCGAATCAGCAATATTGTCGCCAATATAGGAGAGGTCGCTCTCCCGGAATGGCAACCAGCTGGCGCTGATTACGATGAATGTGATGAGGGTTGCGGGTAGTGTGGGGACGTTGATCTTAAAGTGGCTTGCTGCTCGCCAGATGATGATTAATGCTGCGTTGAGAAGTCCCCACAGTACAAAGTTCCATGCGGCCCCGTGCCATAAACCTCCGAGTACAAATGTAACGATGAGATTGATCACCAATCTGTTTCGACCGTTACGATTGCCGCCTAATGGGATGTAAACGTAATCACGTAGCCATGTCGAGAGAGTGATGTGCCAGCGACGCCAGAAATCGGCAGGCGATGCTGCTAGCCACGGATGTCGGAAGTTCAGCGACAGCTCGATACCGAAAAGGCGAGCGGAGCCTCGTGCTATATCCGTATAGCCAGAGAAATCGGCGAGTATTTGTACACCGAATGCCAATACGCCAACCCAAATCATCGGTGCTCCAGGTTGAGTAGTGGAGAAAATGCTATCGACGATCATCCCAACGTTGTCAGCAATAACTAGTTTTTTAAAAAGCCCCCAAACGATAAGTGAAATTCCTCTGGCGGTTCGATTTGCATCGAAACTACGTCGTCGCTCGAATTGCGGTAGCAGGGCAGACGCTCGTTCGATTGGACCTGCCACAAGCTGTGGGAAGAAGCTGATGAATAGTGCCGTATCGATCAAGCTTCGGCGTGCGAACGTTCGCTTCGTATAAACGTCGATCACGTAGCCGAGGGATTGAAAGGTGTAGAACGATATTCCGACGGGAAGGATGATCTTCAGCGTTGATTGAAAATTGGCGATGCCGATTGTGGCGAGCACATCTGAAATGCTTTCAACAAAGAATCCGGCGTACTTGAAGAATGCCAACGCTCCTAGTGAAGCTGTGATTGCGATACAGAGATATTTGCGGGAGTTATTTGGATCGGCTTCGATACGGCGTGCAGCAATGTAATTTACCGCTGTGTAGCCGCCGAGTAGTAGCGCCATTTTTGGGTCGACGAACGAGTAGAAAAGGTAGCTAGCAACGAGCAATAGTAGGTTTTGGAAACGGCGTGTCACAAACCAGTAGCCAGTGAAAACGGCGAGTAGTAGCACCGCGTATTCGAGCGATTGAAAGGTCACTGGGCGGTGTCTTTAACGTCGGTCGATGTGAGCATCCATTCGGAGAAAAATTCGGTGTAGCTCTGGCGGAATCGGTTTTTGAGGTGGTAACCGTCGTAGTACATGGCGGCGTCGATGTCGCCGCTTTCAACATGTCCGGTCATGTCGATGTAGCGAACATCGTTCGCCGCAATGTACGTGGAAAGATCATTTGTGTAGCGAGCCAAGGAATCAGGTTCGTTGGGTAATCCGTCGTTTGTTGGCCGAGCTGCCACCCGAACTATCGTCAGGTTCGCTTTGATCTCGTCGGCGGATCGTATTAATTCTGGCAGGAATGAATCATCGATCATTTCGTCGAAATCGCCGTGAAATTTCGGCGATTGGATGATCGCTGCGTGATCCCGTATGTTGACGAACGAGAATGTCGAATCGGCGGCATAGGCGAATTCTTGATCGTTGTAACCGACAAGTCCTGCGGCTATCGAACTGATTGGTTGCGATTGCTGATTCGATTTCGCCATTGGATAGATGGAGATGAACGCTTTTTTTATCTTGTCGGCAACCGATTGTTTCTTTGAAGATGGCAAGGCGTATCGAGAGGTATCCGAGCGACTTAACCGGTCAATCAGGGCTGGGTCTTCTGGACCGGTGAAATGGATTTGTCGAGTGATTAGATCGTCATGAAAGAAGACGAATATTTCTGACGGTGGTTTTTTGATGGCCGCTACGATGTTCTGTAGCTGGAGTAGCCATACGCCGGGAGCTGTCCCTTCGATAGCCAGCGAAACAGCGGTGTTGCCTGTTAGCTCGCTTAGATAGTCAGGATCGATCCGGGTGTTGAGTAATGAGTTACCTATGAACACGATATCGGCGGCAGAGTTCTGTAGATCGTCGACTGCGGATTGATCGAATTGTTCTGCTATCTGCATACGACCGAAGGCTGCAGGAACTATCAACACGATAAGAATAAAGCCGATTAACATCATCGCAGATGAACGGCGTTTGGTTGCGGGATTCGCGTGGGTAGTCTGCTCTGTGACATCGGGCTGCTGCTGCATTAATCGGAAGTGTATTACGCCACCCGTGGTGATGGCAGGGTGTACGTTAGGCTTTCTTAAGACTCGAACCCTGAACCTCGCCCAGTTGTTGCTGGCAAATCCACATCGAAAAACAAAGTTCAGATGGCGCACTAGTGGTTATCGCTGTGGACCCGATGCTCGATCGTGTGCTTGAAGCGATTGCTGACTTAGACGTGACCGTTCTCTACGCCACAACCGAGATGCGGTTCGACAGCTGGATGCAGCGATACTGGTGCAGCCGAGGTTGTTCTTGTCGAGCCGTACATACTCGGTACTTCGGCTTCAGAAGTGTCTGGTGCATTGCACGATCGGCCGCATCGACTGATGTTGCTTGGTATGCGCGATATGGAGAGATGTAACTACGGCACTTTGGATGATCACATCGAGGCGCATGGTCTGGATGCCGACAGTTTTTGTGACAGCATTTCCGAGTTTATCTCAGGCATGTAGCTATCCCAGTGTGGCGCACATCTGAACATATTTGAAACGGTTTTGGGAGCTTGGTGTACTACACTCGCGTTCACAACGGTTTTAGATAGGTTATTGAAAGGTCATCACACTTGAAAGCGAATCCATTACGAGCGGGTGTTGAACGAGGCGAACTGCAGATTGGCACTTGGGTCAATATGCTTCGTAATCCGGCGGCGATGACGCTGTTCAAAGAGGCCGGGTTGGACTTTGTACGACTCGATATGGAGGATTCGTCGCCGTCGATAGAAACGGTTGCCGATTTTGCTGTGATGGGGCGGGCGCTGGATTTACCTGTAATGGTTAGGCCCCCTGAGGCGAATCGGGAGTGGATTACTCGATTATTGGATATCGGGATTTACAACATTCACTGTCCTCAGGTAGATACGCCTGAGCATGCCGCTGAAATCGTCGCTGCTTCTCGATACACGCCCCGTGGTTCGCGAGGAATGGGAGCTGCGACCCCGGGGAACGATTTCGATGTTTCGATGCCGGTGATGGATCGTCTGAAGTTCACTAACGATCAAGTGTTTATAACTGTTATGTTCGAGTCTGTGCAGGCTTTTGAACATCTTGACGAGATCGCTTCAATGGACGGAATCGATGCTCTGACGCTGGGACCGCAGGATTTGGCGCAAGATCTTGGTGTGTTCGGAACGGCCGATCAGGCTAGAGTGATTGATGAGAAGAGAACACAGATCGTGGAGGCGGCGAACAAGTACGGCAAAACGTGCGCCATGCTGGTGAATTCTGCCAAGCAAGCGCGCCAGTGGCGGGATGCTGGTGTGCTGTTGGTGAACTATTCCTCTGAGGTCGATATTTTATTGAGCGGCTATCGGTCGGCATTGAGCGAGATACGAGGCTAGAGGTTTCTAAGAAAAGGGCAATGATGAGCTGAGTACAACTCCGTAAGATCGGGTAGATTGCACTTCACGTCAAGTTGCGATTGGAGCGATGCGAGGGACGGCAACCGATGTTGCATTGTTCGATATGACAGCGGGATTGGGAATACCGAATTTGCTATTAATACCACGGGTAGACCCATGGACAAATCGTCCGCGATGGAAGCAGGAGCCAAAGCCCGGTTTTTGGCAACTATGGGTCACTTTGTGATGAATGAAGATCCGGTCGGGTTTAATCAACTGCTTGATAAAGCGCTTATCGTTATCGACTCGTGAGACTTTTTAATGAAGGATGAACAATGATTCAGTTTGGTGTTGCGTCGACATGTCTTGACCAGCCCTATTCGATCCGTTACTCCGTTGCATGGGCGATTGAACATGGGTTCAGTGGCATCGAATTCAACGCGCCAGAGATGTATTTGGCTGAGCAATCGCTGGTAGATATTAAGTGGGCGTTAGACATGTCAGTCGAGCACAATTTGCGATACACGCATCACTTTCCGCCGAGCGCACTTCCTAGTTCCCATCGTGCTGTGACGAGAGCGCACGATCTCGAAGAGTTCAGCAAAGAGGTATATGTCGCTGGTGAACTCGGCGTCGAGGTAATCGTCGTTCATCCGGGGCGACTCCACGTGCCAGGAGTTGAGTGGGGTGAAGAAACAGAGGATGATCGGCAGATGGGGATTTCCTATTTCGTTGATTGGGCGAAGGAAGCGGCGGAGAAGGCTGAAAGTGCTGGTGTTGTGATCGGCTTCGAAAATATGCACTACAACCCAGGATGGGTCATTCGATCACATCAGGAACTCGTCGATGCTGTCGACGAAATCGACCACGGCTCGGTCGGTATAACTTTGGATGTTGGACACGCTTGGGGTTCTGGCGGAATCGATGCTGGGATCAAGATATTTGACAACCTTATTAAACACGTTCAAGTCCATGATGCTCGAGGTCCGGAGGGAGCTGGTAATGTTCGTGATCAGCACCTCGAAATCGGCACGGGGCTGGTGAAGTGGGATTCAGTGGGTGAGTTTGTTGGTGGGAATGAATTTATAGTCGTGCTTGAGACGTCGGGACGTGACTCCGACCGAGAGGGCATGGCATTGCGTAGCCGGGATCTACTTAACAAGCAGTGGAATTCGTGATTTCGTCCGTCTAACGGTAATAAAGTGCTGCTAGCGAAACGCCAGTGTCACAAATATTCCAGTGACACTGAGCGCTGCACCGCCAAGAGCGAAACGGGTCAGTCGTTCTCGTAACAATATTGCCGCCATGAGTACTGCCCACATTGGCGATGTGTTGATTAGCACGACGACTACACCTGGTGAAGCATTGTCGAGAGCTAAAACGAACGTCAACGCACTTACTGCAAACAGGATGGCGCTCAGGATTATTCGAGTAGTGTTTCCCTTGAAGACCCTAGTGATTCTGGCAGATGGAAACGCAATGGCTACTCCAACAAATAGAATTGCCGGTACTAAATTTCGGATAGTGGCAGCGGCTACTGGCGGTGTTTCTTCGAGTCCGATTACTGTTGATAGAAACCCTCCTGCCCATAGAAATGACGTTGCGATTCCGAGTCCGATGCCGATGTAATCACCTCGTGGCTTCCGTTTTACGGTCTTCGATGACTCGATCGCATCTACTGGGCGATCATCTGGCTGCCAGTTGAGAAGCACCACTCCACCTATGATCAGTATTGCTCCTCCAATCACGCCGATCTGCGGGTTGTCACCTAGGAAAAGCCAGCCTGATAGGACTGAGATACTGATGAAGATGCTCTGAGTGGTTGGGTAGACCTTGCTAACCGTGCTACGTGACAAGGCGAGCCAGAATACGAGTGATCCTGCTGTGTTGGACAATGCACCGCCAACAAGGAACAGCGCTGAGCGGAGTTGAATATGTATGAGTTCGTGTAGTTCATCGATTACGAATCCGACTATCAGGAGGAATATTAGACCGATCCATACCTGAGCGCTGACGATATGGTGTGGCTTTACGTTCTTGCCAACACCTTTTGTTATTACACCAGTGAGCGCCCAAACTACGGCGTTGGCCAGAGCTGCTAGCTCACCCAATTTGGATTAACTCCG
>JAPKFF010000012.1:0-29303 GCA_028821715.1 Dehalococcoidia bacterium
TGCTCATTGCTTACAGATCCGTTCGACGAATCGAAATCAGCTACCCAGAGTTCGCAACCGTCCCACGGCATGTTCGGGTGATCCCACAATAGCCAACTGATCTTGTCGCCCGCAGAATTCTGACGAGGTGACGAATAAAAATCGTGCCCACTTGCTAGAACCCGAACGTCACCTGAACCGTCCGTGGGCACAGCGACAAGCTCGTTGTCGGTTTCACGATCCTCATGATGAGTCTCTCGAACACACAAAATCCAATTCGATTCGCTACTCACAGCAAGATCGGCATACCGATCACCCCGCACTACCGCAGGTTCATCCGTTATCGCCTCAGCGCCACCAGAACCACCAGCCCTGTACAACCTCTGGTCGCCCCAGTTCGCAAAATAAACAACACCATCACGCACCGCATACGCGCCACCGCCATACTCGTGCACAGCGTTCCGGGCGTTGAAAGGTGCCGAGTTCACATTGACTGTTGAACCATCCGCAGATCGCTTAACAATCACATACCGACCCGCCTCTTCCGGTCGACCCTCCAGCCAGTAAACGTCGGGGCCATCCACCCGCACCTGTTCTAATCTCAAACCGCCCTGCGTGATCAGGTCTGCCGAAATCGGTGATTCCCATGATCCGTAAGGTGAGATTGTTTTATCTGGCATGAATCACTCCTTCACTATTTTTGGTCAATTCCTATTTTCCTCTTTCAGACGCGCTACTACTAACCTATTTTCAGTTAAAATCTTAATCAAAATTGACGCCCCACCTCTTTAGGGGCTAGGCTTGAAGATAGTTCGAATTCAATATTTGCGTTGATCGGGACTAGTAAGTTTCGTTACGGATCAAAGAGAGTCGGGGCAGCTGGAAGCCTGATATCACGACCGGAACCGAATGGACCCGTGAGTTTCGAGGCAAAAGCTTAGGCAAGTAGCTTCCGACGGAGTGGGCACCGTTATCAGAGCCTAGGACCTACGATCTTAACTAGCCTTGATCGTGTGTCCGACAGAGATACTGCTTCGCTAAACGTGATGCAGTAATAAGGGTGGCACCGCGGGAAACATACCTCGCCCCTTGAAAATTATTTCATTTGGGAGTGAGGTTTTTTTATGCCCGATTTTCGGGCGCTAAAAACCTCGACGAAGTACTAGCGAACACCGCTAGTAAACAAATCGAGAATCGACCGACATCATGGCAGCGCCTACTAAAAAACGAATCCTCACCGGCATACGACCCACCGGAGCCCTGCATCTGGGGCACTACGTTGGAGCGCTCCACAATTGGATCGAGCTACAGGACAAGTACGACTGCTACTTCCTGATCGCCGACTACCAAGCACTCGGCGACCACTTCCACGACATCGATCTCATTCGTGATTCCGTACTGCAGGTGACGCTCGACTGGTTGTCAGTCGGTCTCGATCCGAATAAATCGTCATTTGTCGTCCAGAGCTACGTTCCTGAGTTTGCAGAACTCACGATGTTACTCAGCTTCATCACTCCGCTCGGAATGCTCGAACGCAACCCAACTCTCAAGGGCGAGTTAGACGATCTCGATGTGGAACAACGCACAGTTGGTTTCTTCAACTACCCGATGAGCCAAGTAGCCGATATTCTGCTGCCGCAGGCGCATCTGGTTCCGGTTGGCGACGATCAGCTTCCACACATCGAAATGACTCGTGAAGTCGCCCGCAAATTCAACCGCATGTTCAAGCCTGTCTTCCCCGAAGCCGATTCACTCATCGGCAGGGTGCCTCGACTTTCTGGAACCGACGGACAAGGCAAGATGAGCAAGTCTAAGGGCAACGTAATCATGCTTTCTGACGATGATAAGACGGTCACTAAGAAGGTAAAGGGGATGTTCACCGACCCCAACCGAATCCGAGCCGATACTCCCGGCAAGGTCGAGGGCAATCCGGTATTCCAGTACCACGATGCCTTCAACCCAAACACGGAACAGGTCGATGAGTTCAAAGCTCGCTACCGAAATGGAACGATTGGTGACGTCGAAGTAAAAATGGCTTTAGCCGAAGCGCTCAATATGTTCTTGGACCCGATACGTGAGAAGCGCGCCTACTACGAATCGAACATGAAACTCGTTGAAGAGGCGATCATGGACGGCGTCGGCCGCATGCGAATTGTCGCGGCCGACACAATGGAACAAGTACGAGATGCAATGCGAATATCGAGCTATACCAAGAACTGATAATTACGAGTTACGTTTTCTACGTTCATTCCATTCAAATCGCAACAATTTCCATGATCAAACGAATCGAAAACTCAATAACTAACCAATCCTCCTGCTGGCGAAGTTTTAACTAACCCAATTAGTACAACCTCAATCCACCAGGAAACATTCGTCATGCCCAACTACACACCCGATCTTTCGACATTCAAAAACCTCGCTTCAGACCACAATCTGATTCCGGTCTATCGCGAAATAAGCGCAGACCTTGAGACACCGGTCTCTGCCTACCTTAAAACAGCGACCGGCAAACACTCGTTCCTATTCGAATCAGTCGAAGGTGGCGAAAACTTGGCGCGCTACAGCATGCTTGGCACCGAGCCATCGGAAATTCTCACAACGGGAGTCGGAACCGAGCACGGCGAAGTCGATCCGCTTGAACTTGTTCGAGATCGAATGGCGAACATAAAGTACGCAACCGTCGAAGGACTACCAAAGTTCCACGGCGGCGCAGTCGGCTACCTCGCCTACGACACCATCCGCTACTTCGAGCCGTCAGTTCCGCCGATCTCAGACGAAAAGTCTGGTCTCGATGTCCCTGAATCCGTTTTCATGCTCACCGACTCGATCCTCATATTCGATCACGTCAGGCACACGATATTCGTAGTCGCTCACGCTGTTATAAACGGCGACGTCGAAGCGAGCTACAAACGTGCAACCGAGAAGATTGAAGAAGTCATCGCACGACTCGATAAGCCTGTTCCTGAAAGTGGAGCACGACGAAACTTCCTGCCAACTTCAGGATTCACTTCCCGCGATCTCAATCTCGATTACGGCTCGGTTGGTCATCCCGACCAGTCACCGCTCGATCATGGCGAAATCACCGGTCAGCCGTACGTGCCAAATATGACGCGTAAGTACTACGGCGAAGCAATCGATAAGTGCAAGCAGGCGATTCAAGACGGTGAAGTCATTCAGGTTGTCTTTTCCCAGAGACTTTCAAGACGAACGCCGGTAAAACCCTTCGATATGTATCGCTCACTCCGAGCGATAAATCCATCGCCTTACATGTTCTTTCTCGAACTGGACGGTTTTGAGATTGTCGGTGCTTCACCAGAACTTCTAACCCAAGTAATCGACGGCAAAATGGCGGTTCACCCTATCGCCGGAACACGCCCCAGAGGCACAACTCCTGAACATGATGATGAACTCGAAAAAGAGCTGATCAACGATGAAAAAGAGGTAGCAGAACACGTAATGCTGCTCGACCTCGGACGAAACGACGTTGGGCGCGTTTCGAACCCCGGAAGCGTCAACGTTGAACAGAGTTTCGAAATCGAAAAGTACTCGCACGTGATGCACATCGTGTCGCACGTAACTGGTGATCTATCCGACAAATACGACATGTTCGACGCCATGAAAGCAGCGTTCCCGGCAGGAACCGTTTCAGGTGCCCCAAAGGTTCGTGCGATGCAACTGATCGCCGAACTCGAACCCGATAAACGTGGACCCTACTCTGGGGCTGTCGGCTACTTCAGTTTCACAGGGAACATGGATACCGCAATATCGCTTCGAACCATGATTATGAAAGACGGAGTTGCATACCTTCAGGCCGGTGGTGGAATCGTTGCCGATAGCGATACGCAGACCGAGTACGAAGAAACCCTGCACAAAATGGGCGCACTCATGCGAGCCATCGACCACGCTGAGGAGTCGACTGGTGTCTAGCCCAATCTTCACGACAACAAGTGAAGAGTTCGCACACGCATCGCTGAAATACGATATTGTGCCGGTTCATGCTGTGATCGATTCGCCTAACATCAGTCCTTTAGCAGCGTTTCGGGAACTACGAACAGCAGGTGAGCCTTCGTTCATTTCCGAATCGGTTTCTCCCGAAGTCGGCGCATCCCGTTACTCGTATGTATGCCTTTCAATAGAGAAAGTTGTTCGCACTGGAAAATCAGAAATTCTAGGCGACATAAATCCTCTATCGAATTTGCGGTCACAGTTTGCGAATCGTAATGTTGCACCTGTAGATGAATTGCCTGCGCTAGTCACTGGTGCATTCGGATTCGTGTCGTACGAAGCGGTTCAGCACTTCGAGCCGTCTGTCGGTGAATTACCCGCCGATCCAACGGAATCGCCAGTTTCAGCGATGGCAATACCGCGCGAACTCCTAGTATTCGACAACGCCCTCAACCAGCTACACATAATCGCCTTTGCGTCGAAGTCACAGTCGTTCGAATCTGCACACAATCGAACATATCAAATCGCTGAATCTTTAGATGCCACAACGATAAGCGAAATTTCAAACGAGAAGTCACTTAGCCATCAATTCGAGACAGCATCCAAGATGTCCTCACCAAAGCGTACGCAGTACCCCGAAATGGTTCGTCGAGCACGTGAAGAGATCATTGATGGTGAGCTGATTCAGGTGGTTCTTAGTCAGCACCTGACGATTGAAACTAAAGCAGACGCAATCGACATCTACGAACAGCTCTCGGAGATGAACCCATCGCCGTACATGTACATGCTTGATCTCGTGGACATGCAACTAATCGGTGCTTCTCCCGAACTGCTTCTACGTTCCACGAACGGCACGGCAGCGGTTCATCCAATAGCCGGTACTCGACCACGTGGCGCAACAGCACAAGAAGATCTTCAAAACGAAGCCGATCTACTTTCCAACGAGAAAGAATCTGCTGAGCACGTGATGTTGGTCGATCTTGCCCGAAACGATCTCGGCAGAGTTAGCAAGCCCGGAACTGTCAAGGTCACATCTCTAAAGCACGTCGAACGTTACTCGCACGTGATGCATCTTGTTTCACGAGTAGAAGGCAAGCTTGTCGACGATAAAGACGGCATGGACGCATTCGAATCAGGTTTCCCTATTGGGACACTATCGGGCGCTCCCAAAATTCGATCAATACAGCTAATCGCAGAACTCGAGCCTGAAGGACGTGGACCCTACTGTGGAGGCATCGGATGGTTCGCACCGAACGGCGACGTCGACACCGGGACGATCATTCGGTCGGTCGTTCTGCGCAACGGGGACGCACACGTTCAAGGCGGAGCAGGAATCGTGTTCGATTCCGATCCCGATGCCGAAAATCTCGAAACAATCCAGAAGGCAAAAGCGCCTTTGCTGGCGATAGCACGTGCCGAAGCGACTCAAGATAATTATTGGCGAAGCGACGATCAGCCTTCACCCGAAATACAACACCCTGCGACAATGCAGCTCATTAGCGACTAATTCCAATGCTTCTACTAATCGATAACTACGACAGCTTTACATACAACCTCTTCCAGTACCTTTCCGAACTTGGAGCCGAGATCGAAGTGGTGCGCAACGACAAAGCGACCATTGCAGAACTCGCCGCAATGAACCCGGAACGGGTCGTCGTTTCGCCCGGACCATCAACGCCAGACAACGCGGGTATTTCGGTCGATGTCATCAAACACTTCGCCGGGAAAATTCCCGTTCTGGGAGTATGCCTCGGTCACCAGTGCATCGCTCAGGCGTTTGGTGGAGTCGTAAAGGACGCTGGCGAAATTCGACACGGAAAGACATCTCCGATCAACCACACCGGACAAGGCGTGTTCGCCGGTCTTCCTCAGCCTTTCGAGGCTGTTAGATATCACTCGTTGGCGATTGAACAAGAGACCGTTCCCGACGTGTTCGAAGTGACTGCCAGCACCGAAAACGGCATCATCATGGGAATTCGTCACAAGGAGCTAGACGTCGAAGGCGTGCAGTTCCATCCTGAATCGATAATGACCGAATCAGGCAAAGACCTACTTCAAAATTTCCTAGACAAGCCATCACCAGTAAGTGGCTGACATCCAGCTCTCACCAAGCTCACAACCCCGACTCCCAACAACGAACAATTCAGACCCAAATAACCAAGCTGAAAAGAAAATATGAATATTCAACAGGCGATACAAGTAGTGGTCGAAAGTACTGATCTTGAACAAGATCAGGCGGCCGACGCTATGCGCGAAATCATGGCTGGTGAAGCAACTCCGGCCCAGTTCGGTGCGTTCGTTACCGCTATGCGCATGAAAGGCGAAACTCCTTCCGAGATAGCTGGCATGGCTGGCGTCATGCGAGACGTTTCACTCCACGTCGACACCGATGTCGACATGATAGACACGTGCGGCACAGGCGGCAGCGGACTCAACTGGTTCAACATCTCAACGGCTTCCGCGTTTGTAGTCGCCGGAGCAGGCGTGCCAGTCGCCAAGCATGGCAACCGAGCTATGTCGGGTTCGACAGGTAGTGCCGACGTTCTCGAGGCTCTTGGAGTGAACATCACTCTCGGCCCTGAAGGCGTTAAAAATTGCTTCACCAAATCCGAAGTGGGATTCATGTTCGCCCAGGCGTTCCACCCAGCAATGAAGTTCGCAGGTCCGCTTCGACCACAGCTCGGCATCAGGACAATATTCAACTTCTTAGGGCCACTAACGAATCCTGCCGGTGTAAAGCGACAGGTGATCGGCGTTTCCGATGCTGCGTTCGCTGAGAAAATAGCCAAAGCGCTTGAAATTCTCGGAATTGAGTATGCGTTCGTTGTGAATGCCGAATCAGGAGCCGACGAAGTCGATATAGAAGGACACACGCTGGTTTACCAGGTGAACAAAGACGGTCTAAAACGTAGACGTACCCGACCCGCCGATTTCGGCCTTCAAGAAGGTTTACGAGAACATCTGGTGGTCGAATCTACAGAAGAATCTGCTCAGATCATCAAAGACATCTTTGCTGGAGCAGGAAGCGGTCACAATCCGCCGGTCGCACCCGAGACTTCACGTCGAAACGTCGTCGTTCTAAACTCAGCAGCAGCCCTTATGGCATCAGGCAAAGCAGTTGCATTCCAAGAAGCCGCAGCCATGGCACAAGACTCAATCGACTCCGGCGCTGCTCAAGAAAAACTAACTTCGTTGATCAAAGTAAGTCAGGAACAGTCTTGATCGAAATACCAGGCATCCTTGGCGAGATCGTCGAAAAACGACTCGTCACTATCGAGCAAGCCAAGAAAAAACGACCCGAATCGGAAATGCGTCTAATCGCTGAAAATGCTAGCGTTCCACTTTCACTGCAGCGAACTATCGCGTCTAAAAGCGGAATATCTCTGATCGCCGAAATGAAACGATCTTCGCCATCAGCGGGATCACTCGACCCTGATCTCGATCCAGCCCACCGAGCGGCGCTCTACAGCGGTGCGGGCGCAGCGGCTATTTCCGTCCTCACCGAGCATGACTACTTCTCTGGCTCTATCGAAGATCTGGCAGCTGTCTCGATAATTGCACGGGCCTCTCGCGTGCCTGTTTTGAGAAAAGACTTCATCGTCGACGAATACCAAATACACGAAGCGCGAGCCGCTGGAGCCGACTGCATCCTTCTGATAATCGCTTGCCTAGACCCAAAGCAGTACGCCGATCTATTCGGCATTTCGACTTCGATGGGCATGGACGTATTAGTAGAAGTATTCGACGAACCCGAACTCGATATAGCACTAACTGAAGTCGAACCGCACATTGTTGGAATCAACAATCGTAATCTCAAAACTCTTGAAACATCTCTCTCGGTATTCGAAACGTTGGCTCGAAAAATACCCGACGACCGAATTCGAGTCGCCGAAAGTGGCATGAAGAATTCCAGTGACGTGGAACGCATGGGCTACGCCGGTGCGAAGGCCGTTCTCGTCGGCGAGTCGCTCATGAAGGCTGGAACCGACGTAAGCGAACTAGCCGAGGCGATGGCCGCCGTGGAAGTCGGGTAACTCAGTGTCGAGCTCAATAAAAATCAAGATATGTGGTCTACGCAGTGCAGAAGCCTCGATCGTGGCGTCTGATGCCGGAGCTGATTTACTAGGATTCAACTTTGTTGAGGGGGTCCGTCGCCAAATTCAACTTGCCGACGCTACACAAATACTGACCGATTACCGAGAAGGCATAAATACATCTAACCGGCCCGGTCTTGTGGGTCTGTTTAGGGATCAGGCTGTCGACGAAGTAAACGAAACAGCTCGTACTTTAGGGCTCGACTACATACAACTGTGCGGCGATGAAGACGCCGAGTACATATCGAAAATCGCACTTCCCGTATTCAAACAATTGTTTGTAAAAGAAGGAAGCACATCATCGGACGTGGGTTCTATGGTCTCGCCTTTTCTTTCAGCCGATAATGGCATCATTCTCGATAGTTTCACCAAAGGTGCGCTTGGTGGATCAGGAAAATCGTTCGACTGGTCCAGTGCTGAAGAGGTAGCCAATCGCGAGAAAGTTTTCCTCGCAGGCGGACTAAATCCTGAGAACATCCAGAGCGCCATTGAACAGCTATCACCGTGGGGCGTCGACGTTGCAAGCGGTGTAGAAACCGACGGCGTTAAAGACCCCGTTCGCATCCGAGCGTTCATCGAAGCGGCTCGAAACGCCTAGCCCGCTGACTGAAATGAACGAAACGCCCGTGTTCGACTGGCTAATTTCCAGCTGCCCGGCGTAGACTGCGGCGGCATTCGAACTCTCACGCCCAATCATGCACACGTTGGGCAAAAACAAACCTCTGGAGCACCGATCTCAATGGCCGACAAACTGCGAATGTCTCAATACGGAACCAAGCACGGACACGCCGAAGGCGTTTTGCAAGTGATGCTCGACCACCCAGAAGTCGAAGTTGTAAGTGTTTTCGAGCCAGACGAAACAAGACGAGCGCAGGTCGAAAACAGTAGCGGTGCGTTTGGCAAAGTCGAGTTCGTAGACGACCCATATGAATTCTTGGACGACCCGACTGTAGTCTGCATCGCATCCGAAGGAACAAACAAAGAAAGCCTCGGATTTACTGAAGAAATCGTCTCAGCCGGTAAGCATGTGTTCTACGACAAACCCGCAGGAAACGACTATAACCGATTCGAAAACATCGTTGAAATCGCCCGTGCTCAAGGCACGATGATTCAGATGGGATACATGTTCCGTAAGCACGACGGTTTTGAACGAATTGCCAACTGGGCACGCTCAGGCTTTCTCGGTCATATATTCCAGGTTCGAGCCCACATGTCGACTTCGCTTCCAGAGAAAAATCCTGAAGGAATTCAAACTGGCAAAGAAGGCGTATCCCACTTCAAAGCCGGTGTAATGTACGACCTTGGCGGGCACATGCTCGATCAAGTGGTGTGGATTCTCGGTCGACCCAATAAAGTCTCACGATTCTTCCAGAATTCCGCCTCAGAAACCCGAGAAATGATGGATAACACACTCGGCGTATTCGAATACAGCAACGCGATTGCAACAGTCGACATCGCCGCGATCGAGGTAAAGCCAATGGCGCGTCGATTCGAGGTTTACGGCACGAAGGGCACCGCAATCATGGAGCCGTTCGAACCTGCCGATACGATCAATCTCACACTCGAAGAAGATCAAGGCGAATACAAAAAAGGCATTAACCTGATCAAGATCGAAGATCGCGGCCGCTACGTCGATACATTCGCCGAGCTAGTTAGAAACATCAAAGGTGAATCTGAACAACTCCGCACGCTCGACCATGAATTATTGGTCCAAGAGACCCTAATGCGTGCCACCGGCGGCCTCGCCGGATAAACTCCAAATCTATACAACTGACGACGCCCGGAGCTAACGCTAACGTCCGCTAGCCGTGAGCGCGAACGTCGACACCTTCGGGCCAGGCAACTTTGAAAATGGCAGCCCTCTTGAATATAGCGCCTTGGATCGTCGCCTCGCGAAGAACACATCGGTACATGTTTGCGCCCGATAAATCGGCGTTCGAGATATCGGCTCCGGTGCAATTCGTGCGGTAGAGCGTCGCTTTCTTCATCGATGCGCCAGAAAGATTCGCTCTTCGGAGACTAGCCTCCGAAAACACTGCTTCATCGAGATTGGCACCTGACAAATCTGTGCGTTCTAGTAGTGCCCGAGAGAAATTTCGTCCTCTCAGATCACGTCCCGACAGATCAGCGCCGCTTAAATCCAGTTGGTCTGGAGAGTTCGCAAGGTGCCATTCGGTCAAATCCTCTATAGATCCTTTAAGCAGATCAAAATGTTCCTGATTCATCCGACGATTATGTGGGCATACTCGCTCTGAGTCGAATCTCACCGTAAAGATTTCATCCTATTTCTGCTGACGCACCCAATGTGCCAAATTTTGAAACACGTTTGAAACACGTTTGGGCTAATTTATATTGCGATGATTTGGATCGATGGCACGCCCGTCTATCCGACAGCGCAGTTCGCACGTAAAATGCTCGTTGCGTAATCGAATGATTGATAGACCGAAACAACGAATCTGCCTATCACGGTGCCAGCAAGAAAAAATGCACGAGGAAGTAATAAATGCCTTACATAGCCGAATATATTTGGATTGATGGCACCGAGCCGACCGCTAAGTTGCGATCAAAGGCACAGGTGCTTGCGGATGATAAAGAGCCAGGAATCTGGGGATTCGATGGATCATCGACCAACCAGGCAGCAGGCGATCAGTCTGACGTAGTCCTGAACCCTGTTCTCGTCGTCAACGACCCACTTCGTGGCGGCGCCAACAAGCTAGTCATGTGTGAAACAATGCTCACCGACATGACGCCGCACCCGACTAACACTCGAGCAAAATGTGCAGCATCGGCTGAACAGTACGCCGATCTCGACACTTGGTTTGGTCTTGAGCAGGAATACACCTTCTTCGAAGGTAATGCTCCTCTCGGCTGGCCTGACAACGGCTTCCCTGCACCTCAGGGCGGATACTATTGCGGTGTTGGCTCTGACGAAATCTTCGGTAGGGAAGTTGTAAACGCTCACCTCGAAGCGTGTCTTGAAGCAGGGCTACACATTTCTGGAATCAATGCTGAAGTAATGCCCGGGCAGTGGGAGTTCCAGATTGGGCCAATTACCGCGCCACTTATCGGTGACGAAATGTGGCTCGCTCGATGGTTGCTCTACCGAATCGCTGAAGATTACCTCGGTCCTAAGGGAATCCCTATTTCTGCAACGCTAGATCCTAAGCCTGTTGCAGGTGACTGGAACGGCGCAGGCTGCCACACAAACTTTTCGACAAATGAGATGCGTGAATCTTTCGACAAATGTATAGAAGCTGCTGAATCTCTCGGTGCACCTGGCAAGCCAGAACTTCACATCGCGAATTACGGTCCTGGTGTTGAGCTTCGACTCACTGGTGCCCACGAGACACAGCGTTTCGATGAATTCTCATTCGGCGTATCCGACCGTGGTGCTTCGATTCGAATTCCTTGGCAGGTTGAAAAGGCCGGCAAGGGTTACATCGAAGACCGACGACCGAACGCCAACGTTGACCCATACGTGGTTAGCCAGTTGATCATCGACACCGTCTGCTCAGCAGCCAAGTCGTAATCGACCAAATCGCAAAAGCGAATTACAAAAAGGGGATGGCTTCGGTGATCCCCTTTTTTTGTCCGACAACTACATAACGTCGAATTACCGAGCGCAGCCATCGGATCTGAGGTTGGGTTGCAACGCGCTTGATTACAAGCCCATTTATCATTCCTATGACAGAGGACGAACACAGTGGCAATCAGCCGTTACTACAAGAAGATCACTCGCTTCAGTCGTCAATCGACATGTCCTCTTCTCTCATTACTACTGATCTATGCCTCACCAATATACGAGGGGATCAGATACCCTTTTCTGCCATCTGATTCGCCATTTAAATAAGCACAGCGCGCCCATCCGGTAACCGCAATAATCTCCAAAATTCGCAATATTCACTACGGCTGGATAGTCGTTCTCGGCACCGCGCTCATGCTCTTCGGTGGCGCAGGATCGCGATTCTCGTTCGGCGTGTTCCTGAAACCCGTCACAGAAGAATTCGACTGGAGCCGAGGATCACTAGCAGGTGCGCTTGCGATTGCAGGATTGGCAACAGGCGGCCTACGACCCGTAGCCGGAATGCTCGCCGACAAGTACGACCCAAAGATGGTCGCGATTACCGGGGTCCTCATTGGCGGAATCGCACTAGGGGCAATGTCGCTGGTTCAAGAACTTTGGCACGTCTATCTCACGTTCATCATTATGGGCATCGGCTTCACGCTGGCATCCCCAGGAGCCGTAGCTAAGATCATTGGGGCGTGGTTCACTAAACGACGAGCCCTCGCGATGTCGCTCGCTGGAACCGGATCTGCAGCCGGTGAAACCGCCCTAGTCCCAATCGCTGCGCTCGCTGTCGCCTATATCGGATGGCGCGAAGGCTATCTAATCCTCGGCGGAATACTGCTGGTGATTATCCTGCCGCTAATCTTCCTACTACTGAAGAGTCGACCTGGCGCCGGTGAACATGCCGACCTTAGAGACAAAAATGCAGTAAGTACCGATGCGTCAGATTTCAGCAAAAGATCAGCCGATCCAAACGCTGGAATGTCGTTTGGTCAGGCGTGTCGAACCGGAATTTTCTGGCGACTCACCATTGGTTTCTTCATATGAGGCTACACAATGGGCTTCGTGAATGCCCACTTCGTCGCTTTCGCAACTGACTTCGGTTCTACGGCGGTTCAGGGTGCTATCGCACTCGCTACGGTAGGCATCGCAGGGCTCGCTGGGGGTCTATGCTTCGGATTCCTTGCCGATAAATTCGGACGTCGACCACTGCTTTCGATAGCGTACGGAATGCGAGCAATTGGATACGGCGTGCTTCTCATGGCAGGCAGTCTGCCAATAGCAATTCTCGGAGTCGTAATTATCGGTAGTTCGTGGACGTCAGTGATTTCACTTACAGGCACGGTTACTTCAGATGAATTCGGACTTCGTCGTCTCGGCACGATATACGGCACGATGTTCATGGTCATGCCGTTCGGAGCGTCCAGCGCTGTGTGGCTAGCTGGCAAGATTTACGACACAAACGGCAACTACGATCTTGCCATGTGGATCAGCCTCGGAATGGGCGTGATTGCTGCCACGGCAGTAGGCATGCCGAGCACCGGCCTATCGAAAAAGCTCTGGCCGCAAATGCCGCAGGCTTAATAAATCCTGCCTCTTTCATTGCGAGGAAGCCAAAGGCTGACTTGGCAATCAGAGACCATCCAATCGCTGCGTTTCGATCGCGCCAACCACTCATAATCGAACGCAATCATCCTCGTATCTAACCAACTGAATTTGCAAACTTAAATCCAGCGTCCCGTGCGATTCTCATACTTAGTGTAAATCTCACCAAATTCACGTAGGAGATACGCCTCCTCACGGCGAATAACCAAAGCCGTTAACAACGCGACGCCGAAGAACACCGAAACCAGTATCGCCATAGCGTTCAGAGAAATCGCCAACCCTGCTGCAATCAATAGAAATCCAGAATAGATCGGATTTCGAGTGCGCTTGAACGGACCCGAAGTAACTAATGTTTCCGTAGGCACCCCCGGTTCAGGATGCTCGCCGAATCGTCGCATCGTGACCCACGACCAGTACATCAACAGTACTCCGACCGTAATTAGCACCAAACCAACAACGAGACCGATCCTCCCGCCAATGACCTCTCCGCTCCAGATGAACACATGAACCAGAGCACCAAGAAATACAGGGCCAAAGAAAATTAGTGGAGGCAATGCCGGGAGTTTTAGCTCAGCCTTCCCCCACTCTCGTCCCTGTCCGTCATCGTCTTGCTTATTTCCGTTATCAGTCAACAGTTGCTCCTCTGATGGAACGCGGTACAGCCCTACATCGCAGACGCAGGATCAAGTATGACATCGGCAGCCACCAAACGATCTTGTAGGTCAGTGATAGAACTACTTCGGTTATTGTCGCCTGCTGACGTCTCGATCGCTCAGCGTGAAAGGGTTGGGGTGATAATGATATCGCTGATCAGCTTAATCTCAGAAGAAGAGACTCTAGCTCGACAAACTATCGCTGAACGATACGCTCTCTCGCTCTCGCAGAGCAACGTTTACACGAAGTTTCTCTAGCGTTTGCTGAAGTGTTAGCTGACCCTGTGGAACCTCGTGTTCGTCAAAGAACGCAATCACATCGGCCGCCTGCTCAGGCTTGCTCAGCGAAGTCACACCAGAAAGCATCCGAACGATCGAGTTCGCCGGGAAGTCCTTGTTGATCTTCTCCCAGTTCGCCTTCACAAACTCCCAAGCTCGGAAACCCTGTTCCTTGTTTCGCATGCAAACAGCCAACAGGTACGGAGCATCCTGAGTTCGAATCGTACCATCCAGTGTCATAGCCATAGTTCGGTCAATTTCAGCTTCACCCGGGAACGCCGAAAGTGCCGACTGGTATCGTCGTTCTTCCTGCGGTGTACTTGGGTTGTGGTGCTTGTCCAAGAACACTTCGTACTGTGCGGAGTCACCCTTAGAGGCAACAATGCCTGTCGCAGCGGCTGCAATGTTCGGCTCAACCGAACCAGCATAAACCAAGTAAGAATCGTGCAAATCGCCAGCGTTCCTAAGCGCAAGATCATCATCACCAACATTGGCCAGTAATCGAATGAATAATCCGCGAAGTTCGAGATCACGTGAGGAGTTACTATCGGAAGGCTCCCATCCAAGTCGATCCAGCGCTGGCTGCGCCAAATCTCTCACCGCAGCCTTGTACTGCAACTTCGCTTCCCCATCGACCAGTTTGTCGAGACCGGCAAGGCAGCCGGAGAGAACCGTCCATACGTCGAGATCGGTCTCAGGTTGGAAGCTTCTAGCGAATTCCAAAAAGTCAGTAGCTGAAGTGCGCCCTGCCATGACTGACGACCATGTGTCGTCGACGAGACCGTATCGTTCGATTGGAGTGAGATTTTGGAACATGCTGCCCGACAGAGCTTTGAGCATCTCAGGAGAATATCGAGCTCGGAAGAATCCGCTTCCTCCTGCGTTCGCAGTTGCCCACTCAGCTGGCGATTCCAAAGCGATTTCGGCCGACTTATCTTCGAGCAGATATCGAATTTCTTCGACTCCAGAAGCAGTACCGACCTTGAGCACAACCGGAACTGACCAGATCGTGGTATCGGCTTCTTCGCCTTCGGTGTACAGGAACCGATCCTGCGAAAGATAAATCGTCGAGCTATCTTCTGAAATCGAAGCGCTTACTAGTGGGTAGCCCTTCTGGAAAATCCACGAATCCATGATCCGACGTGCCGGCTGCTGAGTAACGTGCTCAATCGCATCCCACAGGTCGTTGGTTTCAGTGTTTCCGTACTTGTGCTTATTAAGGTAGTAAGAAATTCCGTCCCTGAACTCCTGCTCGCCCAAGTACTGCTCGAGCATTCGTAAAACCGATCCACCCTTTTCGTACGTCAATAAATCAAACATGCCTTCAGCATCTTCCGGTGAGTTCACTTCGATCTCGATCGGACGTGTGTTGGCAAGTGAGTCAACATCGAAAGCCATCGAACGTTCTAAGCTGAACTGGTTCCATCGCCCCCATTCGGCATTGAAATTGTCGGAACACATCGTTGCCATAAACGTTGCGAACGCTTCGTTCAACCAAATTCCGTTCCACCACTCCATCGTCACTAGGTCGCCAAACCACATATGAGCGATCTCATGAGCAATAACGTCGGCAACCCGAAGGAGTTCGGGCTCAGTCGAGCGTGACTTGTCGACGAGAAGCAAAACTTCTCGGTACGTAATACAACCGAGGTTTTCCATTGCACCGAATGCAAAGTCAGGCACGGCAACCATGTCAAGCTTCTGACCAGGGTATGGAATTCCGTAGTAATTCGAGAAGAACTTCAGCGCAAACGCACCGGCCTCAAGCGAGTAGTCGGTAAGGTGCCCCTTGCCTATCGGATGAACGATTCGCAGTGGCACACCATCGACATCGACCGGATCGGTAGCTTCAAACGGACCAACGATGAACGCGACCAAGTAAGTCGACATCACCATGGTGTCTTCGAACAAAATCGCCTTTCGTCCGTCACCAAGATCGGTAGTAGAAATATCTGGTCCGTTTGAAACAGCGAACTCGTCTTCTGGAACTACAAGTGTCACACCAAAAGAAGCCTTGAACGCAGGTTCGTCGAAACACGGGAAGGCACGTCGAGCGTGTGTGCTCTCAAACTGCGTCGTGGCGATCGTGTGCTCGACACCATCGTCATCGGTAAACACCGATCGATAAAAGCCGTGAAGCAGATCGTTCAGGACTCCAGTGAATTTTGCAACGATCGTATACGGACCTGTGGCAAGTTCTGAGTCGAAACTCAGAGTCGCACGTTCCATGTCTTCATCGTGCTCTATGCCTGAAGCGACAATCTCTCCGCCAACCGCGTCGAGTATGACAGCTGAAGAAATCTCAAGATCGGCAGAGTTGATCTGGATATTGTCGGTTTGCTGACCGACCTCAACTTCGATTTCGACAGTACCAGCAAATGTGGCTTCATCAAGATTGGGTTCAAGGTTTATTCGGTAGTGCGAAGGAACGACGAATGAGGGTAAGCGATGCGGATTAGTCGAGGCGTCTGGCAAGTTTATCTCCGGTTCATAAAAACGTATCTCCGGAGACTACCGCGCCAAATAGCCGCACGCTACTGCTCGCGACTGGTCATATCCATCCCAAAGTGAAGCAATGAATCTGCCATATGCTTGCGCCACACCTCGGCAGTATCGGGTGTCCACTCGTAAAAGCCTTTGCCGGTCTTCACGCCAAGATCACCTGATTCGATTTTGTCGAGCAACAGTCTTGGAAGCTCACGCTCGTTATTGAGTTCGGAGAATAGACCAGACATATCTGAATGTGAAACCGATCCAAATACTCCAGTTTCGGCGAACTTTGGCCCGAATCCGCTGCGAACAATTTCGTCTACCTCGGATGAAGTGGCCTCGCCATTCTCAACGCTCGCCATCGCTTCCCTCAACAGCGCCACCTGCAAGCGATTGCTGATAAATCCTTTAATTTCAGTACGAACCACAGCGGGTTTCTTACCAATCGCCTCGAATTCGTCCTTGATCAAGGCAACGACTTCACTCGATGTATCGGGACCAGTAATAATTTCGATACCCGGCAATAAATGAGGTGGGTTGAAGTAGTGAATGCCTACAACACGCGATGCTCGTTTAGTAACCGAACCATAAGCGCTTGGCACGAACGTCGAACTATTCGAAGCAAGTACAGCGTGGCTGGGCGCTGAAGCGTCAATTTCAGCAAATATCTTCTTCTTTAGATCAATATTTTCTGATGCTGCTTCGATTACTAAGTCGGCATTCTTCACCGATTCTCCCAAATCTGTCGAAGTTGAAATACGCGAAAGCGCTTGTTCGACCTGATGTTCGTAAATGTAACCAACAGAGGCGAGGGCATTCAAACCCACCCGAGCTCTCGATATCGCATCACGCAACAAGTAATCTGAAATATCGTTAAGAAAAACATGCTTGCCATTAACAGCTAGTTCAAGTGCAATTCCGTGGCCCAAGAGTCCAGCACCAATAACCGCAACGTTCTGAAATTTCGAGCCCGACGAAGTGCCACCGCTTACAACACTTGGACTCTCGCTAACCTCAGGTACAGAAATTTCTGATGCCGAAGTTACCACTGAAATATCAGCGAACAGCTCGCCAGCAATAACCTGAACTAGATCCCAACCGATCTGCTCCCAAATCTCGAACGGACCACCGACAGACCAACGACGGCCTATCGAATTAGTAATAACTCTGTCGATGTCAGCCGCATCAGCAATACCCGTCTCAACCAACGCAAGCGACTCCCGGTAAATCGCAGCTTGCAACTTCAGCGAAATGCCTTCGCAAGTGTCAACGTTCAAATGGAAATAACCGTCCTATAGAAAACGTGGCTCCCACCACTTACACCGAGTAGCCGACTGATCCGTCTTCTCGCATTGGAATGACTTGTAAGTTACGCGGTTCATACGTCTGCGACTGGAAGCCTTCAACTTCTAAATCGATTCCAATGCCGACGGCGTCGGGAACTGGAATGTAGCCACCATCACGCTGCCACGCCGAGTTGAACATCGCGTTGAACGGTTGTTCATCTTCTTTGGAGTACTCCTGCGTAAGGAAGTTCGGAATCGATGTATCGAGACCACAAGCCGCAGCAGTCAAAACTGGCCCGAGGAAATTATGAGTCACGACTGCAGAGTGGTATGACTCCGCAATTGCGGCAATCTTCTTCACTGCAGTGAATCCACCAGCAAGTCCAAGATCAGGTCGTGCATATTGGCTTCCACCAGCTTCAAACATTTCTCGGAATTCCCAAATCGAATGCATGCGCTCGCCGTTCGCTACTGGAAGTGTCGTTCGCTGAGCAACATCGGCCTGAGATTTAATCGAGTCGATCTGTACCGGATCTTCGTAAAATGCTGGCTGGAATTCAACCAATTGTTCAGCAAGCGCAATCGCAACCATCGGCGTTAGCTTGCGATGCATTTCGAGGATGATGTCGCAATCTAGTCCCGCACCCTCGCGCATTGCAGCCACGTTTTCACGCGTGTCGTGAATCAGTCGAGGAAGCGTCATCGACTGGAAGCCATCAGGCAGTGGATCTGTCTTGATAGCAGTGAATCCCTGCTCAACCGCCTCCCTCGCATTCACCATTAGCCCCTGCGATGTTGTGCCCTGATCTGAAGCGTCAGGTCGAACTCCACCCATGAGTAAATGTAGTCGAATCTTGTTGCGTACTTTACCCCCAAGCAGCTGCCACACCGGAGCTTCAAGATGCTTGCCTTTGATGTCCCAAAGCGCGATATCAACGGCGCTGACAGCACCCGAAAGCACTGATCCACGGAAGGGTCCCATTCGGTACAAGTACTGCCAATGATGCTCGATATCGAGAGGGTCTTTACCGAGAAGATAATCGGCGAATTTCTTCACTACCGCATCTGTAGCTTCGAGATAACCCCAGCAAGCTGACTGTCCGACGCCAACAAGACCGTTGTCGGTGAAGATTCTGACGATCTGACTATTACCAGCGAGGATGGATTCAACGCGTTCGATTTTCATATTTTTACTCTTAGGTCTCTTCCACGCTTGATGCGCGCTTTTTAATAACTCAGCTGACACAGGCGGTTGTTACGGCGACGATAATACTGACTATTTTGATCTAATCTCCGCAATTAGAGCAATTGTTGACTCCATATCGACAACCCTAGGATGAGACTTGTAACCCAAATGACCGTTATATCGATCAATCAATATAGGTCGAAGACCGGCTTGTTCGGCACCAAATATGTCCGATTCCAACTGATCTCCAATAAATATTGACTCCTCTGCTAAGACGTCAGCTTTAATCAGAGCGGCTTCAAATATTTGCCGGTCGGGCTTTTCGGCACCGATTTCACCTGAAGTCACCGCAAAATCGACGTGACCAGTCAGTCCCATGTCATCGCATAGTCGCTGGGTAGTCGAGTTCATGTTCGAGACGATACCAACAACCAAACCCGATGCCCGTATCCTGTCTAAGCCGTCTATAACGTCAGGGAACAAAGCTATTCGATACTCCTGCTTCCTCACCTCAAACCAAATCTCTCCTGCGAGTGCCAAGTCAACTTCGTGACCAGCACCCTGTAGCACGAGTTGCTCAAATCGGGCGAAGAATTTCCCCTGCTCGTTCCCATTCATCGTTCGCACAGGCTTAGTCGCATTTTGTCGAGTCATGAATTCGTCAGCCATGTGATACCCAGCATTAATGCCAGAAGCGCTTACTTCGAGACCAAACTGTTCAAGTGCCTGAGCCTGTATTTGCTCTCTCGGAGGATCAAACCCCGCAAGCGTGCCGTATACATCGAACAAAACTGCCTTTAGTTCAGACATTCATGGCTCACTTCATATCCATAGAAATTACGATTCATTTACTTCACTCAACCAATCGGCTGAACGGTCAGCGCACAACCGCCAATCCAACTTACTCCGGGGAGTTTCAGTGTGGCAGGTACTGCGTTCAAGGTACAGCCCGTAATAAACCCGTCGTTTACTACCAAAATCCCCTGATCGAAAATCTCACTCACCGAGTACAAATACACCTCGAACGCACCTGAGGGAGCCACACCTCGAGACGGCAGCTGGCTGTTCTGATTGTGGAACCGTGTTTGTCGATCGAACCAACAAGTCGGCTGGAAGACCAGATCCATCGCGCCTGACGTTAATTCTCTTAGTGTTGTTATAAATTGGGCGTCATCAGATAAAAGTCACGTCCCATATCTACCCAAAATCCGGCGGTTCATTAGAATAGCGGAGTATCATAATGGTGCCTGTTAATGAACATAGTTCAGGTTCGAATTGGGGGATACTTGGAACTTACAATCACCGCCAACAACACGACTGTAACCGACGCCATAAGGGCATATGCAGAGAAGCGTCTCAGCATCCTTGATCGCAGATTCCGTGATCCGGTTCCTGTGTTCCTGCAAATTCGCAAAGAGCAGACCAAGAAGGAAGAACATCGATTCATAGCTGAGGTAACAATCAGACTGAATCGTGGCGTAATTCGAGGTGAGATGAGAGGGGACTCGCCTTACACCGCCGTCGATCACGTTTCCGACACTATTACCAGGCAAATCAGCCGGTATAAAAATCGCTACTCCGACAAGACCCGACGCTCCGTTGAAGGGGGGCTCGGGATGGCCATTGCCGAGCAGCTGGCGCAAGAGTCAGTATCTGAAATCGACGAAAGTGGCATCGCCACTCTAGAACACGGTCAGCTAGTTCGTACAAAACGTCACCCGGTGGCATCTGTATCGGTTGAGGACGCAGCGGCCCAGATGGAGCTTCTTGCTCACAACTTCTACCTCTTCAGAAACAAAGAAACCGACGAAATTAACGTCGTGTATCGCCGACACGATGAGGACTACGGTCTGATCGTTCCTGAAGAACCAGAAGACTAAATCGATCTAAGTATGGTCAATTGAATAAGCCGGTTACAGTAGTCGGCTTATTTTTTTAAGAACGGGGCTCTACCGAATCAGGCGTGTACTCGTAGATCACTACCGGAGTATCGATTCCGTCTGCGATCATCTCTAACGTCGGGTACACCTGATCAAGTCCGTTGATATCCAACTTTTTGAACTTTTCCAACCCCGTTTCCGCATACCTTGCCCGTTCCATCTCGCCGATGTAAACGTACCTAATATCGTATTTGTCGAGCAAAGAAATCGCAGTCCTGCGCAATGGTGTGTCGAAGAATCTATCGACCTCAATCCGGCGATTGCTCACAGTCGAAGCGTAGCCAACTCGCTGTTGTCGCTGATGCCAATCCCAACCAATAACCGCCGGTAGACCAGTGTAGATCGACACTCGATTGCCCCATCGGTACTGATCGCTTATACCCTCAACAATCACCGGAGAACCTTCGATGTTCTCTTGCATCCACGTTATTGCATCGAAGTCATACTTCAGCGTCAGCGGGCCTTCATGATCGTTGTACGTAGCCGATTCCATATACGCCATACCATCGAGACCTAGCCCTCGATATTCAAATCTCTCGGAATTCCGATCTCGTGTGCCAAGAACCGGATAAATCATCACGCCGATCACCAATACGGCAAGTCCGGCCATCCAAACGAATCGAGGTGCTCGAACACTGCTCAGTGAAAGCTTTCCGGCATCGGCAAGGAACCACAGGAAGTAGGCCGAAGCCATCGCAAGCAATATCCATGCCTGCAAATAGAACTTGAACACCGTGTTCATTCGACCAATATCGTCTTTGACTGTGAACATGTCGACCCCAGCGGCGAGTGCCATAGCCATCACAACCATGCCAACCGCAACGAGTGAGTATCGCGATCCCGGAACTTGAGAGCCATAAGCAACAACCCCTGCACCAAGAACCGAAGCGGCAACAATCACGACGAATCCGATTGTTGCGAACCCCGTAAGTGCTAGTGCTGAGACCGATACGGCAACCAGCAAGAACATGATCTGCCTTGTCCAACCGCTCAATCCCGATCCCTGAAGTGGGGCGCTCGTAATACTTGTCAGAACATCAGTGAGTTTTTCTCGCCACATAAACACTAACCAGCTCAAAATCACGAGAAGGAATAGCGCGTGGATAACGATGTATCGCCATAGATCGGTAGTGAACTCGCTTTTGATCACGCCATTGTTGAACAGTTCAAAACTTGAATGGAACGGCAGGAATACAACGTGCCCAACCGCAGCAACAAACACCGCACTTGCCCCGCCAATCACAAGCTTGCTAAAAAACGATCTATTGCTCGCTAACAACTGCCCACCAACCAGGAATCCACCTGCCAATAGGAGTTGTGTCGGAAAGTCCCAAGCATTAATCGCTCTGAGCGACCCGATCAAGACCCCAATCACGAACAGACCTGCCAGCGACTCTGCCCAGTGACGCTTTCGACCAATCCTCAGGTAAGCAGCAATGGACGCAGCAAGCGCTATGATGGCTATAGGAATCGCAATTAAATGTGCGTGCAAATCAGCAAACAGGAACGTGAAGAATGGGAATTCAGTGATCTCATTTCCGGGTGATCCTGGAGTCATCATTCTCGAACTGCGCCAGAAGTCAAAGAATCCGAACGGTTGGTCTTGCAAGAACTTTCGAGAAACACCTTCAACCACTTGCAACAGACCATCGATATTCCCAGCAACAGCCACAAATACAACCGCAGCCAAGCCTG
Organism: Dehalococcoidia bacterium; assembly: GCA_028821715.1. Taxonomy (GTDB): domain Bacteria; phylum Chloroflexota; class Dehalococcoidia; order Lucifugimonadales; family Lucifugimonadaceae; genus Lucifugimonas. The sequence goes on from JAPKFF010000012.1 coordinate 22,721, forward strand.
CAAATATCGGAGATTTACGTGACCAAGCGGGAATTCGTCGCGCCCGGAGTGTGAGCTCGGCCAATCCGCTAACAATCGCGTAGACGCCACCTATCGTGAACATAAACAGCAGTGGAACAGCGAGATTATAGGCGACCGACGGAACGATGCCAGTAAACCGAATCAACGTAGCGATCATGAACTGACCAAAGTAGTAGTAGTTCAAATATCCGCCGGCATACCAAGGATCGTACGGCGGGATCGTCGAAGATTTCACAACAGCGTTCAGGTAGGCGAAGTCCATCGGCTTCTCGCCACCCTTCCACGGGTGCCAAAGATCAGGATTCGCCGAACGAATCAGCAAGAACGCCACGTACCCAACCAAAAGCAGCAATTCCATACTTATGAATCGCCGTTTGTTGGAACGTACATGATTAATTAGATCTCGACCCGTCGCTCGCACGGTCAAATACGAAATCACGGTCAAAATAGCCAAAGCGAGCAGAACCGCAAAGAAACTGAAGTGCAGTACGTTCATACTCACCAAAAGCCACGTCATAGTAGCTACTGACAACAATCCAAGCGATTTTGCGAACAAGTACCCACCGTCTGGCCACGGCCTGAATACAACGAACGCTATCGGCAGCATCACGAACGCAAACAGCTGTGCCGCCAAATACCAAACAGCCGGAGTCAACCAGTCGGGCATCCAGCGCAGAAAGGTAATCGAACTCCACGTACCACCAGATTGCTGAATCTCTGCACCCTCTTCCGAAAGTAGAAGACCGACAGCTTGCGGTGGAAACCCTCTCACAGAAGGTCCGGTAGCTCCGATTTCGAATTTCAGACGGAGCGCCGAGTAGCCTTCAACGTTTTTGAATACGAACGTTTGCGGATGCTCATATACCGAGAAACTTTCGTCGGCCCATCCGAATCTGGCGGTGAAAAACCCGTTCGAAGGAGGTTCGAATCCCTTTGGAGGACCAAAATCCAACCGTGCGAACGGATCCTCATAGTAGTCGACGCCCAGTCCTCCGACGTAACGACTTCCTGAGTACGCCAGTTCATACCCAAGATCGCCAGAAAACATCTTCCTGTAGAACTCGGAAGTGATTGGATATCGATCTGGCAATCGCGGAATCGTGGCGTACAGACGATTACTCAATAGAACGAAATAGTTCGTATCCGCAAGCAACTCGGTCAGCTTGTCGAACTTTTGACCGCCTTCGTCGTTGTACAACTCGGCCCTGTCATGCATATCGAGGCCGATAACCCCGGGAATACCCTCTTCCCAATGCTCCTGAACCACTTTAGAGCCAGGCGTGGCATTCTCACGTAGATATTGCGAAACATCGTTAAGTGGATGCTGCCCCGAGTACACATTCATGAAGGAAAGCGAATAGTGGGCCGTTAATATCAATACCAAAGCAATCGGCAACGTCTGCAGCCAACGCCTGTTGGGCTGTAGCGATTTGATTATCTCGAACGCCCACCACAACACTCGGGCGCCATACAAAATCAGGAACGGCGTGATCGGCATCATGTACCGCATGAACTTCACGTCAAACCAACCGGTAATCAACAGGTACGGAATCACCCAAGCCAATATCACCAGATCGGCTTTACGTCGAGCAAGCACTCCAGCAATCACCGCGCCTAAAAGACCCAGCCAAACGACAATTCCAAGTACCGGACCAAGTCCCCATGTACCTAGTTGAACCATCTGGTAAATGTATTTAGATGTATCGGCGTACTGTCTCGTGAAAGGAAAATCGACCTCGCCCCTGACCATCTTCCCTTGCGTTGAAATGTTTTCGATGTAAGTCGAAAAATCGAGGAACATGTACGGCTGCGTTACAACCAAAACTACCAATACCACGATTCCCGCGATCACTACGTTCTTGAACGCGAGCCACTGTCTTATCGCAGCCTCACCCGATCCAGCACCGTTTGAGTCGAATCGATCCCCGCTTCTCGATGTCGCATAAATCAGATGAGCTAACACCAAGGCCAATGCGAGCGGCAAGACCGAGAATTTGGTCGCTACAGCAAGCCCGAACATGACTCCAGCCAAAATTGAATCACATCTACGTCCATGTTCAGAAACTCGAAGCGAGTAGTAAATCGTGGCGACAATAAATGTCGTCATGAATGTGTCTACCGCGAAGAAATGACTCAACTGAATCTGCTGAACTGCCAGCGCTGATAGCAACGCCGCCAGCACGCCAACGCGATTGCTGAATACAGCACGCCCAATCAGAAATATGAAGAATATGGTCGCTGTATCTGACATCGCCGAAAGAGCACGTCCCGCGTAGCGCAGATCGAACAAGGTCATGTGCTGATACGGAGAGACTGCGTACGAAACGGCTTTGAGTGCGTAGTGCGGCAAGCTACCCCAGTTGAACGACCCCGGGTTCAACGTGCTCAGCCGTGGATCAGTAAGATCACCCCATTGGTCGCCTTCAGGAAACTGCAGGTTGTACACCTGCGAAAGAAATGCCCGTTCGTCAGGATGAAACAGCCCACCCTGATCCCAGTTAATCCCGTACAAGCGCAATGCCAGAGCCAGGAACAAGATCAGTGCCAACGCATAGCGCGTCGAAATTCTCGGCATCCGGCCGAGCTTCGTAAGCGCGTCAGTCCGAGACGGTTCAGAAGGTAAATTGTTGATGATAAAGTCCGATTCTGGATGTGAACCGTCTGCGTGTTCACTCGCGGCGGCATTGTTCATATCTTTCGAATCGAAATTCTGATCTTCATGCATGAAGAGGAATTCTATCGGTGTGTATTAGGCCAGCGCAGCATTTTTCGTGTTTATGGGTATGCAAGCTGCGTCAATATCGACTCATTACTTATAGCAAATCTCAACGATTTTCACGTTTGACCACCGACGCACCCGCATCTACGCTTGATTTGGTCGGTTACACAAACACGAAAACAACTAACGGAAAGTCAGCAATCCCACTTGGCCACATCTGAAACTCAGCCGCTCGTCTCTAGTGCGTTCGATCGAACGCAGCTTCCCAACGGTCTTAGGATTCTCACCAGCACTTTTCGCCACACCAACGCCGTAAGCATTATTTTCCTGTTTGGCGCAGGCTCCCGATACGAAACTCCTGAACTTGCCGGAGCATCACACCTTTTTGAGCACATGCTATTTAAAGGAACGCCAACCCGCCCAACTCCAAAAGAAATTTCTGAGGTCGTGGAAGGAGTAGGCGGAACGCTCAATGCGTTCACTGATAGAGAAGTTACTGGCTACTGGTGTAGAGTCGCACAGCCCAACTACCGAGATAGCATCGACCTTCTTGCAGATATGACTTTGAACTCGTTCTTCAAAGACGAAGATATCGCAAAAGAGAAGCAAGTCGTTTACGAAGAAATCCGTGCGTCTAATGATTCACCGGGCGCTCGTGTTTCAATGCTCCTAGACGATCTATTGTGGCCAGATCAGCCTTTGGGACGCGACATTGCCGGCTCCGTCGAGTCAGTTGGCGCAATCACTCGCGAACAAATGCTCGAGTATCTCGAAACCCAGTACGTCGGCTCCAACACAGTCATCGCTGTAGCCGGAAATATCGAACACGCTGATGTCGTCGAGCAGATCACCGACGCACTCGGCGGACTCCACGATGGCGAAATTCTTCCAATGTTCCCTCACGAGCCAAAGCATCTAACGAAGCGGGTTGCTCTTGAACACCGCCCTACAGAACAGGCACACATCGCATTCGGACTCGCTGGCTTCTCTAGTAACGATCCCGATCGCCACGCACTTTTAATCATGTCGGTCATTCTTGGTGAAACCATGAGCAGCCGATTGTTCGAAGAAGTGCGTGAACAACGAGGACTCGCCTACGACATCCACAGCGGTACACACTTCTTGAGCGATTGCGGCGCACTGATAGTCGAATCAGGAATCGACCCCGCACGTGTCGACGAAGCGATTCCAGTGATACTCAACGAGATCGGGAAAATGCGAGACGGAGTTACTGAAGCAGAATGGAAGCAAGCTCTCGAACTCACCAAGGGTCGGATGATGCTCCGCATGGAAGAGAGTCGAGCCGTTTCAAGCTTCTTGGGAATTCAAGAGCTTCTTCGTAACAAAGTTGACACTGTCGACGAAATCATTGCAAAGATTTCTGCCGTAACCCGCGAAGACATCAAACGAGCGGCAAACCGTGTCATAAAATCCGAGAATCTTGTTTTGTCGATCGTCGGACCGTTCGAAGACGCAAGCCACTTTGAAGAGATGCTCACGTTCGACTAATCCTTCGACCGGGGTCGTCCAACGCACTGCTCTAAACGTAATCAGGCGTCATTCATTCGGTAATTAGTCATTTTTAATTTATTGAAAATCGGTTAATCGCGTAAAAAAAACGCTAGGGGCAAGCAAATAAACCGGCGTAGCTTTCTAGTCATGTTGACAAGACAAGCACCTCCAACCGACTTCAAGTGGCAAGCAGACAACATCCGTGCTCTGCGAACACACCTTGGACTTTCACAAACTGCGCTCTCCCGAGAAATTGGCATCCGTCAGCAGACGATCAGTGAGTGGGAGACCGCGATGTACGCACCGCGGGGAGCCTCTGTCACGATTCTCACGTTGCTGGCAGTCAGCTCGAATTTTCCATTTGAATCTGAAACCAAGGACGAAGACACAACTCGACCACTCCTCGCCGAGAAATCGTCCCCACGCCCATCACAAGGTCTCGCACCTCGACGACTGGCAGATTTCGGCCCCGTATCTGCACGATCTCAACAGCCAGAACCAGCCCAGAGGTTAACGTTTGAAGCAGCAAAGGCCGCTCAAACAGATCGAAGAACCGGTACTTACAACTCGACATACTTTGAGACACCACCGTCAGCCACGGTTCGTAGACTCGAAGTACCTATGTAACCAGTAGTCGCTATTCAAGCCCGATGACATCGAACGATCCCTGCGGGCGAGGCATGTCACCAACTTAGGCTTTGACACTCCGGTTACGGTGCGAATAGGATTGCGCCACTGATCAATGGAGAGATCTCTTGGCAACGCGTGTATACATTCTCATCGAGACAGCAGTGGGAGAAACCAGTGCGGTTTCGGACGCGCTGAAAGAAATGCCCATGATGAAAGCTGCCGACACCGTAACTGGCCCATTCGACATCATCGCTGTCGCAGAAGCCGACGATCTCTCGACTATTGGCGATCTGATTAGCGACGGAATGCGTGGCATTCCGGGCATCGTAAAAACCATTACGTGTCTGTCGGTTAGACGCTGACGCACCGAGAGTCCTATCGCAATTCAGCGGGCGGACATTCACATATTGCGCTTCGACTTCACCCCTGAAGAAAAAGATTTCAAACGCCATCTAAGCTCATATCTCGATGATGTGCTGCCTACCGATTGGCACGGGCCAGCGGACGAATCACTCGACGATGACTGGAAGCTAAACCAGGACATAAAAAAAGGATTAGCAGAGCGCGGTTGGCTCGTTATGAGTTGGCCAAAAGAGTACGGCGGCTCTGATTCATCACCAATGATGAACACGATCTTCGCTGAAGAGATGGCGTATAGGCGGGCTCCCGGTCACGATCGTTTCGGCACCCGCATGTTCGGACCAACTCTGATGCGGTTTGGCACCGAAGAGCAGCGCAAAAAACATCTCGGTTCGATAGCAAGAGGTGAAATCCAGTGGTGTCAGGGTTATTCAGAACCGAACTCAGGTTCAGATCTCGCCTCACTGCAGACACGAGCCATCGAAGACGGTGATGACTTCCTAGTTACCGGCGCCAAAATCTGGACATCGCTCGCACACCGTGCCGACATGATGTTCATGCTCGTTCGCACCGATCCAGAAGCCGCTCCTCACAAAGGAATTAGCCTAATTCTGGTCGATATGAAATCGCCCGGCGTCGAGGTACTTACGATCGTCAACATGGCAGGCGTACACAGCTTCAATCAGGTCGTATTCGACAACGTTCGCGTACCCAAATCTAACCTGGTCGGCGATCTAAACGACGGATGGAGAGCAGGAATGACAGTGCTCAACTTCGAGCGCTCAGGGATCGACTACGCAGCGTGGGCACGAGCAGCCCTCGAAGAGATGGTCGACTACGTAAATAGTGATGAAGCGCTCGTGACATCGGCTAAGACCGACCCGACAGTTCGTATAAAGCTTGCCGAGCTTCACATGGAGGTCGAAGCAGCACGACTCATGTGCTATGACGTTTCCTACCGGCAGGGCAAGGGCGAAATACCTTCTTCGGAAGCCTCAATGAGCAAAGTCGCCGCCTCTGAGGTTTATCTAAAAGTTCTAGACTATGGCGTCGAAATACTAGGTATGTACGGCGTTCTCGAACCAGGCTCAAACCAGGCTGAGCTTCAGGGCAGATTTTTCAAGATGCGACTCTTCTATACATCGGGTCCAATCCTTGCTGGAACGAACGAAATACAGAAGAACATCATCGCTCAACGCGGCCTTGGACTTCCTCGTAAATAAGGAAAATAGGAACAACTATTGGACTTTGGACTCACAGAAACTCAAGAACTAATTCGAGCGTCGGCTAGAGAATTCCTTGAAGATCGTTCGGAAACCGACATCGTTCGCGCCGTTGCTA
>JAPKFF010000099.1:0-6999 GCA_028821715.1 Dehalococcoidia bacterium
ACCGCATCTTATCGAACGATTGTGAAGAACAGTTGACCAATATCACAAACCTACCAAAATACATCCGCTATCACTGTGCGTTATTAGTTTATTCATAGTGATGAAACTCAACCGATAGCTATAGGTTCAATATGAAAATCACCGGTATCAACACGTTATGGATAAAAAGGGAACAGCGTTTAGTCGAAAGAGCCGATCTTCTCTTGTCGGAATTCCCGTTTGCCAAGAAGTTCTTCTTCGTTAACGTCGCATGGTTTTCAGACAAAAATAATCAAAAGGCGCTGCTAGCTCAGGGCTCCGATATCACAGTGAGAATGGATGATAAAAAAACTCATCTCATCCGACCTAGCTAGCCCGTTTGATCCTTCAGGTCATCGTCTAAAGCGAGAATACGTGCTGTTGAACAGCGATCGCATCGCTGAAGATGAAGATCTTCTCAACTGGCTCGATCAAGCCAGTGAATTTGCAGGGCCGCTGCCGCATAAGAAACCCAAACGCCTTAAACGGCAAACCGGTCGCGCCAAATAAACCTCTGTCTACTTCGAACCAGCTGAAATTGCATCCGTCACAAAAGTAATCAGCCCAGTCGACGGCTATTACCCAATCCCAGATGGCCCCGGGCCAGGCATCGATATAGTCGAGGAAGAGTTCACTGAACATCCCTACAAGGGTGCCTGGCACAGGGGTGACAGAGTCAACCCCGACAATTCCATCGCCTACATCTAATAAGTAATCCCGTTTCCACAAAACAAAGAACTAGGTCGCAAATAAATATCCTGAGCGCAGGAACACCTACACGTCACCGGACATAAACGCTAATTTAGAGCCATCAGCACCCACCGTGTTAGCCCAAGCTCCCATTGCCATAAAACCGCCGTCTACGTTGAAATACGACCCGGTTACAAACGATGCTTTGTCGCTAGCCAGGAAGAGCACCATATTAGCGATATCTGACGGCTGACCAATACGCCCAATCGGATGCGCTAACCCGGTCGATATTAACTCATCTTCCAAATTCCCACCCGTTCCCGTTATGGCGTTCCTAACCATTGGAGTATCGATAGCGCCCGGGTTGACGGAAACCACACGAATATTATCTTTAGCAAAATCTAGCGACATCTGTCGCATCAATGACAGGTCTCCGCCCTTTGAGGCTGCATACGCCGATACACCACCCATTGATTGCAAGCCCTGCACGCTGGCTGAAGAAATAATCACCCCACCACCCACTTTGCGCATATGAGGGATCGAATATTTGGCCAGTAAAAATCTGCTTTTTAAGTTGACTGCGATGATCTTATCCCACGTCTCTTCCGGAAGTTCGACAGCATCAACGTAAGAGTCTGGCGGTTGAATCCCCACATTGTTAAAAACAACGTTTACGCCTCCATATGCCTCAACTGCAGCATCGACACAAGACCGACACCCGTCGGTCGTACCGGCATCTGCATGTATGAATTGCGCTGTTCCGCCATCAGAAACAATTCGATCGACTGCAGCATTGCCAGCTTCCGCGTTCCAATCAAGGATAGTTACGTTGGCTCCTTCACGAGCAAATGCTTCTGATGCAGCACCGCCGATTCCAAGTGCGCCGCCAGTGACGATCACAGATTTTCCGTCGAATTCACCCATTTGATATCTCCACGAACTATTTTGAACATAAAATCATCGTTACATTGAAGCTCACATAGCAACTGACGAGTCAATTTACCATCACAATCAATGGTCGGACCGCACCGAATGGCGCAAGAGCACATCGAATTGGTAAATAAGCGTCCACCCACATCTCAAATTCGGTTATGCACCGCAACTACTCAGGAACTACATGCAACTCTCAAGTATCAATCGCCTAACGCTGCTTCTGGCGTTGGCTTCACTATCGATCGTTCTCACAGCCTGTTCAACCGGGGAACGCTCTGGCCACGAAGGTGATTTTGTACTCGACTTATACACAGGAGCTGATGAGGTCGGTGGATAATCCATATCGTTCGATGAGATCGTCGCAAATGAAGACCGCCCTATTCTTCTCAACTTCTGGGCAGGCAACTGCCCTCCCTGCCGAGCTGAAATGCCTGCTCTCGAAGCAACTTGGAGGGAATACGGGGATAAAGTTTTGTTCATTGGAGTCGACGTTGGGCCATATGTCGGACTCGGCACCTACAAAACAGGTCAAGCATTGGTTGATGAAGTTGGCATTACCTACGTGACCGGCAAAACGTCTGATCGCAGCGTAATTACCGATTGGAAGGTACAAAACATGCCTTCGACGTTCTTGATCGGAAAAGATGGTCTAGTCCATGACATCGTTATCGGGGCAATCTCTAGTTCACGTCTGTCACAAAAAGTTCGGGAGCTAATCGCAGCTAACGCCACTTAGTTGATCAGTAACTTTCTCTCGTTTAGCGGCTGGGGCGGTGCTAAGATGCCGCAATTCACTAGCCGGCTACTAGAAACCTAACTTGAAACCTAACGAGTCTGATTCCGTTCCCGATACCGACACTCAAGCACCGAGGCGGCAAACTATTCGACCTTGGTCTGCACTGAAATTCAGAGACTACCGAATACTTTGGGCTAGCAGCATCGCTGCAATGATGACGATGTCGCTTCGCATCACAGTAACTGCGGTTTGGCTTTACGAGAAAACAGATTCAGGCTGGGTCCTGGCATGGCTCGGGATTCTAGAGCTGGTGATGCGTATCCCGGCCAATCTCTACGGCGGTGCACTTGCTGATGAGATAGACCGCAAGAAACTCATGGCAGCAACCCAAGCGGTAAGTTTTCTGCTCATCGGGTTGATGGCGGTCCTTGAAGGGTTTGGCGCCCTTCAAATTTGGCACATCTACTTGATCACCGCAGTACTTGCATCGACCAGTGTCCTAGGGGGGCCGGCCAGATCAGCGCTCACAGCACGTGTCGTGCCGCGCTCACACCTCATGCACGCAGTTGCGACAAATACGGCAACCATGCAGATCGGATCAATGGTTACTCCGCTGATCTTCTTCTTGAGTAGCCGGACCACAAATTTGACCATCTCATTTGGCGTAATCACATTGTTTGCTGGGTTCAGCGTCGTACTCCCGCTATTCATCGGCATTGATGGGAGAGCTGAGAGTGCGAGTACCGGCAAGTCACGCCTCAGAAATATAGTCGACGGTCTCAAATACGTGAAATCTCATCCGATATTGCCAGGTCTATACCTGCTCGACGTGGGCGTCACTATTGTCAGCTTTTACAGGCAGTTGTTCCCGATATTCGCTGACCAGCTATACAAAGGCGGTAGAGGTACAACTTCACTCCTCCTCTGGGCCAATTCAGCCGGTGGGCTCGTCGGTAGCTTGATCGTGATGTTTACTCGTGACTACAAAGCCAAAGGAATGCTCGTACTCTGGGCAACACTGTTCTACGGGGTTCTGTTGATTTTCTTCGGTGCTACCACGGTTTTATGGACGGGAATGGTTGTAGTCATCTTGCTTGGTGCGACCGATGCCGTTGGAATGACTAGTCGACAGGCTATTGTCCAATTGACCACCCCGGATAATATGCGCGGACGTGCATCAGCTGCTCACTCTCTAGCGGCGATGAGTGCCAATGGGCTTGGGCAGGCTGAAGTCGGCTTTATGTCGGACTTAGTCGGGGCCGATCAAACGCTTTATATCGGTGGCGTCGTCTCCATCGTCGTCGTCGTCCTAATTTGGTGGCTGGTGAAGGGCGTTCGCATGTACCGGTACACCGAAGTTCCCTCAGGTGCAGCGATCGACGATGATTACGATTACCCACAAGTTGAATATGACTTAAATAAGCAGATCGAAAGAGACCTCAGGAGCCTGAAGTGAAGATAACCGGAGTCAAAACATTCATAGTCGACGGTGTATTCAGGCCGTGGACGTTCGTGAAAATCGAAACTGACTCCGGAATCGTCGGCTGGGGTGATTGCACCGAGTGGCAGGCTGCTCAATCAGTAGCAGCCACAGTGAACCAGCTTGGCGAAAACATGATCGGCAAGGACCCTATGGCGTCAGAGGCGGCTTGGTGGAACAACGCTTCGTTCATGGTTCGCCAACGTGGAGGAATTGCTTACAAGGCGATGTCAGGCATCGACTCAGCTCTATGGGACATCAGAGGCAAAGCACTCGACGCACCCGTTTGGCAACTACTCGGTGGAAAGATGCGCGACGAGCTCGAACTCTATTGGTCACACTGTGGTTCTGATCGAGGAAAGTACTCAGAACAACTCGATGTACCGAAACTGTCGACGTTGGATGATGTTCGTGAACTCAGTCAAGAAGTGCTAGATCAAGGATTCGCCGGAATCAAAACCAACATTCTTGCGATCGATGATTTACCCGATATCCCCCGCAAGAAAAACGGAGTCGGAAATAGCGGTCAGATCACATATCAGCAACTCGAGAATGCAGTGAGTGTGATCCGGACGTTCCGAGAAGCACTTGGCCCAGAAATTGGAATTGCGATCGATACAGCGCTTAGTTTCCGATTGGGAGGCGCTATCAAGCTTGCAAGAGCCCTCGAACCATTCGACATGATGTGGCTGGAGACTGAAACGTGGGACCCGAGATCGCTACGCACTGTTCGTGAGTCGACCACGACTACGATTTGCCACGGCGAAAGCCTCTTTGGTCCAGAGGAATATCGACCATTCTTCGAATCACATGCGCAAGATGTGATCATGCCCGACTTTGCTTGGAACGGCATCACAATGGGTAAGAAAATCTGTGATTTGGCCCATCTGTACGACACTGCGATTGCGCCTCATAACTGCCATTCCCCGATGAATACGCTAGTTTCGGCCAATATCTGTGCAGTTATCCCCAACTTCATGACATTGGAATTTATTAACGACGACGCTCCCTGGCGTGACGACTTGATGACCCATCCGTTCGAGATTAAAAACGGAAAACTCCAAGTGCATAACCGACCTGGCCTCGGATCTGATTTGATCGAGTCGGAGCTAGAAAAGCACCCTTGGACCGGCGGCAATAACCTGTAGTCGGTCGATATTCGGATAGATAATCATGAAAATCCCGATTAGCTCCAGACGCGGTCATGCGCATCGAGTTCGTCCCACTCTGATGTGTCTTCGAATACGCCAGCCGGGTAAACCCCTGCCCGAGTTTCGCTTGCCTTTGCAAGGTTCTCAGCAACTGCCTCTTCATTGATCTCAAGACCAAGACCAGGAGCATCAGTGACTGTGACATACCCGTCCTTGATCACATCGCCTTCTTGACCTACTAGGTCAACGATGTCATTCCACCATGGGTTGTCAACTGAGTGCATCTCAAGAGCAATGAAGTTTTCCATTGCCATCGCAGAATGAGCGTTTGCCATTGCGACGACTGGTGAACCAGCCTGATGAAGCGCTACGCCGATACCTGCATCTCGGCAGTAGTCAGCAATCCGCTTAGTTTCGATAATTCCGCCGGAGGTAGCGAGGTCAGGGTGAGCAACAGAAATTGCTCGAGCATCTACGAGAGGCTTGAAACCGTCAAGACAGTAGATGTCTTCACCTGTACAAACAGGAGTATCAACACCGGCTTTGAGTGCCTGCCACTGGTCAACAAATTCCCAAGGAATCATGTCCTCGTACCAAGCCAATGTGAACTTGTCGAGTGCTTTACCGATTCGAATTGCGTTCTCAACACCCATATGGCCAAAGTGGTCGGATGCTAGAGGGATTTCGTAACCGATAACGTCACGGACAGCCCCTACGTACTCCTGCATCTTGGAAATACCATAATCGGTAACCTGAATACCGGTGAACGGATGCTTCAACGTGTTTGACTCTTTAGAAATCTTCTTATTGATGACCCCACCTTCAAACTCTTCAGCGATCCACGTTCCGATGTCCATTTTAAGGAATTCGAATCCTCGATCCATACGACCCTGGAGCATCTTGCCCATCTCTTCTGGATCTTTCTTAAGTGGCGTGTCGGCATAAACCTTGATTTTGTCATCGCCATATTTGCCACCGGCGAACATGTATGCCGGCACACCGAAAGCCTTACCCGCGAGATCGCAAAGAGCCATCTCAACTCCGCAAACTCCACCACCGAGCCGGCCGTGACCGCCGAAGGGCTTGATCTTCTGGAACAGTCGATCGATGTCACACGGGTTTTCGCCGAGCAGACGGCTCTTGAGCATAAGTGCGTACCGAGCTGACGCGCCATCTCTTACTTCACCAACACCAACCAAGCCTTGGTTCGTCTCAAGCTTGATGATCGGCCATCGCCATCCACCGCCCCCAACAACTGCGATTCGCATATCGGTGATTCGTAGGTCAGAGGGACTTGAAGAAGTCTTTACTTGATCCACTGCACTTGTGTTTTGATCTACCAAATTACTAATTTTCCTATTTCTAAACTGAACTAAGTAAAAAACCTACTACTTCAAGCGGTTGGCTTTCCATTCTTCAAAATCTTTATTCATATCTTCAGAGAACTTCCGGTCTACCTCACCAGGTGTGTAAACACCTTCTCTAATGCGTTGTTGACCGAATTCGTCTTTCAGTCGAATCAATTCGGATCGTTCGACAACTTCCAAAGCAAGGTGTGGCGGGATAAATACCACTCCCGTGCTGGTTCCGAGAACGACATCACCGGGAACGCAAGTTGCTTCGCCAATGCGGGTAATGCCGTTTATCTCAGGCATGCTCACATCAAGAATCGCGCTTGGGTCTACGCCGCGAACAAATGCGTTGAAATCGTCCATCTCAATAATTCGTTGAGTGTCACGAATTCCACCGTCAATCACCATACCGGTGCCTGAACGCGACTTGATGGCTGTAGCCAAATTGTCCCCCGCAAATGTTCCATTGAGCACCTTGCCAAACAGATCAACGACGATCAGATCGTTCTGTTCCAGCTCATCGATAACCCACGAGTTCTGGAATCCAACACGGTCGTCTTCCTCACCCTGCTTGTCGATTGAATCGTGAATGTCTGGTCGACGTGGAACCCATCGGCAAGTCACTGCCCGCCCGACAAT
>JAPKFF010000100.1:0-6931 GCA_028821715.1 Dehalococcoidia bacterium
ACCGTCCCCAACGAGCCGGAGAGGGAATACCCAACGGCGTTGTTGAACTGGCCCAGTGTTCACCTGAGGTTGCAGGTATTACGGAGTAGTCTTTGGTGCGAGGATCATTAGGAATGATGTGCCCGCGCCCGTCGTCTGGGTCGATCTTAATATGACCACCTGAATGAACTCCGCCACCAGTGTTTTGTGAATTGAAGTTCGATGGCAACACAAGCGCTGCTATGAAGACGATGGCGAATAAGATTCCACCGAACATAATAAGGGTGCGTTTTCTACGCGCCCGTGACTTACTTCGGTTTCGACGTTCTTCACGAATTTGTCCTTTGGTCATGCCGCGGTGGCTGTCAGGACGGGTGGTTGCTTTGCGTTTTATGTCTGCCATACGATCCCATTAGTCACACTGAATGTGTGTCAGTAATTTCAACAGCTATCTACAGTACCAGTGACTTGCCCGAGAGTCGCCGATAAGACTCGAGATATCGAGCCTGAGTTTGCTCAACAATTGCGGCGGGCAGTGCAGGCGGAGGTGGTTCCTGATTCCAATCGTTATCGAGAAGCCACGCTCGTAGGAATTGTTTATCAAATGCTGGAGGGAAATTTCCCGGTGCCCAGTCATTTACATCCCAGTATCGGCTTGAGTCGGGAGTTAATACTTCGTCGATGATGGTCAGTTCGCCATCAACGAAACCGAACTCAAATTTTGTATCGACAAGAATCATTCCGTGTTCAGCTGCGTAGTCGTGAGCAACCTGGAAGATTTCGATACTTTTTTCTTCGAGAATACGGTGCATTTCAACGCCCACTAGATCTTTGGCCTCTTGCGGAGTCATCGGCATGTCGTGACCCGACTCAGCCTTTGTCGAAGGTGTGAAGACTGGTTCCGAGAATCGATCCGCTGCTTTCATAAGAGTAGGGAGGATTTGCCCATTCATAGTGCCCGATTCTTCATATTCTGCCCACGCCGAGCCTGCGATGTAATTCCTAACGACACATTCGATATCTAGTCGTTCTGCTTTTTTTATTACCATCGATCTGCGTGCTATTTCAGGTGACAGATCAACTAACGCACCAGTGATTTCAACGTTTGCCATCGCAGCCTCATCACTAACGGTGGCGATAACGTGATTGGGCATTACGTGCCGGATGATGTCGAACCAAAACGACGACATCTGCGTGAGAATCACACCTTTGCCCGGTATGGGCTGATCCATAATTACGTCGAACGCCGAGATTCGATCTGAAGCGACCATCAACAGACGATCATCTCCGAGATCGTATGTATCTCTGACTTTCCCTCGGTAAAGAAGTCCCGGTAGGCTCGTTTCGAGAATGGCGTCAGTCAATTGCAGCCTCAGAGATACCTACTCGACTGTAAATGTGATCTACATGGCCAAGATAGAAGTTGTAGTCGAACAATCCGTCAAGTGCCTCAGCTGAGACTTTTTCCGAAACCACTGGATCGGCTTTGACGAGTACTCGAAAGTCAAGTTCTTCGTCCCACGATTTCATGGCGTTACGTTGGACCGCGTCGTAGGCATCATCGCGGTCGACTCCATACTCGACTAGCAGCAACATGACCCGTGGTGAGAAGATTAGACCTCGTGTTGATTCGAGGTTTTGCATCATTCGATCTTCATGTACGACCATGTCGGTGATGATGCCAGTCATCAAACTCATGATGTAATCGAGTCCGAGCGAAGCATCGGGAAGAATCATGCGTTCGGCAGAAGAGTGCGATATATCGCGTTCGTGCCACAGAGCGACGTTTTCTAGCGCTGTGATCGAATGACCTCTAATGAAGCGTGCGAGTCCGCAAATGCGTTCTGACAGCTCAGGGTTGCGCTTGTGAGGCATCGACGATGACCCCTTAGTTACGTAACCGGGTTTACCGAACGGTTCTTCAACTTCCCTGACCTCTGTGCGTTGTAGTCCACGAATTTCAGTCGCCATTTTGTCGAGCGTTGCAGCGATCAATGCGAGGACTTGTACGTATTCGGCGTGTCGATCTCGTTGAATCACTTGGTTTGATATTTCAGCAGGGGAGAGATTCAGCTGTTGACATACAGATTCTTCGATCACTGGTGGCACCGAAGCGAACGTACCAACAGGTCCAGAGAGCATTCCGACAGCTACTCGTTTTCTTGCCCCAGCCAGCCGTTCTCGGTTTCGATTCATTTCGGCGAACCAGAGGGCGAGTTTCATTCCGAAGCTCATTGGTTCGGCGTGAATGCCGTGTGAACGACCGATGCAAGGTGTGTTCTTGTATTTGATCGCTTGGGATTGGAGTGCGTTAAGTAGCTCGACAAGACCTCGGTCCAACAAATCACACGACTGTGTAAGTTGCATGCTGAGAGCGGTGTCTTTTACATCATTGGACGTTAGCCCGTGGTGAACCCAGCGGCTTTCCGTACCGAGACTTTCGCCAACGGCGCGAGTAAACGAAACGATATCGTGCTTGGTCTCATCAAACCAACGATCGTATGCGCTGCGATCGAACTTGGCATGACGAATCTTTGCCATGTCTTCTGCCGGGACGACCCCTTGGTCTGTCCATGCTTGGGATGCTGCAATTTCAACCTGAAGCCACAGATCGAAGGCGTTGTCTTCCGACCAAATAGCGTTCATTTCGGGTCGAGAATATCGTGGGATCACTGTCTATCGATCTCCGTTGGCTGACGTCTTGTTTTCGACGTAATTTAGTACCGGTTCAAAATCGTCACCGAATTCCGTAACTGAAATATCGTTCTCTTTGCAATATGCGAGTAACCGACCGCGTGCGAAAATCTTATCGGCGGCGTTTGTGGCAGCGCATACGTCTGCCCCTGATCCGTCACCAATGAATATTACTGTGCTATCGGCGATTTCATCTCTTAAATCGTTAATTACCTTGCATTTGCAGGTAACCCAATCGCCTTCACAAGCGTCGCCGGCAGAGGGGTAATCGTATATAAATGGCGGTAGACATGTCGGATCTGAAACTACAATTCCACTGTGAATATCGAGTTGGTCAAGATTGGCTCGATCGAGCACTGGTTTGATATAGAAATCAAGTCCCGCCGAGGCGACAACAACCGATCCGCCAGTTTTTCGAACTTCGTCACATAGTTCTTGAGCTAACGGACGAATTTCTGCTCCATCGGCTGCCCTTTGTGACATCTCGGCTGGCGTTTGGCTAACGCTGTCGAACACCTCTTCTTGATACAGACGGAGTGAAGTTGTGTCGGACTGAAACCGCTCACGAGCAATTTCGAGCTTCGAGTCAGGAATGTAGCCGTTAAACATCATTCCGCCAACAAACGAAGTTACGAGAGAGCAGTCGAAATCGAATACAACGCTGATCGTGCTCAAAGTTAGTCCTGAACCGCCCGTTCGGCAATATCACGCCGATACTGCATACCTTCAAATGAGATTTGTGCGATGCCAGTATAAGCGGACGTTCGAGCATCTTTGATGGTGGTACCAGATGAGGAAACGCCCAGCACACGGCCCCCCGAAGTTAGAAGAACATCGTTATCGTCAACGGATGTTCCAGCATGGAATACGACTCCGTGTTCGGTCGCATCGTCGATGCCTGATATTTCAAATCCGGTTGGATAAGAGCCGGGGTAACCACCCGACACGGCAACTACAAACGTGTGAGGTTCCGTCGACCAAACAACTTCTTCTTCGGCAAGGCGGTTTTCAGCGACTGCAAGGCAGATTTCCAGAAGGTCGGAATCGAGCATCGGCATCAGGATCTGAGTTTCGGGATCGCCGAATCTGCAGTTGAATTCGACCACTTTAGGACCAGACTCGGTGATCATTAGTCCTGCGTAAATCACCCCGGAGAACGAACTATTTTCGGCAACTAACGCCTTTGCTACTGGCTCTAGGATTTCACTACGAACTGTTGCGGCTAATTCAGCGTTCCAGAACTCGGGGGGACCGTACGCTCCCATCCCCCCTGTGTTGAGGCCCACATCGTCTTCACCGGCTCGTTTGTAGTCACAGGTGGCAATCTCGGCAGAGACGTGCTCGCCATCGACGAATGCGAACACGCTGGCTTCGGGGCCAATCATACGTTCAGCAAGCAAAATACTTGAAGATGACTCACCGAACGCGCCGTGATCTAGCATTCCGATGATCGCATGATGAAGATCATCGTTGGTCTCAGGCAAAATTACGCCTTTGCCCGCTGCGAGTCCGTCGGCTTTGACGACCAATGATCCTGCGGGTTTCGAGCGAGCGTATTCGATTGCCAGCCCGGAATTGCTGAAAGCCACTGATTCGGCAGTTGGAATGGCATATTTGGTCATGAGGTCGTCTGACCAGATCTTTGAACCTTCTATTTGAGCGGCGGCCGCTGATGGCCCAAATGTTGTGATTCCGGCTGATCTTAGTCGATCGCATAATCCATCGACGATGGGTTGATCAGGAGCTACGATAACTAGATCGGCATTCTCATTTGTTGCAAATTCCACGATGTCGGCGTGGTCATCGACACCGATTTTTACGTTGTTGCCGACTTCAGCCGTGCCGGCATTTCCGGGCGCAATCAATAACTCGGTAATTTTTGGGCTCTGCGCAAGTTTCCACGCCATTGCGTGTTCACGCCCCCCTGATCCAATTAGTAGAACTTTCAATCGTGCATGCCTCAATTTGCGTCTCATTTAAACCCGACTCGGGAAACCAACTGCGCTTCGTTTAACTCAAACGATCCGAACTACTCCCACTCGATAGTTCCAGGTGGTTTGCTTGTGATGTCGAGAACGACTCGGTTCACTTCGTCGACTTCGTTGACGATTCGGTTCGATATCTTCGCAAGAGTGTCGTAGGGGAGTCGCGCCCAGTCTGCTGTCATGGCGTCAGCGCTTGTGACTGCTCGAATTGCAACAACGTACTGGTACGTTCGCTGATCGCCCATAACTCCAACAGTCTGTGTGTTCGTTAGAACAGCGAACGACTGCCAGAGCTTGTCATAGAGACCATCGTTTTTGATTTCATCTATGACGATCCAGTCAACGTTTCGCAATATTTCTAGTTTTTCGTAGGTCACTTCGCCCATGATTCGTATTGCGAGTCCGGGTCCAGGGAATGGCTGGCGATTCACGCTTTGCGGTGTGAGTCCAAGCTCGGCACCGGCCTTGCGAACTTCGTCTTTGAACATGTATCGCAGTGGCTCAACCAACTTGAGATCCATGTGCTCGGGCAGGCCACCTACGTTGTGATGAGTCTTGATCTTATGTGAAGCTTTAGAGTCGGCGCTGGTGCTTTCGATAACGTCTGGATAAAGTGTGCCTTGCGCTAGATAGTCGACTTCGCCGATGTCGATGGCCACTTCTTCGAAGATTTTGATGAACTCTGCACCGATAGATTTTCGTTTTACTTCGGGATTAGTTACGCCTTTCAAGGCGCTCAAGAATCGCTCTGTACCGTCGACGAAAATCAAGTTCACGCCGAGTTGGCTTGCGAATACGTTTTGAACTCGGTCGGCTTCACCTTTTCGCATGAGACCGTTGTCGACGAAAATACAGGTGAGTCGATCACCGATGGCTCGGTGAATGAGTGCGGCAGCAACTGTGGAGTCGACTCCACCGGAGAGTGCACAGATGACCTTGCCATCACCTACTTGTTCTTTAATTCTCGCGACAGCATCATTTACGAAATTAGCTGGGATCCAGTCACCGGGGGCATCACATACTCCGAATACGAAGTTGCGCAGAATTTCTGTGCCTTGCGGCGTGTGGGCAACTTCGGGGTGGAACTGGATTCCAAAATAGGTTCCCTCTTCGTTGCCCATGACTGCTAGTGGGGAGTTCTCGGTGTACGCCATAGAACGGAATCCTGGCGGTAGTTCTTCAATGCGGTCGCCGTGGCTCATCCATACGGGCACTTCATTTTCGAGACCGTCGAAAAGTTTGTTGTACTGACCATCTTTATGTACGACTGCGTGTCCGTACTCTCGCTCTGTACCTCGAGCTACAGTTCCGCCAAGTTGGTGTGCAATCAGCTGCATGCCGTAGCAAATACCTAGAATAGGAACCCCGGCGTCATAGACCCATGTCGGAGCCATAGGTGAGTCATCTTCGTACACGCTGTTAGGACCACCCGAGAGGATGATGCCAACGACATCCTGTTCCTTGAGAATTCCAGGCCCGGCATCGTGGGGAACCAATTCACAGTAGGTGTTGGACTCCCGAACACGTCGTGCGATCAACCTAGAGTACTGGGATCCGAAGTCTAGGATGACAATCGTTTTCATTCTCTCTTCGACTGATGAGTTACTACCTTGAGCACGGTCGGCTTGAGCAATCTCCAGATACGTACCTAGTTCGATATCGTCTGATGTAGATACCCGGCTGGATGAATCGTCATTTGGTGGGTTTTCGATCATGGTTTGGATCCCCGCTCGCAGTGACAAAACAGGTTAGCGAAATGCCGTTCGGGACAATCGCTACGTCTCATTATCGAGTCGTGTGATCACGTCCGTGTAAACCTGATACGTAAATTTACATCTCCCCGTCATTAGAGTCACGGTTAATTTTGGAAATTTCTAAAGGATAATGGAGCGTTCACACGAGTCGTAGGTCGATAAGATTAAACAATGCTGATTTCAACCGATGTTTCGGGGCTTGAACGAGCCGTACTGGCGATCAAAAACGGAGACCTCGTAGCGTTTCCAACAGATACCTATTTCGCCCTTGGTGCAGACGGTATAAATGCAAAAGCCGTTCAAAATGTTTTCGCTACGAAAGGTCGTAATCCCGGCACCCCGGTACCTCTATTAGTAAGTGATTCAGAGATGGCTGAATCGCTTTGCATTAAGTTCCCAGAGCCGCTTCGAAAATTGGCCGATAGTTTCTGGCCAGGTGCTTTGACGATCGTGCTGCCTGCCGCTGACAAAGTTCCGGCAGTTGTCACTGCCAATACAGGCACAGTCGGAATCCGCGTG